>BGOK01000008.1 GCA_003569205.1 Verrucomicrobiota bacterium | reverse complement strand
TCTCGGGACGCCCCCACCGCCCGCTCCCGAAGATGTACCGTCGCTCGAGGGCCAAAAGCAGCTCACCGGTAATCTCCGCCAACGGCTCGAACAACACCGCATTAATCCGGCCTGCGCTTCCCTGCCATAATCGCATGGATGCCATCGGCTTCGCTTCGAGAAGTTCGACGCCATCGGCCGGAGTCGTACCATGGACGAGGGCGTGCTCATTAATACGGCCGGCAAGCTGTCCGATGGGCGGACGTTTGCTGGCGCTTCCCAACTGAAGTCGGTTTTAAAGACCGGACAACGAGAAGTATATCCGGATTTTTCCTCTAAACTGCTAATCTACGGCCTGGGCCGGGGGCTGGAGTTCTATGACGAGCCGACCCTCGATAAGATGGTGCTTTCAGTCCAAAAGGGCGAAAACCGCTTCTCCGCCGTCGTGATGGCCGTGGTCTTGAGCGAACCCTTCCGCCTCCGTCGCGGTATTTCGCAGGTTGAAAGCGTCCAGACCCCTCCTAAAAGAAATAATCTTTTTCTGCCATGATACACGATAAAGCCCTCAGCCGCCGTACCGTCCTTAAGGGAATGGGCGTCACCCTCGCGCTGCCTTGGCTCGAGAAGATGGGCATGCAGACCAGCTGGGCCGCCGGCAACACGCCCATCGCCCAGGCCGCGCCGAACCGCATGGCCTACGTTTACATTCCGAATGGCGTCGTTCCCAGTGCCTGGCGCGTCGCGACGGAAGGGGCGCTCCCGCTAAGCTGCCGCCGATCCTCGCGCCGCTGGCGGACTTGACCAAGGACTTCTCAATTCTCTCCGGCCTGACGGCCGACAAGGCGCGTGCCAACGGTGACGGCGGTGGCGACCACGCCCGCGCGATGGCGGCCTACTTGACCGGCGCCCAGCCGCGCAAGACCGACGGTGCTAATATCAAGGTCGGGGTTTCCGTCGACCAAATCGCCGCCGCTCGCATGGGCGACCGCACGCGCTTGGCCTCCCTCGAAGTCGGCGCCGATTCCAGCAAAATGGCCGGCGGTTGCGACTCCGGCTACAGCTGCATCTACGAGTCCAATATGTCCTGGCGCTCCTCCACCCAGCCGATGCCGAAGGAGGTCAGCCCTAAGTTAATCTTCGAGCGTCTGTTTGGTTCGGGTAACGACCTCGAACGCGCGCGCCGCGACGCCGAACGGAAGAGCGTACTCGATGCCGTCCGTGATGACTTCCGCGAATTGAACGTGCGCCTCGGCGCCGATGACCAGCGTAAGCTCGACGAATATTTCACCGCGGTTCGCGAAATGGAACAGCGTATCGCCAGAGCGGGTGCCTCGAATGCGCCCAAGCTCCCGGCGGGCGTCAAGGCCCCAGCTGGCATCCCGCAGAGCTACGAAGAACACCTCCGCCTCCTCGCGGACCTCGTCGTCCTGGCGTTTCAGACCGATACGACGCGCATCTCGACGTTCGTCTTCGCCAACGAAGGTAGCAACCGTTCGTACCCATTCATTAACGTGCGCGAGGGTCACCACAGCCTTTCCCACCACGGCAACGACCCGGCGAAGATGGCGAAGATTCAAGACATCAATGTCTTCACACCACGCAGTTGGCTTACTTCCTCAACCGCTTGAAGTCGGTGAAGGAAGGCGACGGCACGCTCCTCGACCAACTCGATGATCGTCTACGGTTCGGGGTAACGGCGACGGTTAACCGCCACAACCACGACGACTTGCCTATCCTCCTCGCTGGCCGCGGTTGCGGCACGATCCGTCAGGGTCGCAGCATCCAGTACGGCAAGGAAAACCCCGTTGAACAACCTCTGGGTCTCCATGCTGAACCGCATGGACATCCGCGACGTCCAGTTCGGCGACAGCTCCGGCGAACTCAAGAAACTCGTCTAAGTGAGGTAGGGGCAGCACCACGTGCTGCCCTAGTCTGCCTCGCTTGCCTCTGGTAGGGTTGGCACTGCGTGCCAACCTAGCCACGCCTGTTGGGGTCTGGCTTCAGCGCGTGCACGCGATGGTGCCTGACCCCGTTCGGACAGGCGCTTCCACTGTCTCTTGCCTCTTTCGCGGGCTCCGCCCGCGGGTAGGGGCAAGGCTCCGCCCCCACCTTTCCACCTTTGCACCGGCCATCGGCCGATTTGCACTTTTGCACGGCCTCTTGATTCACTCCTCTTCTCTAGGGCGCGAACTTACAGTTCGCGCCCTAGATCATCCCCATTTCCTCCGCCACGCTGTCGACCTTATGCTCCACCAATTCGAGCTTGGCGTGCAGGGCGGCGACTTCATGTCTGAGTAAGGCATTTTCTTCCCTGAGGGTTTTGAGTTCTTCGAGGATTTCTCCGATGAGATGATGAATGTTCATAGTTTTTTAAAGGGTTGGGGTCGTGCGAAGGAGGCCCGCGGCCACTACACGAGGCGGCCGGAGGCGGGAAACCCGCGGGCGCATGAACGCCCGGCAGGGGAGGAGTCGACTGGTGGATTTATCGTGAAATCAACGCGTCTCTCCGCGGGGGGGACATATGTCCGCTCCGGGCTGGAAGATGCTGTTGCGCGTGTTCATCACGAGGCACCCATCCTCTGCGGCCGGGTTTTGGGGTCAACAAGAATGAAGTAGAATCCATTGCGTCTTCGCCGCCGGGTGGCTGGAATGGGGGTCCCCTCGTCATGACCATGCGCCTCGTCCCCATCCTCCTCTTCGCCGCCGGCCTCGCCACCGCGGCCTCCGGCCCCAACGACTCGTCTATTGGGCCCGACTATAAGCCGGCGCCCGAGATGGCCGCCAAGCCCGGGGTGCCCAAGGGGTCGATCAAGGAATTCGTCATCGAGTCCACGGAGAGCAAGCTGTACCCGGGGATCGCCAAGAACAAACCCGGTGAGGTCGTCCCCTATAAGCGCAAGGTCCAGGTCTACATCCCCGCCCAATACGTCGCCGGCAAGCCGGTGCCGTTCATCGTCGTCACCGATGGTCCGTGGTATACCAAGCGCATGGCCACGGTGTTGGACAACCTCATCGCCGAAAAGCGCGTCCCCGTCCAGGTCGCGGTCATGGTCGAGTCCGGCGGCGGCGACAGCAAGGGCAGCCAGCGCGGGCTCGAGTATGACACGATGTCGGGCAAGTACGCCGAATTCATCGAGACCGAGATCCTCCCGCGCGTGGCCAAGGACTGCGGCATTGTGTTCAGCAAGAATCCCGACGAACGCGCGGCCATGGGTGGCAGCTCGGGCGCGGCGGCGGCCCTCACGATGGCCTGGTATCACCCGGAATGGTACCGGCGTGTGCTCAGCTACTCGGGCACGTTCGTGAACCAGCAATACCCCGAGGACCCGAAGACCCCGCACGGCGCGTGGGAATACCATGAGAACCTCATCATGAAGACGCCCAAGAAACCGATCCGCATTTGGCTCCAGGTCGGTGAGAAGGACAACGGCTGGGACCGCCCCGTACCGCCGTCCTACCACAATTGGGTCGAGGCCAACGAACGCATGGCCACCGTACTCGCGAAGAAAGGGTACGCCTACCAATACGTCTTCTGCAAGAAGGCCGGCCACGTCGACGGCAAGGCCGTCGCCGCCACGCTCCCGGCCGCCCTCGAGTGGCTCTGGAAAAACTAAGGGTAGGGGCGCGACTGCGTCGCGTCCGTTGTGCGACGGCCTTCAGCCGCTTGTGCCCGCCGCGCATCCTTTCCGGTCCCCGGTCTCACTTTTCAGGAGATGCCTTTCGAATCCGTACTCTGCACTCTGTAATCTACTCATACCACGCCCCTACCTTCCACCTAGCCAACCATACTCCAGCCAACCATTCCCTCACTTACTCTGCACACTTCTCCGCATCTTACCTTCACACCTTTGCACCGGCCGTAGGCCGATTTGCACTTTTGCACCTGTCTCGCGGCTCCCCTTCGTGGGCTCCGCCCACTCTGTCGCCTCAATGCAACACCCAGGCGACAGCCTCGACACATTCGACGCACTATCGCCGTAAACGCCGCGGAATCTTAACTCCAAGTAGATTGCTCACTCTCAAATCAATGGCGGGATAGTGCACACACCCTATGCGTCACCTCACTCGTTCCCTGCTTCTCGCCGCCGCCTCCTTCAGTCCTCTGTATGCGACCAACTACGGTTCACCGTTCCTGGATACGACGGCTCCGACGCTCTCGAGCAGCGTTTCCTTCGGCGGACGGTCTTACGTGAACAAGGGCCTCGTCGGCGTCGGCGTCTTCGCCACCAACGTCATCGACGGTCGCGGCGATACCTTCGGCTCCTTTTCCTCTTTCAAGGTGGATAACACAACCTGGCGCAAGAACGCCGATGGTAGCTACTCCGGTACGCTCTACACGCTGCCGGACCGCGGTTACAACGCCGCTGGACTGATCGCCTATCCGGCGCGCATCCAGCAGATGGGGCTCACCTTCACGCCCGACTACACGGCCAATAACGTCGGGCAGACGCAGCTCGCCCTCTCCTTGCAGCGCACCATCAGCGTGACCGACTTCGCCGGCCAGACCACCACCGCCGTCGATCCGACCGGCGCCACCACGTTGCAGGGTTACAGCAACGTCGCCACCGCGGGCGGTAAGTTCACTATCGATGGCGAGGGCCTTGCGATGCGCGCCGACGGCTCCTTCTACATCTCCGATGAATACGGCGCCACGGTCTACCATGTGAGCAAGACCGGCCAGATGCTCGGCCTCATCACCCCGCCCCAGGCGCTCCTCCCGCAGTTCTCGGCCGTTTCGGGTTACACCGGCTTCACCACCGCCTCCGCCGCCATCGCCACCGGCGTGCAGACCGGTGGTCGTCGCGATAACCAAGGCATGGAGGCCGTCGATCTGACCCCCGATGGTCGTTACCTCGTGACGATGCTCCAGAGCGCCACTCGCCAGGACAATCCCCTCAACACGAGCGACGGGCGCCTCTTCACCCGCCTGATGGTCTACGACGTGAGCAAGAACGCCACCCCGACCTCCACGATCGGCCACTACCTCGTCGAACTGCCTACTTTCGACCGTGACGGCACCGGCGGCTCCGCCGACCGCGCCGCCGCCCAGTCGGAAATCGTCGCGCTCTCCCCGACGAGCTTCTTGGTGCTCACCCGCGACGGCAACGGCAACGGCTCCGGCGACAACAATCGTCCCCTGGTCTTCAAGACGGTTTCATTGGTCTCCACCCTTGGTGCCACCAACCTCTCCGGCACTTCTTACGAGACGGGTTACACCGCGGCGGCGAGCGGCATCTCCGGCCCGACCGCCGGCATCACCGCCGCTCAAGCGGTCCCCTTCGTCAACCTCCTCAACCCCACGCAGCTCGCCCGTTTCGGTATCGACACGAATTTTGGCGCCGAGGGCTCGGCCTTTCCGGTCAACATTAATTCCCTCGGTGAGAAGTGGGAGGCCCTCTCGATCGTCCCGGTGCTCGACGCCGCCGCCCCGAACGATTACTTCCTGCTGGTCGGCAACGACAACGACTTCCTCGGTACGAGCGTGACCATGCTTGGCCAGCCGGCTTCCGATGCCACGGCGGGCCCGACCGTCGCCGACAACCCGAACCGCGTCCTCGTCTATCGCGTGACCCTTCCGGGCTACGTCGACCCGGGTCTGGTCATCTCCGCCACCAACCGCGCGCCCGTCATGGCCGCCAAGTCCTTGCGCTCCACCCAGCTGATGGGAACTAGCTTTGGTTCCATCCTGAAGGGCCGCCTCACCGGCAGCATGCGCCTCGCCGCCCCGGCGGTCGCCTTTGACTTCGATGCCTCTGTGCTCGACCAGCCTTTGCAGTATTGCGCCTCCGGCCTCCCCGCCACGCATGGTGCCACGGGCGGACTCCGCTGGTGGTTCGACGGTAGCATCCGTAATCTTTCCGAAGACGCGGGCGCCTTGACGCCTGCCCTGGACTCCCGGACTTCCGCCGGCGCCCTCGGCCTGGAATGGTCCATGTCCCCCGGTTTCGTCTTCGGTCTCGGCTTCGGCATGCAGGACGGCCGCTCGAACGGTTCGGATGGCTCCAACCTCGGCTTCACCGGCCGCAGCCTGACCACCTACGTCATGGGTCGCGGCGATGTCTTCTTCGGCAGCTTCACGGTCACCGCAGGCCAACAGGACCTCGACTCCATCCAATCCGCCGGCGCTTACGGTTCGACGCCTTCGGGCTCGACCAAGGGTACGAGCCTCTCTGCTGAACTCGTCATCGGCGCCACGGCTGGCCAAGTCGCTGGGTGGTCCGTGATCCCGACGGTTGGCCTCTCCCGCTCCACCGCCAAGATTGATGCCTACGCCGAAGCCGGCGTCGGCGGCGTCAGCTACCCAACGCAGCGTCTGTCCACCAACACTGCCTCTGCGGCCGTGGAATTGGCCAAGGCCTTTGCGCTCGAAGGCGGCAGCTTCACCCCCTTCGTCCGCGCTGGCTATGAAAGCGACTTCGGTGGCTCTGCTCAGTCCAGCAACGTCTCCGTGCTCACCAACGGTGGTAATGTCGGCGTCGCGGTCACCCTGCCGAATGCCGACCGTAACTACGTCGTCGGTGCCATCGGTAACCGCTGGAAGCTCGGCGAGTTCAACGCCGAAGCCTCTTACGAATACCGCACCAGCGACAACGGCTTCGTCGAAAACCGCTTCAACCTCAGCCTCTCCAGCCGCTTCTAAGCGATCGGAGCGCTTCACGTATCTGAGCCCGGCCGCTAGGCCGGGCTCTTTCGTTGGTAGGGACGCGACTGCCTGTCTCTGGTAGGGACCGCACCACGTGCGGTCCTTCTGCCTCGCCTGCCTCTGGTAGGATTGGCACTGCGTGCCAACCTAGCCGCGTCTGTTGGGGTCTGGCTTCGTCGCGTTAACGCGATGGTGCCTGACCCCGTTCGGACAGGCGCTTCGCCTCCCTCGGATTGTGCTGCGGCCTCCGGCCGCTTGTGCACGCCGCTATGCGGCGTTTCTCCCGCATACTTCGGGTCGCGCCCTAGCTGTCTCGTCTTGTCTCTGGTAGGGTTGGTACTGCGTGCCAACCTAGCCGCCCCTCTTGCATCTTTCGCGGGCTCCGCCCGCGGGTAGGGGCAAGGCTCTGCCTTGACCTCCTAACCAAGAAGGGCGCGGCGAAGCCACGCCCCTACCTTTTGTATGTGTGCCGCTGCCTTCGTATCTTACCTTCCCACTTTTACACAGGCCGTAGGCCGATTTGCACCTTTGCACCTGCCTCTCGCCCTGCCTCTCCCCCTGCCTCGCCCTACCTCGCCTTAAGTAACGACCGATCCGCATCTTCCTGCGCGGTGGGGATACGGGCGAGGAGCGAGCGGGCTAGGTTTTGGGCGGGGTGGTGAGGTCGCTGGCTGACATCCAGTCCGCGAGGTCCTTGGTGCGGATCAACTGATCTTGCACCTTCTTAAGTTCATCCGGCTTCAGCTTCAGTGCCGCTTCACCCCTGGGCGCGAGTTGGGCCGCGACCAGATTCCACGCATAGGCCTTCACGTAGTCGACGGGGGCGATCCGGTTCTCTGCATAAGCCAGCGCCAGTAATTTGCAGGATTCATAGTCACGCATCAGTGCCGCCTGTTCATAGTAGGCCAAAGCCTGCGTGAAATTCTGGACCAGGATCGGTTGGCCCCTTTCGTCCGTGAAGCCGACGCGTCCCTCGGCGGTCAGGTCGCCGAGTTTCCGCATCGCCCCTCGGTTACCGCGGTCAGCGGCCTTAATGAGTAGAAGACAGCCCTTAAGTTCGATCGAAGTATTCCCGCCAGGCGTGCTCTTCGCTTCCTCCAGCAGAATATCCGCCAGCACGCGCATACCAAAAGGGTCTTTTTGGGCCGTGGCCTGTTCCGCGAAAGCCTTCGCCTTAACCAAGTCGGCGGTGCCAGCTAAGTTACGGTGCAGGTAGAAGGCCATCACGGCTTGGGCGCGCGCGAACCCTTTCTGGGCCGCCTTCTCATAATATTCCTGGGCGACTTTGGGGTCTGCGGGGCTGATACGCACTTCCGGCGACGGACGCGTCGTCCGCCGGAGGGCATAGACATACATCGCAAACACGTTACCGCCATCAGCTTCGGTCTTCAGTTCCTCGGCGGATTTCTCCAGATAACTCTTCCCCATGACTGTATCGTCCTTCCAATCCACCAAGTCCTGCCAGATCACCCTAGGCAGGCCCGGCAGCTCCGTCTTATAGGCCCGCTTCACTTCATAGACAGCGAACGCGACCAAAAACCCCACCGCCACCCACATCCGTAAGCGCACGAACCAGCGCAGCCCCTGGTGGGCCACCGACCTCACGAGCTGCCGGAAGGAATTCATTAACCAAGCAATAGAAAGCCCAGCCCCGAAAGTCCAGAGCTAGGTAGGGACCGCGACCGCCTGCGGTCCGTCGTGCGGAGAAGCCACGCATCCTTCCCGGTCCCCGGTTCCCCTTTGTCTCCTGTCTCTCAGGTAGGGACCGCACCACGTGCGGTCCTAGCTGCCTCTAAGGTAGGCGCGCGACTGCGTCGCCTGCCTTGAGGTAGGGTTGGCACTGCGTGCCAACCTAGCCGCGCCTGTTGGGGTCTGGCTCCGTCGCGTTCACGCGATGGTGCCTGACCCCTTTCAGACAGGCGCTTCCTCTGCCCCTACCTCACATGCCTCTCAAATCCGTAATCCGTACTCTGCAATCTACGCATGCCACGCCCCTACCTCACATGCATCCCGAATCCGTACTCTGCACTCCGTAACCTTCTTCGGCTCAACCCTGCCAAACAAAAAGAGGGGCCGCTGCGCGGCCCCTCTGGGTTTAGGATTTCTCCTTACTTGCGCGGGCCGTTACCGCGACCGCCGCCGGACGGATTGCCAGTTTGGCTCGGGTAGTTACCGCCGTTACCTTTGTTAGACATGTGTTTAATTCTTTCTATTTTGAGGGTGGAGGTTGTGAGGGGCGAAAAAGCGGGGCTGCTGCCAGCCCCGCGTCAGATTACGACGTCCGCGACTATTCGCGGCTGTGCTCGTACTCGTCGTTATTCGGATTGCACTGGTTGGCGTGGTTATCTTTGATCGGGGACGGTTTGTGGGGCCAACCGTAATGTTACAGTTGGGTCGCTTCGGGTAAGGTAGTTTTGGAGGTTTCTTGTGTCAACCCAACAGGCCATAGGGCGGGTACGGCCTGACCCCATGGGCCTTCACTGACGCGGGCGGCAAATGCTTCTCGCTTGTCCCACCTAGGATCTTGAACATAAAAAACATATGCAAGAATCCCGCAAAGCCTCCTCCACGGGCCTGGTCACCTTCGCCATCCTGAGCCATGTCTTCACCTTCCTCAGTTTGTTCTTTGCGATCATGGTCTATGTCGACGGCCCGCGGGAGCTCTGGCGCGCCTTCTCGTGGGTCTGCATTGTTCCGGCCCTCGTCTTCAACTGTCTGATTCTGCACCGAGGCTGGAAGGCCGTCCAAGATGGCCAGGCCAGGACTACGCCGGGCCAGGCTGTCGGCTACTGCTTCATCCCCTTTTATAATCTATATTGGTGCTTCGTCGCTTATCATGGGCTCATGCAAGAGTTCAATCGTCTGGCCGTTGCCCGTGGCCGGCCCGACCAGAAGGTGATCGAGGGCATCTCCCTCACGCAGTGCATCCTCCAAGTGACGATCTGCCTGGCCGTCTTCTCTCTTCCTTTCTCGGTCGTGGTGACGTGGCAGATCATCGGCGCGGTCAAAAACATCGAGCGGGCCTGATTCCAGGTACAATCAGGCGCTTGGCCTTCGCGCCCTCCGGCCTCCGCCGTGCGACCTAGGAAACCCTTGTCCAGCAGCGTGCTCATGAGCCCAGGAGGGACTGATGCGACAACCCGTTTAGGCGGCCCCTTGCTTCGGGGTTGCTTCTAGTGAAAAGCACTCAAGAAATGGCACATCCCTATGCACCCCCGCACCTCCTCCTCCGGCCTGATCGTCTTCGCCATCCTGCACCACGTCGCCTTGGCGCTCTCGACGTTCTTCACCATCATGATGTTCGCCGATCGCTGGGACCGTGACATGTGGCTGATTCTGAGCCTGGTCGCCGCCATTCCGGTGGCGGTGTTCCATGCCCTGATCCTGCATCGTGGTTGGAAGTCGGTCCAGGACGGTGCCGCGAAGGAGACCCCGGGCAAGGCGGTCGGATTCTGCTTCATCCCCTTCTTCAACCTCTACTGGAACTTCGTGGCACACGTGGGACTGATGAAGGAGTTCAATCGCCTCGCCGATTCCCGTGGCCGACAGGATCAGAAGGTCAGCGAGGGTTTCTCGCTCACTTACTGCATCCTCTTGGCTTCGATTTGCCTTTCGAGCCTGGCCGCCCTGTTCGGCGTAGTCTTCATCTGGCAGACCATCGGCGCGGTCAAGGACCTCGAGAACTCCTGAACATGGAAACGCCTCCGCCTCTGCCGTCGCCGGCTAAGCCCGGCCTGGGCGCCGGCAAGATCGTCCTCATCGTCTTCGCGGCGATCGGTGCGCTGGCCGTGTTGGCGTTCGTGGGTCTCTACATTCTTGGCAGCTTGACGGATGGCGCCGGCTCACCCTCGGCCAATGCCTCGGCCCCGGCCTTCCGTCCGACCGCCGGCTTTACGCCGGCGGATATCGAGGCCCGCTGCCGGGCCAGCCGTTTGGAATATCACGCGCTCGGCGGCGATAGCCGCCTTTGGGGACGTGCGAACGAACAGCAGCAGGAACGCCTCGAAGCGATGGGCATCAAGGTATACCGGGCAAAGATTCGTAAAAAGTACGACGTGGTCATCATCATCTCGATCATCGAGGCTCCGCGCGACTTTTCGTCCTCACAGGCGAAGGAAGTGCTCGGCATGCTTGCTCCGGCTACGCCCGTGGCCGTCCACGACCGATTCATCTACTGCAATGCAGGTCGTCCCGATCCACGTGGCCACGGCGACGAAATCATCTGGATGACGCCGCAAGAGCTCTTCAACGCGCTTTAACCTACAGGCATGAGGGATAACGAACCACCGCCGCTTCCCTCCGATCTCCCGCCGCCGTTGCCGCTGCGAAGTCCGGTTACTCCGGCCCCTCAGCCGGTCAGGCCAGTGGTCGTGGTGCCGGTTGCCCAGCCGGCGGCTCCCGCTCCCTCGCCTGCGCCGAAGGCCGCCCCCGCGCCCAGCGGTAAACTCTGGTGGGTCTGGTGCCTGGCGGGTGCCTTCGCCTGCCTGGTGCTGTTCGTCGTCTGCCTGAACTGTAACCCTGCTACCACCGCCACGGATCGCATTTGGGGTAAAGTACAAGGGGCGGTCGCTCAGCAAATCGACCCGGAGGCACATCCGTTGCTGGCATGGGGCGCAAACTTCCTGTTCAACAAGTATCTCGCGTTGCCTTACGCGCAGATGAAAGCGATCGGCTTCACCTTCGCCTTCATCGCCTGTCTGCTTTTGCCCGCTGGGTGTTCCTTGCTTTCCGCGGCCCTCGGACACCCGATTTTCATGTTCGGCGGCGCGCCCGGTGGTTGGCGCTCCACCTGGCAGAGCTACGGACTTCATCGCTTCATCTGCGATGCGGGTTCGTTGCTGGTGATCGCCCTCGCCCTGATGGTGCCGATGGAACCCACCACGGCCGCTTCGGTCCTGATCGTCTTCCTTCCGGCCATCCGCCTTGGCTCCATGATTACCCTCTGGGTCCTGCTGGCCCGCGCCCACGGTTTCGGGCCGGTACGCATCATCTTCCTTGGCCTGCCCAGCATCTTCTTTGTCACGATCTTCTCCGGCTTCCTCGCTTTTATCTTGGCCCTGTATTTCTACGCCTACCTCGTCGCCCGAAGCTTCTGACATGAGCACGCCTCCGCCCCCTCTGCCACCGCCTCTCCCCAAGCCCGTTCCTAAATGGCGCCGTCTCGATTGGTGGGGCCGAACACGGGGTCAGGCCGCTCCTTGGTAGAGTGCGCTCCTTAAAATCCCTGTAAGGCGTGGTTTTAGGAGCGCGTGAATGGTGGAGCGGCCTGACCCCTTAGTTCGAGCAGAGCAGTTTCCGGAGGTAAGACGGCGAGCCAAACCCCATTCGTCTCGCTAGCCATGAGGTGCTGATCCCGTGTGCGTCACGCACTTGTCTGACGAGAGCGACTTTCCAGGCCTGCGCCTTAGGCGGCACGCTCAATTGCTCTTCGGTCTGCCCTATGCTGGAGAGGCCAGCCAGGAAGGCCTGTTCCCAGCGTGCGTGCTCTTCTGCAAGTAACAGTTCACGACTTTTCCCGGCGAGGGCCGGCGAAAAGGCCTCCTCCGTCCGTCGCCCCGCCTTTTCTTTACGCACAAGCCCGAATAATTCTTCGTCAGTTGCCGGCCGATCCTCGGTCGCGAGGACGAAACGCAGTCTTTCTTCGTAGGCGTCCCATCCTGGGGAATCGTCCCTCAGCCCGTGCATAGACGTGAGCGCCAGTCCGAGGGTGAGATTTCCGCGTTGATGGGGCGTCGGAGTAAACGGTAGCTAGTCCAGCGATAGTCGCTCAACTCCTCGAGCGAGACGATGCCCGCCCGGACTGGGTTGAGGTGGACGTAGTCGATCTTACGTGCCGCCAAAGGGCCGGTTGGGTAGTGCGCGCAACCGAAACGGGACTGGAAGACGTGCCCGATTGAGCCGCGGAAGGCCTTGTGCTTATTAGCGAAGGCCGACTGGAGGGCGTGCATGCCCTCGCTGAGGTTCCCGCGAGGCGTGGTGACGACCAGGTGGAAGTGATTAGTCATAATCGCGAAGGCGTGAAGCTGCCAGGCGAAGCGTTGAGCCGTTGCGAGGATGGTTTCCAGGAAGACTTGTTTGGCGGCATCGGTTTCGAAGATCGGCTGGCCGAGCTCGGAGCGATTGTAGACGTGGTAAGCGCCTTGGTTGGAGATGAGACGTCGACGACGGGCCATAGTCGAATCGTCCAAGTAAGGTCGATTTCATCGACCGTAGATACCCCCTGACATGAACCACTCAGCAACGGGGTCAGGCCGCTTCATGGTTAAGGGTGTGACTAAATATGGCCGAAACCTCTGAATCTAGTCACGCCTCCCAACAGGGAGCGGCCTGACCCCATGGGCCTTTCCCGAGCGCTTGGCTAATTCCCTGGGACGAAGGTGTAGAATGAAGCCATCTCCTTTGCCATTCTATATGCCAGTTAGTACTCATGCCGATATCGCTCAGGCTAGGAGTTTGCTAGGCTGGAAGCCTGAGGTCAGTTTCGAGCAGGCAGTTGCCGATTTCGCAGAGTGGTATGTTCGTGCCCACAGGGATGTTTGATGCACAACTGCGGCAACGGCCCTCGCGGCAACTAAACTCACCGCAGAGCTACCAACCCCAGGGGCCACGCAGTGGCCCCTTTTTCTTTACCCCGCCAATTGGCGAAGTGGGCGAGGTCGCCGAGCGGGGTGATGACTTCGGCATGGGTGACTAGGGTGCGGATGTGAAGGCTAACCATGAATCCTTGGTAGTCGGCAACGGCCTGCTGCTTCGCTCGGACTTCCATACCCTATTCGACGCCGGCTACCTGACCATCGACACCGACTTCCGCCTCCTCGTCAGCAAGCGCCTCAAGGAAGAGTTCTCCAACGGCCGGCACTACTACGAACACCACGGCACCCGGGTCCCTAACCTCCCGACGCGCACCGACCTACTCCCATCCCGGGCTGCGATCGACTGGCGGAACAGCGGCTGGTCCGGATAGGGCGGAGCCAGATAGGGCGGGACGCCGGGGAAAAGTGGGTAAAAACATCAGTTTATTGGGGTTGGGATGATGCAATGGTGGTAATAGATGGAATAGATGAAGCCAAGTGCTACGGGCATTACTATCAGTCCTACCAAAGATACTGCACAATTGCCCTTGAAGTCCGGCAGCGGTCTGGCATGTTCAAGGCAGACCTCACCGTCCTCCGCGCTATGAAAAAACCGTTTCAGCCTTTAAACACGCAGGTAATCCTGCGCTCCGGTATGCCAGCCCGTGACCTAAAGAAAGTCACCGGCTCCGACGACCTCGTTCAAGTCCGTGTTCTTTCGCCTGCCTCGATCTTTGCTGGTCGAGTCCTCCAGGTGGAGACCCCCCTCATCGCACTCCCCCGAGAGGTGGTCGCTCGCCATGCCCTTAAGGAAGGCAACGTGGTCGTTTCGGCGCGCGGTGAGTTCGTCACTGGTTTATTGGATGGGAATCCTACCAAGCTCACTGGGGGAGTTCCTCTCCTCGCTGGTCCACTCTGCCACACGCTCACCTGTGAGCGAAAGGGCGGAGAAGGCTTATCTCCCCAATTCCTCGCATGGCTACTGGGAACAGAATACGCCCGCCAGCACATGGCTGCCGCCTCCCGCGGGTCGGCCATTAGTCTTTATAACTTGGAAACGGTTGGAAGCCTTCAGGTGCCGCTGCTACCTATTGCCGAACAAGTCGCGATTGCCGAGGCATCTTCTGCCGCCCGCATTCTTCGCCAGGCCCGCTTAGCCTTAGCAGAAACAGAAGCCGAAACCAACAATGCGGAGCTTTGTCGCCACGTCGGCATTCGCGCCTAAGTCATGAGTAATTCGTTTTCAGCGGGGTCTATCCCCTCCAGCCAGGTAGTCGCCTATCAGTTAGCCGGCTACATCGCGAAATTTGACCGAAAGCTCGTCGCAGAGCTCTACGCAATGGATGCTCTTTGGCACGCACAACAGGGAAAGAAGAAAGAAGACTGTGTGATTCAATTCCCTTTGTCGATTTCTCATGTTTCGCCAATCCGACAACTGGTAAACGGTGCTGCATCCAAGGAAGCTACTCCGGCGGAGACCGCAGCTCATGGCCAGAAGTTGTTCAAGGAATTCGTGGCATTGAATTCGGAAGCCATTGGCTTTGATCAAGAAATTAAGTTCACACCTCGCGATATGTCCTCGGCGCGCGTGCCACTCGGCCTGCTTCTTGAATTAGAGCGCCAGGCACATCCCAAGCGAATGTTCGAGGAGCACCCCCGCATGCCTGCCGATATCGTCGAGGTAATCCTGAATGGAGGTCGCGGCGCCGTGGATGAGGAAGTTAACCGCCCCGGCGCAGAATTCTCCGTGCTTCTATCAAAGCTTTGCCCCCTGTCCTCGGGCAGCGGGGTGTTGGATATGTCCTGCGGCACTGGGACTTTGCTCGCCAAACTCCTAACGGATAAGGATAGCATCCATGCGTTCGGGCAAGAGACCGAGGGGGAACTCGCCATCATTTCTTGGCTTCGCTTGCAGCTACATCCCGCTGCGGCATCGGCGTACGTCCGTGCAGGGGATCCGCTAAAGTATAGTTTCGCACTGAACGCCGAACGCCGTCCTATCGATGTTGCCCTCGTCCATTCTCTTGAGATGGATACCGACGAAGAGCAGGCCGCAGCAATCCGCCAACAATTGCGAGAGGCCGAAGAAGCAGAACAACGTGCGTCTTGGCATCGTGTCGAATTTCAGCATCGCCTTGATAAGGCTCAACACTCACGCGAAAATGAGTTGGTTCGCTTCGAGGCGGCCGAGAAGAAGGCACGCGAAAATCCAAGCTTTAATTTGGCGGATTTTCGCAAGGAACGTGAGGAAGTTATGCGTTACATAGATGACCAGCTTCGCAATTTACAGCAACAACGGGAATCTCGTGAGCAAGAATTCTACGAGGCGCAACGAGCCCTCAAGTCGATTCAGGAACAAGCTAGGAAGCCCGATGTAGGCCGCACCTACGAACTGATTAAGGAAGCCCTGGCCACGGTCAACGAATCCGGAATTGTCATCGCTGTCGTCTTGGCTCGTAACCTATTCAAATCGCCTCAGGTCGACCGCATCCGCTCCCAAGCGGTTGAGCATGGCCGCTTGGATCTGGTGGTAGAACTTCCCCGCGGTGTAGATGGCGCTGATGAGCGCGTCGCCGTTCTTGTCTTCCGTAAAGGTCGTAAAAAAGACGAACCAATCCTTTTCGTGGACGCCACAGATCACGAGGCGGTCAACAGGGTCGCCCGCCCGTCCGTCAGCGAGCCGGTCTTTGGCTATCGCCGTGCTCGTTCCGCAGTCCTTACCACCGAGTTCTTCACGGCCGTTTCGAAGATCTGCCTTGATCGACTGGCTGTTCCTGGTGTCGCCGCCCTTGTCCCTAACTCCGTTTTTGCCGAGGTCGATGGCCGACAGGTCGACCTCCGTCCTCGCCAGTTCTTAATTAGCGACCGGCTTGAAGAGCCAGCCGCGGATCACCAAGCCCGTCTTGCTCAATGCCATCAGGCAGTCGTCGACGCCGAGGCTGCCTTGATCAAGGCGCGCGCCCAGCTCGGTCTCCCACCTTTGTTTAAAACAACGTCCTCCTCCAAGCCTTCGCGCCAACCCGGCAACTAATCCCTTAATCCAACCATTTCGACGGTTTCTATAGTTCTCACTTTGAGAGCTAGCGTGAGCTGTCGTCCCAAAAACCATCCATGCACATCCCTATGTCGCACCTCCAATCGCTCTCCAACCTGCTCGATTCGTCCAAGACGATCGCACAGATGAGCACCCCCAAGAACCTCGGCGTCGCAGACGTCGGTTCGCCCCCCAGCTCAATGCAGCTGGGTTTGCCGGCCCACCACACGCTCCCGACCTCGCCGCTCTTCTATAAGCCGTTCGGGGCCTGCGGTACGGTCACCGGTTCCACCCACTTCGTCTTCCATTCCGCCAGCGGTAAGTGCTTCGCAGTCGATTGCGGCATACTCCAGGGCGAAAGCGATCCTCTCGCCAACGACGTCGAAAGCCTGCCGATTCCCCCCAATGCCTTGCACGCCGTTTTCTTGACGCACGCGCACGCCGACCATGTCGGTAACCTCTTCGCATGGCTACGTGCCGGCTTCCGCGGTAAGATCTACTGCACCGACGTCACGTCCAAACTCACGGTTATCAGCCTGCGGGATTCGATGAATCGCCAGGAACCCCAGGATGGAGACGAGGCTCTCTGGGATCTTCTACCGACGTTGTTTGTCTGCCCGGACCGCAAGTCCACCGCCTCCCATGGGCGACTCTTCCGGGTCGAAGGGGCTGAGGGTCTTAGTTACTCCTTCACGCCCACGTCGCACCTCATCGGTTGTGCGGCCCTTCGTCTGATGTCCATGGCCAAGGGTCAGTCCCACGCGGACATCATCTTCTCGGGTGATATCGGACCGGTAACGGATTCGGCTGCCCATGGTGGACTCTCGCCTGCCCGCCTGCTTCCGACGTCTTACTCGGGTGTGGTGGTGCTCGAGGCTACTTATGGCGATCGCGATGATCGTGACCCTGCAACCCTACTGGGTGAGGAGCGCCTCAAGGCCTTGGCAGCTGTCATCAAGGAAGCGGTGTCAAAAGGCCCGAAGGCCCGCCTGATCGTCCCAGCGTTCTCCCTGGGGCGCACGACCGACCTACTCGCGGACATCTATATGGTCCTCGCATCGATGCGTGGAGCGACTGGCCTCTCCGGTGACCATATTCCGGTCCTAAACGTCGAGTCGCAGCTCGCCATGCAGTACGCGGATGTCCTGCGCGACGCCTACGCCGAGAAGAAGGGCTCCGGCGAGTACGCCTGGCTCAATCCCCATGCCCGTATCGTCAAGCTCGGCGGCCTTACCCTCCTTCAGCGTCTTCTGTCCGCTACGGCTGAGCCGCGTCAGGAACATGATACGCAAGACGGTAAGGTGGTCGTCAATTGGGGCGATGCCGTCGAAGGGCAGGGGCTCACCATCGTGATCGCCGGGTCTGGGACGTCTTTGCAAGGCCGTGTCTGCCGAGAAATCATGAAGCACTCGAAGGACCCCCAGGCGACGGTCTTACTCTGCGGTTATTCCCCTGAGCAATCCCTAGGCAGCCAGCTCCGCGAAATCGCCGGCTATACGATGGTCGAGCGTTCCACGCTTCCGCCGCTCTCGTTCCGCCTCGCTGACGGCAAGAGTTTCTGGAAAGAGCCAGCCGATGCCGTTAAGATCAACCTTGCCGACCTCTCGGCGTACTATTCCGGCCACGCGGATTCCCGTTCGCTGATGCACTACGCGCTCAGCTTGGGGAAGCCCCTAGAGCTCCCGATGGACTTCATTCTGGTCCATGGTTCGAACAAGGCCCGATCGCAGTTCGCACGTAAGTTGAAAGCCGGGCTAGGGCAGGGTTACAACTTTGTTCGCGAGGTCCATTGTCCTTCCTCTAATTACCCGTGGTTTGATGTAGCCGAGAAGAAGTGGTGCTTCGACGACTTGGGCGCGCTGCGTTCGTCCATGCGCATTAATGTCAACGAACGTATGGGGTCAGGCGCTACCGCATTTAATGTGGCGCTCGCGGTCTCGCGCAATCTTGCGCGCTTCCTGAAGATGAATAGCCCCCAGGTGCTCGACGGAAAGCACGGCGCGCGCTTCGTCATCACGGGCGAGTTCGCCAATGCGCGTATCTCCCACGAGGTGCTCATCGTCGACCTAGGATACGGCGACTTCGACATCCGCGTCGATAGCCTCATTGGCTGTTGCCAATCGAATGACGATTTCAAGGCACGCTGCTTCCCTTGGGAAGCTGCCGTCGGCTCTCTGGATGGGCACGTCGAACTCGGCTACAAGCCCGTTGGCAAAGAAGATGAGGTCTCTGATTTGATCCGTACCATCCGCGACCCGCAGCGCGCGTTCCCTGTTCTGCTCGTCACCAAGCTCGGCGAGGACAACACGTGCGCCAAATTCCTCAGCAAGTCCCTCATGCTCGAGTCCGGTATCGTGCGCCTGGTGACAGGGCAGGGGCGTATCTTCGGGCGGGAGCTCGGCCTAGATGTCCACTCGGGGGTCGGCATCTTCTTTGATGAGCATCCGGGCAATACCCCCGTCCAGTTTTCGATCCTGCACCCCCTAGACACGGCCCCGTCCTTCCTAGCCTGTCTGAACCGTCTGGAGGACGCCCGCCGGCTGTCTGCGGCGGCCTAACCTCATAAATCGACGTAAAATGCCGAATTTCCCGTCTTTACAGCTCCCTAAAACCTTATTTAACGAAATTCATTCGGAATTAAAACAACGATTAATATTTAATAATCTGTGTTCGGAAGAAAAAACCGACTTGACACCCCCCGGGTCTTCTACCTATATTGCCCACATCGAAATCACCCAGCGAAAGCCCTCACCCCTCACCCAACCTTCTAAACCCTCACTCCTTCCTATGACCACCGCTACCATCCGCACCGCCACTACGTCCCATACCCTCGCCTCTGCTATCAATGAGGCGCTCACCGAAACCCGCTTCCTCGCTCAGGAGCGTAAGTTCACCGAGGCCATCGAGCTCCTCACCCCGTTCGCGGACAGCGGGGACCGCAACGTCCTGTTCTCCCTGAACTTCGCCTATGACAAGCGTCGCCTCCCCGGTGACCGTGCAAAAGCCCGTGAGTTCCTCAAGGCCTCCGCTGCCCTTGGGCACGAAAAGGCAATCAGCCTGATCGCTCGCCGAAACCTCGCCCGCTGGATCGGCTCCCAGGGCCACAAGTCCGATATCCGTCCCTTGGCCATCGAGGCGGCTAAGGCGTACGTTCCCCAGTGCCTTCTCGCCGAGCTGGACCTCCCGACCGTGCCCACGGCCGAACTGATGGTTGCCGTGACGGCCGCCTTGGAGCATGCGGTTCAGCGCGGCGATCGCCAGGCTAAGGCCGTTCTCGGCGTCGCCCTCCTGCATTCTGGCGATCGATCCGAATACACGACGTCCAAAGCTTTGCGCCTTCTCAAGTGTGCGGCGGATGACGGTCGCCTCGAGGCGGTGCGTTTCCTGGGTCGCGCCTATTGGGAAGGCAAGCTGCTGCCACAGGATTCCCGCGAGGCTTTCGAGCTCTTCAAGTTCGGGGCAGACATGAACTGTCTGGATAGCCGGCACCTCCTGGCCGAGTGCTACCTCTTCGGCCATGGGGTGGTGTCCGATATCCACCAAGCGGTTCGTCTCCTTAAGGAGAACACCCGCGCCGGTTATGCCTTCTCCCCCTGTCTTCTGGGTCGCCTCTTGGTTGAGGGGACGGAGCTGCCTCAGGAAATCGAGCATGGCCTCGAACTGCTGAAGCTTTCCGCCTCGCGCCGATGCTCTTCCGCCGCCGCAGAAATCGCGCATTTCCTCTTCTGGCACCCCGAATATGCGACCATCGGCTACGAGCGCCAGGCCTACGCCTTCATCGCAGCCGAGCGGGGCAACAAGTCCCAGGAGCACATGCTGGAAGGAATCCCGGCCGAGCAGATTCCTCAGCTGATGAAGTCGGTCGAACTCATCAAGTCCATCAAGCCCAACCCCCTTTACTAAACAGTATGTCGTATAACCACCGTCAGGCCGTCGTCGCGGCCGAAGATCATGTTCTCCAGCTCGGCAAGCTCCTCGAAAAGGGGAGCCTGTCCGACCTCATCCACCCGTCCCACGCTAAGCCCGACGATCGTTGGCGCGACGCCGACTTCGTCATCCTGCGCAACGAGTCCGAGGAAAAGGAGTCCGACGATAAGTATCGCAAGATCTACACGCCCCTGGCGCGCGAGGTCTCGGGCTTCATGCACCGTATCACCGACGGCGCGATGACGCTCGTCCTCAAGAACACGGAATACGCCACGTTCTTCGATCCGGCCTACCAGATCCTTGCGGACCACATGGTGAAGCCGCGCGCCAAGGGCCCGAAGTCCGGCGCTAAGTCCGCCCCTGAGCCAGCTTGGGAACTCCTGGCGATGCGCGCCGTCATCTCCCACGCCCTCGCTTGGCTGAAGAAGGTGAAGCCGAAGGCCGCGCAGCCCGAGCTCGACGGTCTCGTGGAGGAGCGTCCGTCTTCCTTCGAGGAATACCTTCGCCGTAAGGCTGAGCGCGGCTCCTTGAAAAAGGACGCCGAGAAAGCCGCCGAAGAGCTCTCGAAGTCGATGGAAGAGCTGGCCGCCGGCGTCAAAGGCCTCGCGGATTCGGGTACCCACGAGATGGTCTACATCGCGGGCATCCCGGGTTACCAGACCCAGAAGGCTTGGTTCCCCCAGCTGAGCCCCTTCATCCGCATCACCGAGAAGCAGCTCGAAAAGGTCCATAAGGCTCTCGTCCGCAGCAAACTCGATACGGCCCCGGCGATGAATCAGCTTTACGCCCTTTTCTTGGCTCAATGTGGACATCTGGGGGTGGACTCGAAAGCCCCCTCGGCCAAGGTGAAGCCCCGCCGCAAGAGCTGACCATGTCCGCCGCTTCCTCCCAGTCCAAGTACCGCCAAGTCCCGCTCCGTGACCTTATCCTGAGCGGCGAGGGATACACCCGTCATGTCATGATCTCGGGACCGGTGGAGCCGCGCATCAATAAGTCCACGGGCAAGACCTATGGCTCCCTCGCCCTCCAGGCCGAGGGCACGCCCAACGTCGCGCTGATCGCGTTCGGAGATCTGAAGCGCGACGGCTCGATCGACTACCCGATGACCCCGACGGTGGCCTACTCGCCGGAGATCCACGATTACGTGGTCCGCCCGGGTGACATCCTCCTCCGCGGCCGGGGCTACGTCGGCTCCGAAAAAGTCGCGGTAGCCGCTTACATCGACCGCGAGTCACACGATGCCGCCCTCCGTTCCTTGCGGAAGGAGGCGCACGAGGTACACTTCGCCTATAACTCCTCGCTCCTCCGCATCCGCCTCCAAGGCGATGGCGTCAATGACGCCCCGCAGCTCGATCCGGAATACCTGGCCGCCTACATCAACTCTCCTGAGGCCCAGCGCTACCTGACCAAGCATAACCAGGGCGGCCTCGTCGCCGGCGTCAGCAAGTCCGACATCCTCGGACTTCCCGTCGCCCTCCCGTCCCTCTCCGAGCAGAAGCAGCTCGTCCAACTGATACGTGCCCAGGCCGAGTACGCCCGGGTCTCCGCTCGCCTCGGCGAGTGCTACGGCCTCCTGGCCAATCACACCTTCAACCGTTCCTAATCCCCCTTTCCGAATCTATGAGCAAATCCTCCACCAAAGTCACCCAGGACCAGATCAACGCGGCTGCCTGGAAGGCCTGCGACACCTTCCGCGGCGCTGTCGATCCGACCCAGTACAAGGACTACATCCTGGTGATGCTGTTCCTGAAGTATATCTCCGACACGCATAAGGCCCACCGCGCCGAGCTGATCGCCAAATACGGCGACGACAAGGTCCGCCTCACCCGCGCCCTCGAGCGCGAGCGTTTCCAGCTCCCTAATGGTTCTTCCTTCGAGGAGCTGCACAAGGCCCGTGGCGAGTCCGACATCGGCGAACGCATCAACAAGGCGCTCGAAGCGATCGAAGACAAGAACCGCTCGAAGCTCGAAGGGGTGTTCCGCAACATCGACTTCAATAGCGAGACGCTCGGCCGCCCGGCCGAACGTAACCGCCGCCTGAAGGCATTGCTCGAGGACTTCGCCAAGGAAGAGCTCGATCTCAGCCCGGGCCGCGTGGACGTCGACGTCATCGGCGAGTGCTACATCTACCTCATCTCCCAGTTTGCTTCCGACGCCGGTAAGAAGGCCGGCGAGTTCTATACGCCTGCGGTGATGTCCCGCCTGCTCGCCAGGTTGGCAGGCGCCAAGAAGGGCATGACGATCTTCGACCCGGCTTGCGGTTCCGGCTCCTTGCTCCTCGAGGCCGCCAAGCAGGCCGACGAGAAGGACTTCGCGCTGTTCGGACAGGAGGTCAACGGCTCCACCTGGGCGCTGGTCCGCATGAACATGTTCCTGCACGGCCAGGATTCCGCGGTCATCAAGTGGTGCAATACGCTCACCGCTCCCGAGCTGGTCGAGAACGGTCGCCTGATGAAGTTCGATCGCATCGTGGCCAACCCTCCGTTCTCCCTTGATAAGTGGGGCTTCGAAGAGGCTGAGAATGACCGCTTCAATCGCTTCCACCGCGGCGTGCCGCCTAAGTCCGTCGCCGACTACGCCTTCGTCTCCCACATCGTCGAATCCCTGAAGCCGGGTTCCGGCAAGGCTGCGATCATCGTGCCCCATGGCGTGCTCTTCCGTGGCGCCGCCGAAGGTCGTATCCGCCAGAAGCTGCTCGAAGAGAACCTCATCGACGCCGTGATCGGCCTGCCTGCCGGCATGTTCAGCTCGACCGGCATCCCGGTGGCCATCTTGGTCATCGACCGCAGCCGCGAGCAGGGCGGGGCGAACGCCAAGCGCAAGGACGTCCTCTTCATCGACGCCTCCCGCGATTACCTCGAGAACAAGAAGCAGGTTACCCTGAGCGATGCCCAGGAGAAGCGTATCACCGATGTCTATGTCTCCCGTGAGGTCATCGAGAAGTATTCGCACGCCGCGAGCTTCGACGAGATCAAGGAAAACGACTTCAACCTGAACATCCCGCGCTATGTCGACACCTTCGAAGCCGAAGCCGCGGTCGACATCGCCAAGGTCCAGGAAGAGATCCTTGCCCTCGAGAAGAAGCAGGCAGAACTCCGCGTGAAGATGAACCAGTATCTGAAGGAGCTGGGGCTGTGACGGACATTGTTCAAAAGGTAGGTAAGAAGTTCCTTGTGCCGAAAGGATGGTCCTTAGTGTCTATTGGAGATTTGTTTAAGGTCACTCGTGGCAAGGTGCTCCCGATGGGCTTAGTAAGTCCAGAGTTTACACATGCGGATCCATATCCGGTGTACTCGTCTCAAACTAAGAAAAAGGGCTTGGCTGGATTTTATTCTGAATACCTCTATGAGGACGCAATCACGTGGACAACTGACGGAGCTAACGCAGGTGATGTGAATTTTCGGCCCGGGAAGTTCTACTGCACCAATGTCTGTGGAGTTTTGCTAAATACCCATGGACATGCCAATGCCTGCGTCGCCTCGATTTTGAATAGTGTGACGAGAGGCTACGTCTCCTACGTCGGAAACCCAAAGTTGATGAACGATGTAATGGCGACGATTAATATCCCCCTCCCGCCGCTCACCGAGCAGCGCAAGATCGCGGAAATCCTCCGGACCTGGGACGAGGCCATCGAAACCGCCGAAGCCGAACTCAAGGCCAAGCAGGAGCGTAAGCGCTGGATGGTTGATCGGCTTGTTGGAAGCCTTCCCGGCGCCAAGATCTTCAAGATGAGTGATCTATTTGAAAGGGTTGTCCGAAGAAACAGTAACGGGTGCACCATGTCCCTCACGATTTCCGCATCTGCAGGCCTTGTTGATCAGCGGGAGGTTTTCTCTCGAAAGATAGCCAGTACAGATACTAGCAAATATTTCTTGGTTAAAAAAGGCGAGTACGCGTACAACAGGAGCCATTCGAATGGAAATCCTTACGGGGTAATCAGACGACTAAGTAGATACGAAGAGGGCATTGTTTCTCCCATTTATCTTGTTTTTAAAGCCCGTAGCGAAGGTGTCGAACCACTGTACGCCGACATGCTTTTTGAAAGTGGTGGCTTAAATAAGCAGCTAAGAAAAATTGCTCAAGAGGGCGCAAGGGCTCACGGACTGCTGAATGTAACGGCAGAAGATTTCTTTTCTATGAAGATCTCTCTCCCTGCCTTGGCTATGCAAAGGGAGAACGCCGAAAGACTTTCTGTTATTGGCCGCGAAATCGAAATTAATTCTGAGTTGGTCAACTCTCTCCGGGAGCAAAAACGCGGCCTGATGCAAAAGCTGCTGACCGGAGAAGTCCGGGTCGCGGCCTAACTTTATAATAATGACGAACAAACGAGAAATCCCGGCGACGACGGAGGTGCATACCTCCCATGTGCCGGCTTTGGTAATGCTGGCCGCGATGGGCTGGGAGATCCTGCCGCAGTCCGAGTGCGAGAACCTTCGCGGACGCACGTCCCGCGTGCTGCTGGAGTCGGTCCTCACGGACCAGCTGCTGAAGATCAACCGGTTCACGTATCGCGGCAAGGAATACGCCTTCGATGCTTCCGACGCGGCTGATGCAGTCCGTCAGCTCCGCCCGGATCCCACGGTACAGCGTGGCTTGGTGGGCACGAATCAGATGCTTCACGAGCGCCTAGTCCTGGGCGCGACGATCTCGAAGACGGTCGATGGAGACAAGAAGAGCTACACGATGCGCTTCATCGACTGGATAAGCCAGAGAACAACCTCTTCCAGGCCACCCCGGAGTTCTCGGTCGACCGTAACGACGGCAAGGGCACGAGCCGCTGCGACATCGTCCTCCTGGTGAACGGCATCCCGTTCGGGGTCATCGAAAACAAGGCTTCCTCGGTCGAGGTGATGAAGGGCGTCCGCCAGCTCATCTCCTACCAGTCGCCGGCCGCTATCGCCCCGCTGTTCCATACGGTCCAACTATTGCTGGCGATGAAGGGCAATGAAGCCCTCTACGCCGCCGTCGGCTCGGGGCGTAAGTTCTGGCTGAAATGGCGCGAGCATCATGACGACGCCGTCATCGGCGGCCTCATCAACCGTCCTCTTTCTGCCGATCAGCTGAAAGTCCTGTTCACCGGTGATTTCGCCGGCGCCCGCAAGACCTACGATCAGCTCCGCGCCGCCGGGGTGGTGGCGGTGACCGAGCAGGATCGGATCCTCCACTCCCTTTGCCGCAAGGAACGTATCTTGGAGCTGGCCCGCACGTTCTCCCTCTTCGACGATGGCAAGCGCAAGATCGCCCGCCATCAGCAGTTCTTCGGCGTCAAGGCAGTCATCGAACAGATGAAGCAGCGCGACTCCGAAGGCCGCCGCAAGGGCGGGGTGGTCTGGCATACCCAAGGCTCGGGTAAGTCCCTGACGATGGTGATGCTGGGCAAGGCCCTCGCCCTGGATCGGGAATTCGAGAACCCTCGCCTGATCATCGTGACCGACCGCACGGAACTCGACGTGCAGATCAAGCAGACCTTCCAGAACTGCGACCGTCTCGTACGCCATGCCGGCACGGGCGCCGAACTCCTCGCGATGATCAAGGAGAAGACGACCGACGTCATCACGACGGTCATCAATAAGTTCGAGACGGCGGTGGAACGCTCCGCCGGCTTCAAGGACGACGACGCGAACATCATCGTGCTGGTCGACGAAAGCCACCGTACCCAGCACGGCGCCCTGGCGACCAACATGCGTCGCCTGCTCACGAAGGCCTGCTACGTCGGCTTCACGGGCACCCCGGTGCTTTCCAAGGAGAAGCCGACCATCGGCCGATTCGGCGGCATCATCCGCCCGACCTATACCATCGAGGACGCAGTCAAGGATGGCGCCATCGTGCCCCTGATCTATGAAGGTCGATTCGTCGCCCAGTACGTCCAGAAGGGCAGCGTCGACGCTTGGTTCGATAAAGTCTCGGCCGGCCTCAGCGACAAGCAGATGGCCGACCTGAAGAAGAAGTATTCCCGCATCAACGTCCTCGGCCAGACCGAGCACGCCATCTACGCCAAGGCGGTCGATATCTCCGAGCACTTCCACCGGGTCTGGAAGGACAGCGGCTTCAAGGGCCAGATCGTGGCCCCCTCGAAGGCGGCAGCCATCCGTATGAAGGAGATCTTGGACCAGCTCGGACAGATCAAGTCCGAGGTGATCATCTCCGGCCCGAACGCCCGCGACTCCGGCGACGAGGTGGAAGAAGAAGGCGTCCCTGACGGCAGCGACGTGGTCAAGGTCTTCTGGAAAGAGATGATGGACAAGTACGGCGACGAGACCGCCTACAACCGTGAGATCGTCAAAGCATTCAAGGGAGAGGGCGGCCCCGATGTCGTCATCGTGGTCTCTAAGCTGCTCACGGGCTTCGACTGCGACCGAAACGCGGCTCTCTACATCTGCAAGCCCCTCACGGAGCACAACCTCCTCCAGGCTATCGCTCGCGTGAACCGTAACTGCGAGCTCCCGATGCCTGGTGGCGGGCTCGATGAAGACGGCGAGCCGGTCACGATCCAGAAGCGTTACGGCTATATCTACGACTACGAAGGCCTGCTCGGCGAACTCAACGACGCCATGAACACCTACAAGGCGCTCCAGGGCTTCGATGTGGACGATATCCGCGGCGTGGTGAAGCCGATCCATGAGGTGATCGACGAGCTCCCTGCGGCCCATCGTCAGCTGCTCGACCTGTTCAAGCCGGTGAAGAACAAGCTGGACCACGAACAGATGGAACAGCACCTCCGCGACGACGATATCCGTAAGGAGTTCTCGAAGCGCCTCTCCGAATTCGCCCGCCTGCTCGAACAGGCCCTCGGGTCCGAGAAGGTCTACGACCATTTCGATGACAAGCAGATGGATCAGTTCCGCGGCGATTGGCTTCGCCTGAAGAACCTCCGCCGTTCTGCGGCCCTCCGCTATCAGGACTCAATCGACATGCGGGAATACGAGCCGCGCATCCTGCAGCTCCTCAACGACAACGTAGCGGCCGATCCGGCGAAGATGATCATCAAGCCGATCGACCTCAGCGTGAAAGGCGCCGTCGAGGAGGCCGTCGATAAGTATGGCGTAGCCTCTGGCACGGGTACGGGTGAGACCGCTCGCGCCAAGGCCGACCGAATCGAACGGTCTGCCAAGAAGTATATCCGCGATAAGCTGGAGCAGCACGATCCGGCCCTAGCCCGTAAGTTCTCCGAGATGATCGAGGAGGCCCTTCAGGCCTACGCCCAGAAGCGCCTCGACGACCAGCAGCTCGCCGAAACCCTGGCTAAGATCACTCAGGACATGGTCGACGGACGTCGCGACGAAGCTCTGCCTGACGGCGTGCGCACCGACGCCGATGCCGCGGCCTTCTACGGCCTCATCGTCCCCTATGTCGCCGATCTCAAGGGAGCCGGCCAGGAAGCCAATAAGCTGTCGGCCGAGATCGCCGTGAAGGTGAAGGAGCTTCTCCTGAGCCATCGCATCGTGCGCTTCTGGGCCAACGACGAAGCCCTCAACCGCTTCAAGGGAGCCCTGGACGACTACTTCTTCGACGACGTGGGCCGTAAGATGGGGATCAAGATCCCCGTCCAGAAGCTCGACGAACTCCAGGACTCGCTTCTCAAGACCGCCCAGCGCCGCTTCCCGGATGCCTGATTACGTTCTCCGTACGGAACTCGACGGTAAGCGCCTCGATTGCCGACTCGTATTCGCACGTCGGAAGACCCTCCAGCTGGAGGTCCTGCCCGACATGTCCGTGCGCATGATCGCACCCGAAGGCGCGAAGCCTGAGGTATGCATGAAGATGCTCAATAAGCGTAGGGACTGGGTCCGCACCCAGCTGGGCTACTTCAGCCAGTTCCATCCGCTTACCAAGCCCCGCCAATATGTCTCCGGAGAGTCGCACCTCTTCCTGGGACGTCGATTGCGGCTCAAGGTCATCTCCGGCCCGACCAAGGGCGTGAAGGCCACGCGCCAACACTTGGCCGTCTGCGCCGGCCGGACGACGTCCGCCCGCCTGGTCGAGGCTAACCTCTGGCAGTGGTACCGCGAGCAGGCCGCAGATCTATTCCAGGAACGCCTCCTCGGCTGCATGGTGAAGTTGAACATCCCAAGGCTGAAGGCCCCAAGGAACTCATCATTCGCCGCTACAAGTCGCGCTGGGGCTCCATGAGCCCGACCGGCGTACTTGGACTCAACCTCGACCTCATCCGCGCCCCGGTCGAGTGCATCGATTACGTCATCATCCACGAGCTCTGCCACCTCCGCTTCCCGCACCATGGCCCGCGCTTCTGGGATCTCCTCGAACGCGTCATGCCCGACTGGCGTAAGCGCAAGTCCAAGCTCGAGCGCCTCACGGCCTGAAGGTTTCCACCCGCCAGGCATGGCCAAACAGCATGCTCCGGGTATAATAATATCCATGCCCATCATCGAAAATCAGTCGTACCTGGACACCCTTGAGGATGAGGTGGGACAGGCGGTTCGACGCATCGATTACACGGCTAATCAGACCCAACACCGAAAGAATAAGCAGGCCATTTTGGACGCCCTTCAGAAGGGCGAATTTGAAGTGTTTGGATTCCGGAAGCAGCGCATGGGTCTCGAGCAGGTGAACCAGTCGGTGCTGATCAAGGTCGGGCCTAAGAAGCGAGGGCATCTTGCTCCATACCGAGGAAGCTGGGTAAGGGTCGTCTGGCTCAGCACCTACGGGGGCTACACGATGAATTGTGCCGTGCAGAAGTTGACGCTTTGGGAAGCAGTCGAGAGCCGCCTGATTCCTTGCGGACCATATACCAAAGAACAGTTTACGGAAGAAGTTGCAGCTAGGTATCCCTACGGTCACGCCATCGTCGATGATCAGAGAATGATGAGGCTTAAGGATGGCCGTTGGATCAGGTCAACCCCCACGCCCGCTGCCCTCAGGGGCGAGGAGACCGACGATATTCCCGATGGTTGGCATGGATATCTCCCAGATTTTGGCTCTTTCAGGAAGCACGCCGGCCGCTGGGTGCGCCTCATGGTCACACAGGCAGAGTATGACGATGGCGCTGGGCTGGAGCTCCCGCTGGGAACCGTCATTTATGTTGAAGGCTCTCAGAGAAAAGTGCGCACGAAAAATGGCTGGAAGGATACAAAGAAATATTAAGATTTCATCTCCAGGCCCGTTGCGAACACGCCCCATCTAGGCATAACTAATCTCATGTGCGGCAGATTTAATGGAGTAGACCATGAAGTGGCGACGGCGGTCTCTGAAGAAGAGCGTCAGGCCTTACGGAAGCTTCTTCGAAAGCCTGGTGCAAAGGATGAGTTCGTCCGCCGTTTCGAGGCTTCCGGCGGCAGCGAGGTGGAGGTCGATCGAATCGTCAAGGAGGGCGACATGGTGACATTTTTCGGCTTCCTGGTGGCCGCAGGGCCCACGATGCGGGTCGAATGGGAAGTGCGCGATAGGACCGACCTTTTTTACGAGTGTAAATCAGTAGCGCTCTATGTCTTTGCGGGTTCTTGGTTCGTTTCGGTTAATGGATCTAGGCTATCCACGGCTGTTTCTTACTCGACGCCACGTAAGGCCATCGCGCTCCACGAAGATCATCTTGAATTCAAAGTAGAAGACTCTTGGTGGCGGCCGCGTTGCGGTATTTTCCGCTCGATGCGTTCACCGGAAGGTCTGGAGCTTATCACCGCAAAAGTCGCTGACGAAATCGTCTCCAAGTTGACGGCCCTGCATAACCCAATCGCCCATGGTGATCTCCCTCAATACGAGTTCCTGTGGGGTGAGGTGGAGGCCGATATGCCGCACTTCGATTCATGCCATGACGAGGTGGGTAAGGCCATCCGGGCGGTCCAAGTCTTGAAGGCAACGAAGGGCAAGAAGGAGGAATACCTTAAGGCGTCGCTTAAGCTCAAGGAGTTGATGAAGGACAAGGGCTATCAGCAGCTGATGTTCCGTCGAGGAGAGCCTGGATTTCGAGGCGTGGCCGACTCCGTCATCAAGCGCGTCGGCTTAACGGCTAAAGGAAACCTGCTCCCCTATCGGGGCAAATGGATCCGCATGTTCTATGACGAGCAGTATGGGTTTAACCTATTCCTCTTGGTCCAGGAAATCGAGATGCCTAGGCCAATCTCTCGTGACCTACTTAAGGCCGTTGGTCCTTATGTGGAGGGCGATCTGGAGGACTGGCAAGGTAGCCGGGTTCCACCGCATTGGGAAGAGATGGAAGTCGATGGAAAGAAGTGCCGCTTCAATGGCGAAGAATGGAAGCCTTACGAAACCCAATGAGCTCTAATATGGAACCCATTTGCCCAAGGCTATCAAATCACCCGTACGACGACCCGGCGCACGACCCTGCTGGGAAGATGATCCAGGAAGCCTTCGCGCAGCGAGGCGCAAAGAATTACCGCGAGATCAAGCGGCGGCTGCGATTGAACCTTTGGAGGCTGGGATATGTCTTCCTTCCGGTAAAGCATGGCCGGTACTCGATGGGATGCCTAGGGGATTCGATTCTCATGCACATGATTTCGAAGAAGAGGGGAATCCTGGGCCCGCTTGCCGGAAAGTGGGTGCGCATTATTCATTTCGACTCGGGTGGTCTCACGATGGGATGCCTCGCCGGTGAGGTGCATGTGCCTGAAGCGGTTGAAAAGGCGCTTGTGCCTCGCGGCACCGATTTCAGCAAGACCAACGCTTCGCCTCAGCTATTGGCCTATCTGGCTAAGCGTCAAAAGGAAGTCAGGGTTGGAGGCGTTAAGCATGTCTTGATCGACGGGGTCATGGTTTCGACCCAACTTTCCAGGAAGGACTTCATGAGGCGTAGGACAGATGAATTCCCTGAGGCCACGCACGTTCGCGTGAAGGAGGGGAATATCCGACGAGGTAAGGACGGTAAGTGGACCTTATATCCCTCGAATGGAAACGGAAAGTGCTTCGTCCATGAAGGCGATCTCCATGAGTTCGAATGGCTTCCTGTCGGAACCCTGGTCGAATGCCATGAAAAGGACAAATTCCCACGATACCTTCTCGGTCATGAGTTCCGCATGGAGCGAACCGCGGGTGGGTGGAAACGATTGGATGAGTGGGAAGACTAAGGGTCGGCCTGAAAGAGCAATCCGCGATTGCGGACGGCTCGGGCCTGGGTATAGTGTCGCCAATGGCTAAACTCGACTTCCCCCTCTACCACGGAACTTGTACCCTATTCGTCGAGAGCATCGGAAAGTATGGCCTAGGGGGCTGGGATCCGATCAAGGAGTGGCGTGTCTTGGAGTGCCTCCAGAAGGTTATACCTATCGCTGAGAAGCACACGGCCAGATCGGAAATCATTCGAAACAACATCGGTAACGCTCAGTTGATGGCCAAACAGGTGAACGGGGGCCTGAACTTTCAGCATGGAGCCGTCTACCTCTCGCCCTCCAGGGAGACGGCTGTTCGCTATGCTTGCGGCAAGAAGAAGGGCTCCGAACTCATTAGCCGGACTGTCCTACTAATCGACGAGCTCTGCCGTCTCGATGTCAAAGAAGTGAAGACCGACCTCTTCCAAGAGTTCCCTGAAATGTTTAACGTGATGGATATCGATGCGGCTCCCGTGCTGATCTGGATTCCCCAAGCAGACACAGACATGCTGCTGTCTGAGCGCGGGGAGTCTCCCGCAGACACGCTCGCAAAGATTCGCGGTATACAGACCCGGCTCCCAGACGGTTGGGAGTCGGTCTGCCAACAGATGAACTTCCGGCTGACCCAGCCCATATCAGCAGACGAGATATCCGTCAGCCTGATCGCCGTCCGAAAGTGGCGCCCCTATCAGATCGACTACAGCCTACTCCCCATCGACCTGCCGCCAAACGAGTGACGCCTAGGCCCCGAAGGCAAAGAGGTCAGGGACATCCCATGGACACGCACGGTCAGATCGTCGGCAGCGGAAACCTTAGGATGCGTAAGTCGACAGGGTGGGGGTCTTGGGCGTCGAGGTGGAAGGTGCGCTCGGGCTCGCCTAGATGACCTAAGGGGCTGTCGGGGGTGCAGGCAGTTTCCGTGTATTCGCCTGGCGTGGGATAGAGGAGCGCCAAGGGGAGTGGGCTCTGGCCGGCGGGGGGAGGTGCAACTATGGCCCTTAAGCTACGATCTGCGATTATCGCCCAAGAAGCCAAATTGCGGGACCAATTAAGGCCGGAAAGGCGACCAAGAACAAAATACAGCCAGATGATTGATGACTATTTAGCCGGCGCTGTTCGCGCAAACTTCTGCGTTGATAGAAAGCCGCGTCAATTCGTTCATCGGAGCTATCACATTCATATCCGCATTTCGGGCAGAATTCTCTATAAGGGTAGTACGCATACTTCTGTGCTTCAGCGTATCCATAGCGGAGTTTGTCAATGGGCACTGTTGGATGTGGGGACTTAATGTATTCCCCGCTGGCGTCTCGTCTCCAGAACAGTGAGACATCTCCTTCGAAATCACAGCGATGGCAAGTGCGGTCGTGAATTGGAAGAGTCATGACATGAGCAGCTTTCTGAATGATGGCGTTAGCATTCAACATTAAAGCGTCCGGCATGCCAGAAGATATGTAAAATAATACTATACCGATGTGAGTTTGGCTTTTGAAGAAGGGATAAAGTCGTCGATAGCGGGAGCTTCAGGATGCGAAGGTCGACGGGTGTGTGGGTCGTTTGCGTCGGGATGAAAGGCATCTGGCAATTATATATTTGAAGATGTCCCGGAGGGTTTCCTGCCTTTGTTCCATTAGTTTGGACATGAGTTCCTGCAGGAGGTCGATGAGCGCGACTCCATCGTCCAGGCCAATCCAAGGAAACGCGCGGTCTTCCGCGGCTGCTCGGCAGTTGCTGTCAAAAGAGGCGGTGGTGAAGAACGCTCGTTGAGCGTCCTTGGGGATCGATTGCAGGAGCTTCAGGACGTCCCTTGTCGGAACGCGCGCCGATACATCGAGGCGCTTGGCTTCGACAAACAGCCGGATGCTGGTGATCGGGGACGGTTTGTGGGGCCAACCGTAATGTTACAGTTGGGTCGCTTCGGGTAAGGTAGTTTTGGAGGTTTCTTGTGTCAACCTAACAGGCCATAGGGCGGGTTGGCGCCCATGGTCTCGTTGGGCGAGAGGTAGCCGATGGCGCCGTGGGGACGGTAGGCGTTGTAGTCGTCGATCCAGCCGGCGAACACGACCCGGGCCTCGGAGAGCGTGTAGAACTGCTCGCGGTCGAGCAGCTCGCGGCGGGCGCAGGCGTTGAACGACTCGATGAAGCCGTTCTGCCAGGGCGAGCCAGGGTCGATGTAGAGGGTCTTGATGCCGCGCAGGGCGAGGCCGTCGCGGACGGTCCGGGCGATGAACTCCGAACCGTTGTCCGACCTGATGTGCTCGGGGGCGCCGTGCTCGCTGATGGCCTGCGCGAGCGTGCGCATGACGTCCTGGGCGTTGATGCTGCGGGCCACGTAGTGGCCCACGCACTGCTTCGTGTACTCGTCGATGAGCGCCAGGATGCGGAAGGTCCCGCCCACGGTCGTGATGTCCGCCAGGAAGTCCCACGTCCACACGCCGCGCGGCTTGGTGGCCTTGGTCGGCACCCGGCCCGTCGTGAGGCCCTTGCGCACCCGCTTGCGCTTGGGCGGGGGCACGCACAGGCACAGGCGGCGGCGCAGCCGCCGCACCAGCCGCAGGCCCACCAAGGGCCGGCCTTCCTGCCGGAGCCGGCGGTTCAGGATGGCCTTCACCTTGCGGTGCCCCAGCTGGGGATGCCGGGCGTAGATTTCCCGCAGGGCGGCCTCCAGCGGCGCGTACCGCGCCAGCCGTATCGGCCGGTAGCGCGCCGTGTTCCTCCGCAGCCCGAGGACCTTGCAGGCCAGCCGCTGCGAGCATGGCGTACCCGCCATGACCGCCGGCAGCAGTTCCCGCAGGACCCTCGGGCTCAGAGTTTTTTTTCGACGACGATCTTGAGGATGCGCTCCCGCAGCAGCCCATCGGCCAGCATCTGTTTGAGCTCCTTGTTCTCCTTCTCGAGCTCCTTCAGCCGCCGGACGTCCGGGTTCGTCATCATCCCGAGCTGCTTCTTCCAGCGGTAGAACGTCTGCGCCGTGATGTTCAGCTCCTTGCAGATCTCGGCTTGGCTCCGGCCGGATTCGTGCTCGCGGATGGCCTTGATCTGGGCCTCCTTCGTGTGCCGTTTCTTGCTCATTGTCGTGGTGTTTATGGGGGTGGTTTGGTGGTTGGGCAACCCCCCGAGTAACATTTCAACTGGCCCCATTTAGCGTGACCCGATCAGAGCCTCAAGGAGTTAGAGGTCTTCTACGCCCCTATGAACGCTGACATCCCCGATCCTGTAGTCCTTATCCGCATCAGTGAGTTATACCGCAATGGCATGACCGCCCAGGAGCTTTATGAGGTAACCCGCGGTGTCTGGATACTCGGACTCGACCGTGCGAGAGGCGCTAAGTACGTATTCGCCATCTTTGAGGGCATTGTGAAGGAAGTCTATGAGCCTGAACTCTGGCAAGATGCACGAGTGGCCGGCTATGAGACACGTAAGGACCTGACGCCAGAGGACGGTAAAGGCCGCATCGAATTCGTCGGCAAGGTCGCTCCGGAGGCTATCCGTTCCAAGTACATAGATAAGTCCGTCGCTAACCACTTCGCTTTCGGCGCCCAGAATCCCTGTAAGTATATAAACTGCTGATTGGGGCCGAACACGGGGTCAGGCCGCTCCTTGGTAGAGTGCGCTCCTTAAAATCCCTGTAAGGCGTGGTTTTAGGAGCGCGTGAATGGTGGAGCGGCCTGACCCCTTAGTTCGAGCAACACATCCCCCACGAGCACGTCGCGAATCGAGACGCGCGCATCGGCGATTGATGCGACCGTCAGCTCACGCGGCTCTCTGCTAGCCTGCACCGGTGGTAGTTTGACCTGCCATTTTCCCGCCGCATCCGCAGTGGTCTGCCTCGTCTGCCCCGCGAATTCCACGGTGACCGTCGCGCTTGCGTCGGCCCACCCCCAAACGGGCACCTCCTGTCCGCGCTGCAGGACCATGTGGTCCGAGAAGACAGAAGCCAGCTTCAGTTCGGCAGCATGTAATCGAGGTGAAGCCAAAGCCAACCCTGCGCCAACTATAGCGCAAATCAAATTCAAGTATCTCATAATAAGGATAGGAAATTGCTTTTTGCCCCCCGGCACGATTTCTTCAGCCTGGACGCGGGAGCGTTAAATGGATCATCTCAAGAGCAAGAGCCCGGCGATGGTGGAGCGAGCTTTGGCGGTTTACCACTGCGCCCACAATCTGGTGCGAGCCCTGATGCTGGAGGCCTCCGTCCGTGCAGAAGTTCCTTTGGGACGGCTCTCATTCAAAGGCAGCAGCGGGGCTCTAAATGATAGGAAATCCCTTTTTGCGTACGCATGGGGGGAGGGGCCGAATCAGCATTGCGGGTTAAGTTTGCCTCCGGCTGTCTTCGCTTCGTTACGACTCTTTGCTGGAGCGTCGGCGGCGCGCAGCGCGGCCAGCGGCGCGAGCGATGAGAGGAGAATGCCGGCGAAAATGACTTTCATATTCCTGGTGCTGTTGGTTGTTGATTAACGTGCCTTGCCCAGCAAGGTGCCGATGTCACGTCCGTTGAGCACCCAGCTCAGGTTGAACGCGGCTACCTGCACGGCTTCGTCCCAGGACCTCGGGCCGCCTTCGAACAGCAGGTAGATTTTTCCCTGGCTAGGCGTGCCGGTGCGGCCCACGGCGAGGGTGGAGTAGGCGCTGGGTCCATCATGGACGAGGCGCTTGACCGGCCAGGTGCGGCCACCATCGAAGCTGGCCCAGACGGTGACCTTTTCGCTGAACTCCCGGGTGGAGCCGCCGGTCTGGGTCGGCATCTTGCCTGCTTCGGAGTCCAGATTGCTGTAGAGCAGGATGTCGTGCCCGGCGACGGGCAGGCGCACCATGCCACCGAGGCAGCCGTAGGAGGTGCCTCGCACCCCATCGGGCAGATCGGCGCTGCGGTAGGCACCGAGCCAGAGATCGCCGCCGTCATCGCTGCGGGCCATGAAGCGGTTGCCGCGCGTCATGTGCTCCCGGGAGTTGTAGAGGATGCTGCCGTCTGAAAGCTCCGCGAGCGCGGCCTCCCCGGTGCCGAGCACGGGGAAGGGCTTGCTGGTCTGCCAGGTCAAACCGCCGTCGTCACTGTAGAGGGCGGTGCTGTAGTGATAAGGACGCCACTCTGTCGCATTGGAGTCCTTCGGCCCCGCGACCCTCGCCGGCATGATGAGCCGTCCCTTGTGCTTGCCAAAGGCGAGCGTGATGCCGCACTGCATGGCAACCACGCCAATACTCTTGCCGGGGATATTGCCGAATCCATCCGGCCGAGCTTGCACGGACTCGCGCGTCCAACTCGCGCCGTGATCGCGACTGCGAAAAAGCCAGCCAGCACCCGGATTGGCGTAAAGAATGTCGCCCGTGGTCTCATCGACCAAACCGCGTCCGTTGACGGCATCAGGAGCGATCAAGATTTCCGCATCCCACGTCCTGCCACCGTCCCGACTGCGTCGGCAGGTGCCCCCGCCGGGCGACTGAAACGCCACCACCGTGCCGTCCTTCGCCGTCAGGATGCCGCCCCAGCCTCCGCGTTTCTCCCAGACCTTCTGGATCGGGACAAAAAGCGGCGCCCCAAGGAACTCCTCCAACTGGGAAGCAGTGGCGAAGCCGCCGCCAGCTTCCGGCTTTGCAGTTTGTGCGGCAAGCGGGGCGAGCAGCAGAGCGGTAAAGAAGAACAGGCGACAAAAAGATTTGAGACAGAAAAATGAGAGGCTTTTCAGCATCTTTTTGTCTCCAATGTTTTTGTCGTGACTCATGGAGAAGACGAACGCGGGTTTCATGGGTTGGCAATGATCTTTAGTTTACGGAACTCCAGTGCACCGGCCTTATCACCTGCGGGGCCGCCGGATTCGCCACCGAAGCCGATGTTGGCCTTGGGCTCGGCCACGACGGGATGCTTCGCGGTCCAGGTGCGACCGTTGAACTCAACGGTGATGGTCTCGCCCTTCAGCACGATGTGGACAGGATGCCACTCGCGGTCAGCGAGGGTGATTTTCTCGCGCACGAGGTCCACGTTCTCGCCTTTCTTTGGGTGGGCGATGATGCGGAACACATCGCGGCCCATGACGAAATTGAGGATGTGGCTGCGCTCGCGGGTGCCGTCGATGGGAAAGCTGGCGAAGTACGCCTTGCCTTCCAGCCGAAACTCAAAGCGGATATCGGCTTCTGTGAAGGCGAAGCGGCGCTGCTTCACGGGCCCGTGGCGACGCTCGCCGGACTCGAAGGCGCGCAACACTCCATCCTTCACCGTCCAAGTGCCGAGCCCCAATGCCAGTCGGCGGAAAGGGGAAGCTCAAATGTTTCCTCAAGCACGACAGAGGGCTCCGCGCTGAAGGTGAATGCGGCACTCAAGATGAGTGAGAGGACGATGGTGGAGACGGTTTTCATGTGGGTGCGGCTCATGGCTTCGCTGTGCTGATGCGCAGGACTTGGTAGTGCGTGAAGGGTGGGATGCGGAGGGTGGGGGTGCCTTTGGTGATGGCGACGTGGTCTGTGCCGAGAGGTTGCCGCAGCGTGTTGTTTGGGGCGGCTTCGTCGTAGCGGATGGATTCGATGGTGAGCTTGTCGGTGCTTTTCAGGTTTGGAACTTGCAGGGTGACGGTGAAGTCGGTGCGAGTGACGGGAGTGAGATGATCGGTGGCGAGGTCGTGGTGGTAGTTGATTAAATAGGAAATCCCTTTTTGCGTAAAGGATAGGAAATTGCTTTTTGCCCCCCGGCACGATTTCTTCAGCCTGGACGCGGGAGCGTTAAGAAATTCCTTTTTACGTACGTATGGGGGGGAGGCTGCATTTCCGCGGCGCGTTAAACGTCGTAAAGGTCGACGGATCGAGTAGCGTGAGTCCACTGATTTTGATGTTCTTACATCGTTCAAAACGGATTAACATCGGCGTTTGACGCTGAGGATCCTGCTTGTTGGGAAACACCTTGCGTACGACGCCTCCCTGTCCGTCGATTGTCCCCAACCCCTCGATGCCGACCTCCTGCGCATCTCCCGCGTAGATGAGGCAGCGCCGCCAAGCTGGTGGATTATGGGCGCCATAAGGCTGCTCCGTGGTCTCCACCGTGTAGTCGGCAATATTCGGGCTGCTTCGCAGGACAGCGTCCTTCTCGAGTCGCAACACCACCCGGCTCTTTAACCGTAGCGAACCCGTGAGGAAGACTCCCTTGGGTACGGTCACCATGCCGCCGCCCGCATCATGACAGGCATCGATGGCTGTCTGGATCGAGGTGGTATTCAGGGGGGCCGAACACGGGGTCAGGCCGCTCCCTGGTAGAGTGCGCTCCTTTAAACCCATTTAACGCGCGGTTTTTAGGAGCGCGTGAATGGTGGAGCGGCCTGACCCCTTAGTTCAAGCGGGTCAGCCAACGGGGTCAGGCCGTACCTTTGGAGTGCTGAACCGAAATTCGCCTAAATGATACGGTTTTGGTTCAGGCTGCGTAAGGGTACGGCCTGACCCCATGGGCCTTTCCCGGCAAGGAGAGGATAGCCAACCAAGTTGGTCTTGTCTGTTGATCGGCGAACGGACGCGACGCAGTCGCGCCCCTGCCAGAGGAAACGATTCAGCGCCCCGTTGCGCCCGAAGGGTTCAATGGGCTGATTTGATCTTTTCCCAGAAGGGGAAATACCCGCGGGTGGCGTGCGGGAAATGTTCGGTGTCCCACGCACGCCGGCGCCAGATGATGCGGATGCCGGCGGTGGCAAGGTCGGTTTCAAGGGCGAGGGCCTCGGCCAACCAAGGTCCGACGAAGGGGCGATAGGCCACGACGGCCTGCAGGTGGTGCGCCCGCGCCCAAGCGACGAGCGTCGTTGCGAGGTCGGAGGTTTCTTCAGCGGCGACTTCCGCCGCAAAATGCCTTCCGGCCCTCGTCGCCCCCTCACGCAACGCGGCCTGCGTCCAGGTGGAGACTTTATCGGACCAACCTGCCCGGACGGCGATGCTGGTCGGCCACGAGGCGTTGATGGCCGCGAGTTTCAGGCGGGCGAGTTCACCTAGCTCGACCGCGAGGTCTTCCGGATGCAGCCATAGTCCGACGCGTTCGTACATCGGGAGCGATGCGACTGCCGCCGCGTCCTCGGTCCACGCCGCCACCTTGGGCAAGGGTTCCTCCTTCAGGTTTAAAGGGGCGGAGGCGAGCTGACCCGCTTCGGGCGCATGCACGCCATCGGTGTAGTGGGTGATGTTGTCCGCCCGTGCGAGGTAGGTCTTACCCGGGGTCTGCAATCCAGCGACCCAGCGCCATGAAAGCGTGTTGCTGGCGACATCCCCGTCGAGCAGGTGCTCAAAGAAGAAGGCGGCGCCAAGCTCCCAGGGCAGGCGCAACGTGAAGATCCAGATCGAGGCGAACCACATGCGGGCGTGGTTATGCAGGTAACCCGTGGCGACGAGTTCCTGGGCCCAAGCATCGAAACCCGCGATGCCCGTCTTTCCCCCGATGGCGGCCTCCCAGGCCGTCCGCTGCTCGGGGTTCAAGGAAGACCGCAAGCGGGGGACGGCCTCGCACCAACGACTCCACGCCGTGGGCCGTTGTTCGAGCCAGCCCTTCCAGTAAGTTCGCCAATAAACTTCCTGCACGAATTTCTCGACGGAGGGAAAAGACCAGCGGCGCGTGGCCGCGGCCACGATCTCCGATTCCAGCAGGAGACGCTTCTGTACCCACGGCGAAAGCTGGGAAACATCCTGATGGCCAGCCCGGACGAAATTACGTTCCGCTGCATAGTGTCCCGCCGCAGGAAGGAACTCCTCCAGGCGGGCGAGCGCGGCGGGGCGGGAGGGAAGGAAGGCCAAGGGCGCGGGCATGTCCGGAATTAAGTCAGACCGCAAAGGTCGGCAAATGACGGAAGGAGAAACTTGTTCTTTTACCGGGATGAAGCGCCCTACCAAGCGAGGCAGCTAGGTTGGCACGCAGTGCCAACCCTACCCGAGTCCAAGGGGTTTGGGGAAATGATGCCTAGGGGCTGGTGATTGCTGCGAGCTCGGTCAGCGGCTCGGATTGGGGATGCACTTTCTTTATGTCGATGAGAGCGGCGATCCGGGAGCGAAGCACGGCGCCAGTAGGCACTTCATTCTCTGCGGATTACTCGTCCATCATGCGGACTGGCATGCGGTCAACCGAAGGATGGCAGAGATGCGCGCACGTTTGTTCGCAACACATGGCCTGCCGATGATGGCCGAATTGCACGCCTCCGAGTTCTTGAGCGACTCCAGCAATCACATGGGCCTGTCGCAAAGAGCCAGGCTCCAATACCTGCTGCATGTACTGGGATGTATCCAGCGGCAGGGTGACTTGACTCCAATCTGCGTGATCATCGAGAAGGGCGGCACCAATCCACTGGCGCCTGCGCGGTATCAAGACCCTCTACATCGACCCCGGCTCGCCCTGGCAGAACGGCTTCATCGAATCGTTCAACGCCTGCGCCCGCCGCGAGCAGTTCTACACGCTCTCCGAGGCCCGGGTCGTGTTCGCCGGCTGGATCGACGACTACAACGCCTACCGGCCGCATGGCGCCATCGGCTACCTCTCGCCCGACGAGACCATGGGAGCCGAACCCGCCCTATGGCCTGTTGGGTTGACACAAGAAACCTCCAAAAAACCTTACCCGAAGCGACCCAACTGTAACATTACGGTTGGCCCCACAAACCGTCCCCGATCAATACCCATGGGCCAGTTTCGCGGGATGGGTTTTTTGCGATGGGGGCAGGGGGGGGCTCCTCTCGGGCCAGCCCAGACGAGGTCTTTTTTGACCGAAAAAGGCCGCATCCATCATTTCCTTATTGGTATAAAAAACGTCTCCTCGCTTGCCCCCCCCCTTTTTTCGAGTAAAAAAATAGTTGTTACCCCCACCCATGATTACATCCCTAAAATCCTCCGTGGCTAAGATTGGCGCCTTGTTGGCCCTTAGCCTTTTAACCCCTACCTCCGCGATGGCCGCCGACGCCGCGAAGAAGAACCTTGAGGCCAACGATCTCGTCGGTGTGACCTTCTGGGTTATCTCGATGGCGCTGGTCGCCGCGACGGCCTTCTTCTTCCTCGAGACGCAGCGCGTCAAGGCGAAGTGGAAGACCTCGCTGACCGTCTCCGGCCTCGTGACTCTCGTGGCCGCGACCCACTACTTCTACATGCGCGATGTCTGGGTGACCACCGGCTCCACCCCGACCGTCTTCCGCTACATCGACTGGCTCATCACCGTGCCTCTCCTGATGGTGGAGTTCTACCTCATCCTCTCCGCGGTCACCAAGGTCTCGGGCGGCGTTTTCTGGCGCCTCATGATCGGCACCCTGGTGATGCTCATCGCCGGTTACCTCGGCGAAGCTGGCACCGTCGGCGCCTGGCCCGCCTTCATCGTCAGCATGGCCGGTTGGTTCTACATCATCTACGAAATCTACGCCGGTGAAGCCAGCAAGGTCAGCGCTGAGTCCGCTCCGCCTGCCGTCCAGTCTGCCTTCAAGCTGATGCGCACCATCGTCGTCTTCGGTTGGGCCATCTACCCGATCGGCTACTTCCTCGGTTACCTCACCGGTGGCAAGCCCGCTGACTCTGCGGTCATGCTCAACGTGGTTTATAACCTCGCGGACGTGGTCAATAAGATCGGCTTCGGCGTCATCATCTGGGCCGCCGCTGTCAGCGAGTCCGACAAGAACTAAGCCCCCCTCACGAATCGGACAATGGGGCTGCACGCTCCATTGTCCGATTTTCGTATCCACGCATCCCGGGACCCTGCGCCTAGGATTTTCCTGACGGTCACACCCGGTATCCCTCCCCACCCGATGCACACCACCACCGACTCCGCCCTCCTTCAGGTCGAACGGCTGATGCTCGTGCTTGTCCGGGTGGCGGCGGGGACTGGCGTGTCCGCCGGCGAGCCCGCCACGCTGCGCGCCGCCCAATATCATCTCGAAGCCGGGGGCCAAAGAGTGCGCGCCCGGCTGGCCTTGCATGCCTGCGAGGCTCTCGGTGTCGTTGGCGACCAAGCAGTCCGCCTCGCCGCCTGCGTCGAGCTCCTCCACAACGCCTCGCTCGTCCATGATGACCTGCAGGATAAGGAGAAATTACGCCGCGGTCTCCCGACCGTGTGCGCTGCTTTCGGTTCGGACGTCGCCCTCTGCACCGGCGACCTCCTGCTTTCGGCTGCCTACGGCGCCCTCGCGGACCTCCCTGACCCCACTCCTCTACCCGCGCTGCTCCGCTGCGTGCACGCCCGGACGGCTCAGGTCATCCAAGGCCAATGCTCGGAGCTGGCCACCAAGGATTACGCCCTCGCTGAAGTCGCACGGTATGAAGAAATCGTCGTCGGTAAGTCCGGCGTCCTGCTGAGCCTGCCGCTCGAACTCGCCTTCCTGGCGGCTCGTCAGGAACAGTGGCTACCGCGTATCCGCGCTGCCGCCCATGCTTTTGGCATCGGTTATCAGATGGTCGACGACCTCGAGGACGTGCAGGGCGACGCCGCCCAGCATAGTTTGAACATTGTTCTCCTGCTCGCGGCAGGTCGCTCGCCCGAACTCGCCGCCGACCAAGCCCGGCAGCTGGCGCGGGGACATCTCGAAGCGGCCATCGAGCACGCAGAAGCCTTACCGAATAAAGCGGGGGCTTTGCTGACCGAATTCGCCTTCGCACTCGTGAAACGGGTGAAGTCCGCTTAAGTCGGAGGCGTGAAAGCCATCGTCATCGGGGCGGGATTTGGCGGTATCGCCGCCGCCTTGCGGCTGCGCGCCAAGGGCTATGCCGTGACCCTCATCGACCGCTGCGCGGCCCTAGGTGGACGGGCCCAGGTCTATGAGCGCGCGGGCTTCCGACACGACGCTGGCCCGACGGTAATTACCGCGCCCTTCTTATTCGAAGAGTTGTTCGCCCTCTTTGGTGAACGTTTCGCCGATCATGTTAAGCTCGTCCCGCTGACGCCGTGGTATCGGTTCCAATTCGCCGACGGCGATACCTTCGACTACGGCGGCACCCTGGAAGCCACGTTGGCGGAGATTGAGCGTATCGAGCCGCGCGACCGGGCGGGTTACCTCGCGCTACTCGAGCACAGTCGCCGGATCTACGATATCGGTTTCACCCAGCTATCGGCCCAGCCCTTCGATCGCTTCGGGACGATGTTGCGGCAGGTACCGCACCTGCTCGGCCTGCGTAACTACGAGACCGTCTGGCAGATGGTCTCGCGCCATCTGGTGAGCGATAAGCTCCGGCGTGCGTTCTCCATCCAGCCCCTGCTCGTGGGCGGTAATCCGTTCGATACTACCAGTATCTACGGGCTCATTCATTTTCTCGAGCGCGCGCATGGGGTCCACTTCGCGATGGGCGGTACCGGGGCCGTCACCCAGGCGCTTGGCGGCCTGATGGAACGGCAGGGTATTACCCTGCGCCTGAGTACAACCGTCGAGCGTGTCCGGATCGAGCAGGGCGTTGCCCGCGGGGTTGTGCTTGCCGAAGGCACCGTCGTGGAGGCCGATGTCGTGGTCTCGGACGCCGATGCGGCCCATCTCTATCGGGATCTCGTACCGCGTGCCGAGCAGGCGCTCGCCACGCGCGTGAAGTTATCGCAGGCCCATTATTCGATGGGTCTGTTCGTGATGTATTTCGGCACCACGCGGACTTATCCCGACGTCGCACACCACACCATCTGGATGGGCGAACGCTACCGGGAGCTGCTCAATGATATCTTCCACCGTCAGAAGCTTTCCGAGGACTTCTCGCTCTACGTGCACCGACCGACCGCCACGGACCCCAGCTTCGCTCCAGCAGGCCAGGATAGTTTCTACGTCCTCTGCCCCGTGCCGAACCTGCAGGCCGATATCGATTGGGCCATCGAAGGCCCGCGCCTACGGGATCGGATCGTCGACGCGTTGGAGCGCACGATGTTACCCGGGCTCAAAGCGACGATCACCGCTGAATTTTATAAGACCCCCGAGGATTTCCGGGATGAATACCGCAGTGTCCACGGGGCGGGCTTTTCCGTGGCACCGATTTTCCGTCAGTCCGCCTGGTTCCGCTTCCACAACCAATCCGAATCCGTACGGAACCTCTACTTGGTCGGCGCGGGCACGCATCCTGGCGCGGGTGTCCCAGGCGTCCTCTGTTCCGCTAAGGTCATCGACGCCCTCATCCCGGCTGCCTCATGAGCCAGAATGCCGCGCATGTCCCGTCGGCCGCGGCCGAAGCGACCTTGGCCCGTCAGGGGCGGAGTTTCTATTGGGCGCGTCGGCTACTCGGGGCGACGCACGCTGACCGGGCGACGCGACTCTATGCTTTTTGTCGTCGGCTTGATGACCTCGTCGATGAGGCGACTTCGCCCGAGGAGGCACGGCGAGCGTTGGCCGCCGCGGACCGTGCCATCGCTGACGGACGGTCGGACGACCCGGTCTTACAAGACGGGCTCGCGCTCATGCGCGAATGCGGCATCGAGCCGGGAATTGTGCGCGAGCTCATTGCGGGGATGGCGTCCGATGCCGAGACCGTGCGCATGGCGGATGAAGCTGAGCTCCTGCGTTATTGCTACCGCGCCGCAGGTACCGTGGGCCTGATGATGTGCCGGGTCCTCGATGCGCCTGAACCGGCCGCGGCCGCCCACGCCGTCGATCTCGGTATCGCCATGCAGCTGACTAATCTCTGCCGTGACGTCTCTGCCGACGCACGGATGGGGCGACGCTATCTGCCGGCCAGCCTCGTTGGCGATATCGCGCCGACCGAACTCATCGACCCGTCGCCTACTTTACAGCCTGCGCTCCGCGCCGCCGTGGCGCGGCTCCTTACCCTGGCGGAAACTTATTATGCCAGCGGCGAAGCCGGATTGCCTTTCCTGCCGGTGCGGGCCCGCGCCGGCATCCTGGTCGCGGGCCGCGTGTATCGCGCGATCGGCCATCGCCTGGCCGCGGCGGAGTACGCGTATTGGGAGGGCCGGGCGTTCGTGCCGGACTGGCGTAAGGCGACAATCACCCTCTCGGCCATCACGACGCAGCCGTTGCGAGGCGCGTTCTGGTCGCACCCGCAGGCTCATTCTGTCTCGCTGCATCAAGCCCTGATCGGGCTGCCTGGCATCACCGCCCGCCATGGAGATTGACCTGCTCATCTTGGGCGGTGGCGCCGCGGGACTCAGCTTGGCCCGGCGGCTAGCGGAGCAGGGTCCGGCGGCGCCGCGCACCTTGGTGCTCGAGAGTCGGGGGGCTTACGTCGATGACCGCACTTGGTGTTTCTGGATGCATCCCTCGGCGCAGCTGACCCATCTGGTGCGTCGTCGTTGGTCGAAGGTGTCGCTCGCTTCCTCGTCCGCACGTGTGCTGGTGGACTGCGCGGAATTTCCTTACGCGCTTCTCCCTTCGGGCGGATTCTATCAGGAGAGCAGCGAGCTCATCGCCCAGTCGGAACGCGTACGCCTAGCCTTGGGCGTGAGCGTCCAGGGCGTGCCGCGCAGGGTCGACGGGCTTTGGGAAGTAGAGACCTCGGCCGGAGTCCAGCGCGCCCGTTGGGTCGTCGACACACGCCCGCCGGCGGCGCCCGTCGCGGGCGCGGCGGCGCTCTGGCAGTCTTTCCTCGGCGTGGAAGTCGAATGCACGGGACCGGTCTTTGATCCGACCGTCGCGGAGATCATGCACTTTACGCAGGGCGAGGCGGGGCAGATTCTTTTCCATTACCTACTCCCGTTATCGCCCACGCGGGCCTTACTGGAAGTCACCGCCTTCGCACCGGCGCCGGCTGGACCGGAGGCATTCCGAGGAGAGCTCACTCGCTTCATCGAGCAGCGACTCGAGGGGCGACCATACCGGGTTCGGCGCGAGGAGCACGGGATCTTGCCGATGGGGCTGCCAAAACCGAAGCCGTCGGCGGATACGACCTACGTGCGGGCTGGCCTGATGGCGGGCGGAGCGCGGGCGAGCAGCGGTTATGCCTTTCAGCGCATCCAACGATGGGCGGAGATGTGCGCCCGCAGCTTAGCTGAAGGGCGAGGCCCCCAAGCGCACGCGGAGGACGGTCGGGTTCTACGGTGGATGGACGCGCTCTTCCTGCAGGTGCTCCGGCGGCAGCCAGAGTTGGCGCCGACCCTTTTCCTCGCCATGTTCCGCGAGGTCGCGCCGGCGAGGCTCGCTCGTTTCATGAGCGACCAAGGCACCTTGCTCGACGACCTCGCCATCATCGCCGCCTTGCCGCCCGGGCCTTTTCTCCGTGAACTTTTTCGACCCGCCCCCGGCGTGGTGCGCCCATGAACGCCGAACGACGCCAAGGCCTGATCTTTGGGTGCGTCGCGTGCTTGGCAGCGGCGGCCTCCGGCGCGCTGGGGCGGTTTCCGCCGCAGCTCGAACTCATCGTGCTCGCCGCGCTCATCCTCGTCCTCGGCGTCCCGCATGGCGCGATGGACACGCTTTTCGCGCAGCGGCTCTATGGCCTAAAGACGGCATGGGATTGGACACGCTTCACGGTCGGCTATTTGACGCTCGCGGGCCTGGTGGTCGCCGCGTGGGTGTGGGCACCCACGGGCTTTTTGGTTGGCTTCCTGCTTATCTCCGCCGCGCATTTTTCCGGCGACCCCGCGGAAGGGACGCCTTGGGTCTCGCGGATCCTTTACGGGGGCGCCGTGCTGGTCTTGCCGGCCGCACGCCATCAGGTCGAGATGAGCGGCTTATTCGGCCAGCTCGTCGGGCCGGAGGCGGCCGGAGCGATTATGCCCGTTCTGGGCTGGCTCGTCTGGCCGTGGGCGCTGGGGCTCCTCGTGGCGATCGGCGAGCGCATCGGACGTGATCGCCTGACGGCTTTCGAATTCGCAACGGTCGGCATTCTTGCGTTCGTGTCACCACCCTTAGTCGCCTTCACCTTGTTCTTCTGTGGCATGCACGGCGCGCGCCACATCCTCCGCGCGTTCCGCTATTCTGGCCGAGACTCCTGGCGCTTCCTCGGCTGGGTCGCCTTGCTGCCCATGGTCGGGGTGGGACTAGCTTCGGCGGCGACCTGGGTTTTCTTGAAGGATACCCCGCTTGATGCGCGCGTGCTGCAGATCGTCTTTGTCGGTTTGGCGGCGTTGACCGTCCCGCACATGGTCTTGGTCGAAAGAGTGCGTCTGATGGGTTGGATTCGGCCGCCGGCAGCCTGAACCAAGGCGTAATCAGCGGACGGTTTGCAACGACGCACGGATGCGTATGATGGGAAAGATGAAAGCCATGATGACGTTAAGTTGCGCCGGGCTGGCCGCCTATTGGGCGCAGGGCTGCACGGGCGCGCCGGCGGCGGGCTTCGCCTTGCCTAACCTTGCGGCGTACCAGTGGCAGTCGCGGGTCTTGGTCATCGATACGCCGAGCGAACAGGACGCCGAGTATCTGCGGCAAATCAGGGTTTTAGAAGCCGCTCAGGCGGGCTTGCTGGAACGCAATTTGCAGATTGTCATCCGCCCATTCGCTCCGTCCTTCCGAGTGCGCTTAGTGGGCAAGGATGGCGGCGTTAAGCTTGACCAGAACGTACCTGTGGAGTCGGCGGCCCTCTTCGCTCTAATCGATACTATGCCGATGCGAAGGGCGGAAATATCGGGCCGTTAAATGCAGATATTTGCCTGTGTTTACTGACTAAACAAGCCACTCGATTGATTCTCCGCTGTGGCGCGTTAGCCAATACAGACGAGAAGTCAGCGAGCTAAGGCCTTGGGCTGTTTTTTGGAGTTAGCGCGCTCGTCGTCGTTCATTTTCTTGAGCCGCTGCATCGCAGCAAATATTGCGATGCCGAACAGTACGAAGATGAAGACTGCGAAATGGGGGACGTATTCATTCATCTTTAGAATTCTCGATGGCTTTCAGATAAATGCCGAAGGCAAGGATAGAAGGAGCCCAAAGGCCGACGAAGATCGCCTCTAACTTGTAGTCCAATAAATAAAGGAGCTTCGAAAAGATGATGACCAAAAAGACTGAGATAAACAGCAGTCGGTCGGTTAGGGTGAACTTTTTAAACATATCTAGGGTGTTGTAGACCTTAATATAACCCTAGTTCCGTCGGAGTCAAATGGCAGAAGGTGTCTCCTGAATCCACCTATGTGTCCGTTGTGTATCAAGACTCCGGCTGAGGGCTAAATTGGCCCTGAGGGGGTGCTAATAGGGAGGCCGTCCTCATGTGGGCTAGGCGGTGCCGTCGGTTAGGGCGCGTCCAAAAGCTCAGGACTCATAATAGGGTCAGACCCTATTAATGGGGTCTGACCCTATTATACCGCTTAGCGGGTGGTGAACTCGCGGTCGGAGGCCTGGCACCAGAGGCGATAGATATTGACGACGTTCTTACGGATGCCCGCGACCGGTATCTTCAAAAAACCTTGGCGTTTGGCCGCCTCGAAGAGGATCCGCTCTTTCTGGGTTAGCCGATGCCCGACCCCGCGATGGCCGATCTTGCCCCGGGTCGACTCCCCGCGGCTGAGTCGCTCGATGTCGTTCTTGTCGGGCTTGGGCATACGAGGAACCCTAAAGCGGAAGGTTCAAAGCGCAAATGGGTGGGTGGGAAAGGGGTCGGACCGCTTCAGTCGTTAGACGGTCTGACCATCGTCAGCCGAAACCCTGTCGAGGAAGAATATCAAAAACCTTCCCCGTAGGGGAAAGCGGAAAAGATGTCCGTGAGGCGGCGGTGTTTTCGGAAAGGTGGGGTATACTAATGACCACATGTCCCGCTACACCCTGCAAACCGCTGCCTTCCTCAATAACGTCCGTCCCGTGATCTGGCTCGATGTGGAGAAGCGGACCGCCGACCCGGAGCCGGCACTGACGTCGGTGCTATGGGTGGATGGACTGAAGACCTATGCCCATGATGCCATCCTCGTTGCGTCGGCCAAAGCTCGGAGCCTGGAGTTCTTGCCGTGGGCTGAGCTGGCCGTGGAGGTCGTCCGCGTCGCCCAAACCACCAATAGCCTCATCGCTGGCTATAGCATCCCGGAGCGCGACCTCTTGATGAAGGCGTGTCCGGAGCAGGCTGAGTGGATCAAGTCAAACTACCTGAACGCGAACGCCGCCAAATGGTTCAAGAATCACCGCCCGAAGCTTTACGCCCAAGCGTGTCGAACCGCTGGCGAGCGCCGCAAGCCCGGCCTCAAGGATTTCCTCATTCAGCCGGCGGTTGGCTATACCTACAAAAAGTATCTCCTCGGCGTGCAGCCCGGTTCGATCTTGGGCCGCCTTCGCACGCTCCTCGCCAAGCGCGGCGGTATCCACCGCGAACTCACCAACGAAGCCCGCCGGGATTGGACCAACCTCATCGAATACAACCGCCAAGACGTCTTGGGTATGAAGCACCTCGTAGAGTACGTCGTGGCGGCGGGCGCCGATAGCAGGGCAGGCTAGGTTGGCACGCAGTGCCAACCCTACCACGAGGCTATGTCACTCTATGACAAGCGGGTGGGTGGACAGATGGGATGAGCGAGGCATGCTATCGATACTATGAGTTCCTCCATTGGCCCAAATGGTTTCCACGACGGCGAAGCCCCTGAATACAACAGCTCCAACGACGACGACGGCGATGCGCTGAGCAAGCTGTGCGATAACCCAGCTTACTTAGTGGTCGGCTCGGATGACGACTTAGTCGATAACCTGCCATCTTGGGTCGAGGATCTGCTCACGCAGCACGAGACGCTCGCCGCGCAGGCGGAGAAAATCGGCTTGGAGCCGTCCAGCTACGTGACGGTTCCAGATCGAGGCAGTAATTCCGAGCTGGGTGACTTCCTTGGGGAGCTGGGCTTCACGACCGACTCTAGCTATATTGAGCGTGGCCCTGGATCCTCTATCGATGGAGTGGTTTATGTACGTAAGTCAAAGATTCCGGCGCTCGAGAAGCGGGCTGAGCGCGAGCTCCAGCGTGCGCGTAAGGCGGTCGTCAAGGACGGTCGGCGAACGCTCAAGCCGGGCCCGTTGAAGGCCGCTGACATCCACGAGGAGCTGGAACGGTTGGTCAGTCAGGCCCAACTCCAAGACCCCGAGTACCGCGCAAAGATCGCCCAGCTTGAGGATCTTGAACGCTCGAGCGATAACTTGCTCGAGGTCGTCCAGGATCGGGAGGCGGAGGTAGCCCGGTGGAAGGCGCAGGCCGAAGAAGCGACCGCTAACCTAGCCGGTGTTAATGGTCTCATCCTGCACTGGGTAGACCAAGGGCGGCTGCAGTCGGATCGCTACGCGGCTTGGACGTGGGCGGTCGAGGCCGAGTTCGGGATTTTGATTCGGGGGCCATTGCTCAAACTGGCCGATGGCCGCGCCTTCGCCGTCGAAAAGATTTTCCAGATCGGCCTGGCAAACGGAGCGCCGGCAGTGGTCGCCGCCATCGACGCGCGCGAGCCCGGCGTCCAGTGGCTGACCATCGACTCGCGCGTTCGGCGTGGTCTGTATAATGGGGGCCCTCTCATTTGGAGCGAAGCCGTGGAGTGGTCCAAGCGCCGGCTAACCTGGAACCAAGTCTGGTGGGTAATCTTTGGCTTCCATTTGACTGGTGCGCAGGGCCACCTCTTCCGCCTTCAGCCGCGGGCGGCGCCGGATACCGGTAACGAGGAAGGGCCGGTCTTGCCTAAGGGGTACCTTGGTTTGAGCCCCGAGCAGCAAACGCGATGGGACCAGCTCCTTAAGGAGCATTGGGGTGAAGGTATCTACATCCCGCCTCGGCCCACCAAGCGATAGGCCGAAGCTGCTCGAAGCTTGTCCGGAAATAGAAAGACCCGCTCGTGCGTCTTTCGACGTAGAGAAGCGGGCCGTTATGTAATTGTTGATTAACTTAAGCCAATTTCCCGCAAGCCCAAAGCGGCTGGGTGGTTGTCGTTTAGTTGTCTGCATGCTGCGATACCCCAGTCAGCATCTCGTTTACCAGTCGCTACAGTCAAACGATGCCATTTAGGAGTTCCACTCATGTGGAAGCGAGATGCCTTACTCACTGCTCTTGACGGCCACGCGGCTCTGGGCCTCGCTAGGGTCATGAGTTCCTACCGTCACATCGTGATGTTCAAGTTCAAGGACGACGCTCCGGCCGCGAAGGTGCAGGGCATCGTCGATGCGTTCAAGGCGCTGCCGGGCAAGCTGCCGGCAATCCAGGCGTTTGAATGCGGGATCAACGTGAGCCCGGAAGGCCTCGACCAGGGCTTCACCCACATCTTCACGGTGACCTTCGCGTCGAAGGAGGTCCTCGAAACGCAGTACCTCCATGAGCCCGCCCACCAGGAATTCGTCGCCCTCCTCGGCGGCGTCCTCGATAAGGTCTTAGTGGTAGATTACGTCGCGGGCTGATGGAGGGTGGAGTCGATGATGGAATCGATGACAGGGTCGAAGACTGCATCGAGGGTAGAGTCGATGGATACGTCGAGGACTGCATTGATGAATATGGCAGGGCTGAGTCGTCGCGCGACGTAGGAATGTGCAATGGTAGGGTCACACTGCCTACGGACCTAGTATGCAGCTAGGACAGCACGTGCTGTCCCTACCCGAGGATTGCAGGCGGGGCGGGGGAGGGTAAGGTTGGGGGGATGAAGTGGCTCCCCTCTGTATGCATGCTGTTGCTCGGCCTCGGTGTTTCCGCGGCGGAGCCGATCATTACCTTGCCGATTCGTTTTCACCTGACGCAAGGGGCTACGATGACCGTCAAGGGTCAGGTGATGGAGAATTGGGTGAAGCCTGAAGACCTCACAGGGCCAGTGCTCGCAGAGGTGAATCGAATCTGGAAGCCGGCGGGGATTCAGTTCGTGGTGGAGCGCGCCCAACCCGAAGCACTGCTGAAGCCGAAGGATTTTAGAGAGCTCTTGGCGGTGGTGGAGAATTCCAAGCGCGGCGAGGAAGAGGTTACGGGATCAGGTCGCACCGCGGCCATCGGTAAGCTCCTCGATCCAGCCCAACAGCTTCGTGCCGCGCTGAACGTCTACCTCTTGCCCTATATCGGCGCGACCTATCAGGGTTATGCGAATCTCGGCGGCAATCAGGCGGTCGTTGGCGTTTGGACGGATAAAGCCTCGCGCGGCGAGAAGCCGCCGGTGAAAGTATTACTGGTCGAGCGGGAGCCGATGAAGGTCGGATCCTTGGCCCGCACCATCGCCCATGAGCTCGGGCATAACCTCACTTTAACGCACCCCGATAAGTCCGAAGCCTCCTCCGTTGGTCGCTTGATGGGCGGAGCCAAGCAGGGCTATGCGTTGACTGAGGAAGAAATCGCCAAGGCCCGGAAGAGCGCCCTGAAGCATCAAGGGAAGTGAGCGCGAAGGCGGAGCCTTCGCATGGGGACTGGTTGGGGAAAGGTAGGGGCAGCACCGCGTGCTGCCCTAGAGGAGTACAGAGTACGGAGTTCGGATTACAGATTTTGAAGGCATGAGGTAGGGGCGTGGCAGACGCAGAGAAGAGTACAGAGTTCAGAGTACAGATTACGGACTTGAAAGGCATCAGGTAGGGGCGTGGCTTCGTCGCGCCCTCCTATTACGGTGTGCAAGGCAGAGCCTTGCCCCTACCCGCGAGCGTTGCTCGCGAGAGGCAGCTAGGTTGGCACGCAGTGCCAACCCTACCCGAGGCAATTAGGACCGCACGTGGTGCGGTCCCTACCCAAGGCAGGAGCCATTCCTCCAATTAAAGATTCAAGGGTCAACGTGTCCTCGGTATCATTTCGAAAGGTTTGTAGCTAAGCGGACGAGGCCGGCGCGACGCATGGCTTGGCGGTGGGCGGGTTGACTGAGGCTAGGGCGACAGAGTCGCAGTCGGCAGGTTTCGATGGCCTGAAGGCAGCGGGCTGGTTGGGCCTCGAGCAGTTCAGGTAGCCAGGTGTCTGGGCTTAGGACTTGGAGGTCGAGGGTGGCTAAGGCCGAGGCTCGAAAGTGTTTGAGGTTAAAGGTAAGGATGGTCGTGGCGTGGGCGGCGTAGGCAGCATGTACGACGTGGATATCGGCTGGGTCTGCGTAGGGAATAGGGGTGGGTAAAGGCGGGCGGCGTGTTTGCGTCAGAGCATCTGGGCAGGCTTGGGCCATGAGCGCAAAGAGCCGATCAACGTTGTGCCCTGAAATGTCAGGCCGTTGCCGAAGGAGAGCTCGTCGCGTCTCAGCCAAGACCTGTTCCGACCAACGGCATCGACAGAGTCCAGCGAGGGCTAACTCCAGGAGGAGGTCGCGGCAACAAGCCGAGTAGAGGACGTTAGCGTCCAGAAAAAGGATGGCCTGGGGCATGTCCCTCGGCAACTAGATGATCTTTAGTAGCCTAGGCCAAGTTGCCGGGTCGCCTTCATCAAGCCACTCAATGCCTGGGAGCGCTGTTTGACTTGTTTGGCCTCATAGGCGGCGAGGTCGCACGGGCGGATGCGACGGTGCGTCCCCGTCTTGGTCGCCGGTAGTAGTCCTGATTCGATTAAGGAGACAACGTGAGGTCGTGAGACCCCTAGGCGGTCAGCCGCTTGCTGGGTAGACAGTGTCTTGGTGAGCGCCTGAACTGACACGGGCTGGCCAGAAGAAGCCAACTGCAGGACCTCGATGATGCGTGCTTGCAGGGCCTGCGGAATCAGGACGGGGCGGCGCTTGCCGACTTGCAGGTGTAGGCGTGCCGTCGGCTTGGCTTCGGCCACGAGCTCAGCCAAGGAGACCCGCTCTTCGACGGAGAGGTCGAGTCCGGCGGACTGACGATAGCGGTAAGGTGCGGTGGACATTCCTAAAGCCTTTAGAATAGGTGACCGAGCGTAAACGAAATAAACGAAAATAGGGGAAAGTACTAGCGTGGGGGTAACGGAGTACTGGGTGCGGAATCGAGTACAGAGTACAGAGTACGGATTACAGAGTACGTGAGGGGACTGGTGGGCTGGAGTATAGTTGGCTAGGGGAAAGGGGAGAGACAGGTGCAAAAGTGCAAAGGTACAAATCGGCCTGCGGCCGGTGCAAAAGACGGGAAGGTAGGGGCGTGGCTTCGCCGCGCCCTCCTGTTACGGAGTGCAAGGCAGAGCCTTGCCCCTACCCGCGAGCGTTGCTCGCGAGAGGCAATTAGGACCGCACGTGGTGCCAACCCGATACCTGTGTAGCCCCTGGCCGACCTCAGTTCGGGCGCATCACGTAGAGGCCGAAAGTCGCTGCCCAAGCGTCAGCAAGCTTCATGCGCTTGAGCTCGTGCTTGGGGCCCCACGAATCGGTGTAGAGGATCTCAGCGGTCTTGTCGTTATAGCCAATGATGAGGCGAATGTGCCCGCCCTGCGCTTGGGGGATATCAGGCTCCGGGACTATGCCGAGATGGACACCCCAGATGACAGGGTTGGCCCGATCGATGCACTCACGGACAGCTCGATCTAAGTTGGCGATGCCAACCTTATCGGCCTGTCGAACGGCGGCAAGTTGCTCGGGGTTCAGGACGTTGAGTGCCCGGTAGAATAAATACGGATTCTGAGTCAGTAGTGCGGGAATGGGTGTCCCGTCCTTCTTTTTACCGGCAATAGTGTAGTCCTTGATGATTTTTGAGATCAGGCGATCATCTGTGCCGGAGAGATAGGTCTGGAAGCGAAGGCCGAAGCGCGTCGCGACCCGTTTCATCTGCTCTTCAAATTTTTGTCCGCTAGTGCCGCCGTCAGTCTGACAGGCCTGCGCTAACTCATGCTGGTCGGCATCTTTACCGTAGTAGCGAAGCACGCGCTCCCCAGTGGCGACGGCGCAGTACCCCTTGGGACCTTGGTCGACCATTGGGACAGAGGTAATCCACTTATCGCCCTGGGGGTTGGTGCGTAGCTGGTCGGCGGGATTCCAGCGTAGGGCGGCCGCGCTGCGAGTGGCGAGCGTCTGGGCGGGTCCGCAGACCACGCGGATGAACTCCGCCCGGTAAGGAGTACCTTTGGCCCGGTCCGCGCGCACACTGCTCCATTCCAGACGGACGCTCCCCGCGGGACATTTCCAAACAAGCCCCTTGGCACGGACAATCACCGAGGCCGCGCTGACTGGGATGGTGGGGGTGCCGTACGACTTCGTCAGGGCCTTGGTGAGGGTTTCGACTATTTCATTGAATTTCGCCTCGTTGATTAGACCGAGGTCGCCGATGGAGTGAATTATCAGGGTGAGTTCATTGCCAGTCTTGTCGAAGCGTATCACGGACTCGACGAGGGGGATGGACTGAAATGTCGGGGCAAGGCTCTTCGGGTAGCGTTTACCGTCGACCCGCGCCGAATCCTTCTTCTCCGACGTAAAGACAAAGCGGTTATTCTTGGCGACAAAGTCTTCGGCGGAAGACTGGATGACCTTTTCGTTGTCGAGGAAGCTATCAAACTCGCTGGGGCCAGTGAAGGTCGGGAGCTCCACTGCGACGCGCTCGGTTTTCTGGGCCAAGGCTAGGGTGCTCGCGAAGAGTAGGGCGAAGAGGAAACGCATGGGATAGTATAAGAATTATACCTTTTTACGGTCGCTGGGGTTAATCGATAAAACTGATGGGTCCTATCGTCCCTACCCGCGAGCGTTGCTCGCGAGAGGCAGCTAGGTTGGCACGCAGTGCGGTCCCTACCAGCTGCAGCTAGGTTGGCACGCAGTGCCAACCCTACCTCAAGACAAGTGGACGCGACGCAGTCGCGCCCCTACCCGAGGCAAAGCCATTCTCTATCCGCCAACCGCTGAGGGCTATTTCCTTCATTGGGTGGTCGCGTGGCGTCCAATGCCATTCACTTCCGCTCATATCGCCGCTAGCGCTTTCGTGGGCTTGCGGTTTATCGTTGAGTCCTAATATTACCCCCTGTGAGCGAACCCCCCTCTGACGAAGTCGTCCCTAACCGCCGGCGCCCGCTGTGGCAACGGGTGGGCGGAGAAGGTTTTGTGGTGTCGGTGACCATCCACGTCATTTTGGTGCTGATTGCGGCGTTCCTGATTATTTCAGTGACGAAGGAGTCCGTGAAAAAAGATCCCGGGAGCTTCGCGACGGGTTCGGGCGGTGGGGCGGCGGGCGAAAAGGCCAAGCAGTTCCAGACGCGTCTGCAGCCGAAGAGCCCGAAGACGACCGCAAAAACCCCGGCCCGGATTACGACCAAGAGTGCCTCGGCGACGATTGCCTTACCTGATGTGCCCACGGTGGCGATGTCCTCACTCAACTCGGGCCTGATGGGCGGCGGTTCCTCCAAGGGCTTTGGTGGCGGCTCTGGTGGCGGGATCGGCAGTGGAATGGGCGTCGGGGTGGGTAACGGGAAAAACTTTGTTTCGCTCTTTGGTGGCCGCGGGGCGGGCAACGGCTTGATTGGTGAATTCTGGGACATCAAACGCTCCCGGGATAAAAAGCCGCTCATTACGCTTAAGCCTGGTGTCAGTACTTACGGCTACACCGACGACGAAATCTCTGATTACTTCCGGGCGATCCGTAAAATCATCTCAGCCAAGGGCGATGCGACCCTGGCGCTCGACAAGTATTACCATGCGGACGCCGTACTTTCGGCCAATGGTATCTTCCAGCCAACGATGAGTGCGTCCGAAGCCCCTAAGGCCTTCGGGGTGGAGAAAGAAGTGGCCCCGGTGCTGTGGCTCGGTGTCTATCGCGGTAGGATTCGCGCGCCCTTCGCCGATCAGTTCCGCTTTGTTGGCGGCTGTGACAACGTCCTGCTCGTCATCGTCAACGGAAAGGTCGTGCTCGACGGAAGCCTCAAGCACATGCCGGGAGATTCGGTGAAGAACTATTACGCCGCAGATTGGAAGCAGAGTACTGAACCAGTGCAGGGACTGCCGGCCCGCTCCCCGACTAATAATTTCAACTTCGTCTACGGTGATTGGGTGCACATGAATCCGAGCACGGATACCGACGTGACCATTGTGCTCGGTGAATCTGGCGGTGCCTACGGGGCTTTCGTCACCATCGATTATAAGACCGCCCCTTGGCATAAGAAAGGCGGGTCCCTGCCTGCGGGCGGTTACCTGCCGCTCTTCCTTGTCGGTAAGCCCGACGCTGAATTGCGCGAACTCATGGAGAAAGCCGGTGCGCCCGCGAACGTGAAGCCCTTCCTCGATGGACCGATCTTCACGCCAGGTTTGCGTGGCGTAAGGAGGTAGGCGCGAGCGAAGCTCGCTAGGGGACTGGGGAGAGACGAGAAAAGTGCAAAGGTGCAAATCGGCCGGCGGCCGGTGCAAAAGTAAGCACGGAGTGCTGTGTCGAGTACAGAGTACGGATTACAGACCCGAAAGACCAAGGGTTAGGCATAAACTGAAAAGGGGGACCAGGAAGGATGCGAGGCATGCACAAGCGGCCAAAGGCCGCAGCACTTCCCTATACCCGGTACCCACAACCCGATGCCCATGGATATCTTAAGGCAGAGCCTTGCCCCTACCCGCGAGCGTTGCTCGCGAGAGGCAATTAGGACCGCAAGCAGTGCCAACCCTACCCGAGGTAGGAGGCATAGAGACCCCGGGTGCGGAAGAGTCACGGGGTTGGCACAGGTCTGTGACGAATAGAGTGTACGATGGGGGCATGGCAAAACTCGCGCACCCGCTACTGGTGGTTTTCGATATGGCGGGTACCACGGTGCACGACAATAGCGACGTCGCGCGTTGCCTGGCCGATGCCCTGCGGACGGCTGGCTATTATTGCGACGACGCGTTGGCCAATACGCGGATGGGGATGGCCAAGCCCGTGGCGATTGCCGAGCTCGCCGCCCTTTCGTTGGAACGGGGCGTCGGCCGCGCGGTCACCCCTAGTTTGGTCAGTGAAATCCACCGCGATTTCCTGCACGCCATCAACGAGCATTACCGCACCCACCCCTCCGTCCGTGCGGCGGAAGGGGCTGCGGAGATCTTCGCTGCCCTGCGACACCGCGGGATTAAGGTCGCCTTAGACACGGGCTTCTCGCGACCCACCGTCGATATCATCCTGGCCCGCTTGGGCTGGAGCGTCCCCGCCACCTTGGATGCGGTTGTGACCAGCGATGAAGTTCCTCACGGCCGCCCCGCCGCCGACCTCTTCTTGGAAGCCATGCGCCGTTGTGGCGTGACCGACTCCCGGCAGTGTGCGCACGTCGGCGATACCCCAAGCGATATCGGGGAAGGCCGCGCCGCCGCGGTGGGCTGGAACATTGCCATCGCTGGCCCCAGCCATACCCGCGAGCAACTCGACCCCCTCCGTCCGACGCATCTGGTCAGCGCGTTGACCGCCGTCCCCGCCGTGCTCGGGCTCAGCCTCCACACGTAATGCCCGATAGTCACCAGTCGAGGGGCGCGGGGATTTCCCTGCGTGAAGTCTCCAAATCCTACGTCCCCGGCCGTCCAGTCTTGCGGGCTTTAAGTTTGGAAGTCGCTCCTGGTGAATGCGTCGCGCTCCTCGGTGCCTCTGGCTCCGGTAAGTCCACCTTGATGCGGCTCCTGCCGGGCTTCATGGCTGCAGATGCTGGTTCGGGCCCGATCACCATTGGCGCTGGCCTCATCCAGGCCGACGGCCGGATTGTCTCGGACGTGCGGGTGCGCCGCTCTGAAATCGGCTGTATCTTCCAGCAGTTCAACTTGGTCGGGCGGCTCGACGTGCTCACCAACGTCCTCATCGGCCTGTTGGCCCGCGTGCCTTTTTGGCGGAGTGTTTTCCGTAATTTCTCGGCCGAGGAAATCCAAGCGGCCCGCACGGCACTCGAAGCCGTGGGCTTGGCTGATTTCGCCGACCGGCGGGCCAGTACCCTGTCTGGCGGTCAGCAACAACGCGTGGCCATCGCCCGCTGCCTCGTTCAGCAGGCGCGCGTCATCTTGGCCGATGAACCCATCGCTTCGCTCGACCCAGAAAGCGCGCGTAATGTCATGGAAATCCTGGCCCGGATTAATCGCGAGCATGGCGTTACCGTGGTCGTGTCGCTGCATCAAGTCGCCTATGCCCGCCGCTTCTGCCAGCGCGTCGTCGCACTCCGCGACGGGGAAGTCGTCCATGACGGCCAGGCGGATGCCTTGACCGCCGAGACGCTCCGCGGCCTCTACGGCACCGCCGTCGAGGAACTCCTCGATGCCCCTGAAGATTTAGCCTCCACCCAATGAAAACCCTCCTCCGCTCCCTCCTGTTAGCCCTGGCCGGCGTCTCCACCGTCGCGGCTGAAGAAATCGGCTTCGGTATCCTCGGCACCGACGCCTCGTCGGCGCTGAAGCAAAACTGGAATCCCTTCCTAGAAGACATGTCCAAGGGCACGGGCCTCGAAATCAAAGGCTTCTTTGCCACTGATTACGCCGGCCTCGTCGAAGCCATGCGCTTCAGTAAGATTCAACTCGCTTGGTTAGGGGCCAAGGCGGCCATCGAGTCGGTCGACCGCGCGGATGGCGAAGTCTTCGCGCAGTTCATCGACCAAGCCGGCCGGACGGGCTACACCTCCGTCATCATCACCCATCGTGATAGCCGCTTGAAGACGATTGAGGACATGTTCGCGCAGGCGAAGGAGCTGAGCTTTGGCATGGGCGATCCCCAATCCACCTCCGGCACGCTCGTCCCCCTCTGCGAATTATTTGCCCCCCGCGGCCTCGATGTCCGCCAAGCCTTCCGCATCACGCGCAGCTCCTCCCACGGCGGCAACCTTTTGGCCGTGGTGAACAAGCAAGTGGATGTCGCCACGAACTACAGCGTCGGCTTGGAAAAATTCCAGATCTCCAATCCGGAGTCCCATGCACAGGTCCGCGTGCTCTGGACCTCGAAGCCCATTCCCTCCGACCCCATCGTTTGGCGCCGCGACCTGCCCGATGCCACGAAGAAGAAAATCCGCGATTTCGTCTTTAGCTACGGTAAGGATGAACGCGAGAAGGCTATCCTCTCTCGCCTACAGCAGATTTCCGGCTTCCGCCCTTCGGATAACCGGCAGCTCATTCCCGTGCGCCTGACTTCCGTTACTCTAGAAAAATTTAAGGTTAAGGCCGACCCTGATCTCTCGCCGACTGATCGCGCGGCGCGCTTGGAGGCCTTGGATCGCCGCCAGGCGGAGCTTGAAGCGGCCGCCCGCTAAACTGTGCAGCCCGCGCCAATCCAGCCGCCGGTGCGCCGCAGCCTCCTGGAGTTATTCCTCTGGGCGGGCTTGCTGCTCTTTTTGGTTTGGGCCTGGCGTGGGGCGGATATCCGGCCGGTGGCCTTGGTCAGTGGCCTCGGTAATGCCTGGAAGTATGCGCAGGAATTTTTCCCGCCGGATTTCCGGGACTGGCGCGTCTACCTCGAAGAGACGATCATCACCGTGCATATCGCCGTCTGGGGGACAATCCTGGCGGTCCTCTGCGCCATTCCCTGTGGTTTACTGAGTGCGGAAAACATCGCCCCGGCGTGGGTGCGTTTGCCGATGCGGCGCTGGTTGGACGCCTGTCGGGCAATCAACGAGATGGTCTTCGCCATGCTCTTCATCGTGGTGGTTGGCCTGGGCCCCTTTGCTGGTGTCTTAGCGCTGTGGATTCACACCACTGGTGTGTTGGGCAAGCTCTTCGCGGAAGCGGTTGAAGCCATTGACCCGCGGCCGGTGGAAGGCGTCCGCGCCGTCGGGGCCAACGCTTTAGAAGAGATTATCTACGGCGTTCTCCCTCAAGTCATGCCGCTATGGATTTCCTATGCGCTTTATCGCCTCGAATCGAATATTCGGTCCGCTTCGGTCGTCGGCATGGTCGGGGCGGGTGGTATCGGGGTAGTGTTATATGAACTCCTTCGTAGCTTCCAGTATGCGCAGACTTGCGCGGTGCTCATTTTAATTATCATCTTGGTCTCCCTGACTGACTGGGCCTCTTCCATCCTGCGTCGCCGACAAATCTAATGGCCTCCGCTACCCTCCGCTACCGCAACCCGGTCGACGTCCGTTTTGGCGTCGGTGCGCTCGCGCTGTTACCGGAAGTGCTGCGCGGTCGCCCCGCCGTGGTGATTACGTTCCCAGAGGCGGAGGCAACGGGCCTGCTGCCGACGGTACGGTCCCTCTTAGGCGCGCAACTCCGCGGCGTCATCACGGATACTGAACCCAACCCCGGGGTGGCGTGGATGGAAGCCCATTACGCCGATTTCTGGTCCCGCTATTCCGAGGCCGTCGTCGTGGCCATCGGCGGTGGCTCGACCATCGATTCCGCTAAGGTTCTCTTGAGCCGTCCGCCGTCGGGTGCGTTTGCGGAAACCTTGGCCGCCTTGCGGGCGGGGCAGACCCCTCCGACGGCACACGCCCTGCCCTTAATCGCTATTCCGACCACGGCGGGCACGGGTAGCGAAGTCACCCCTTGGGCGACCCTATGGGACCGCGCGGCGACCGCTCCGACTAAACTTTCGCTTCACACGGAAGCCTTATGGTCGGAGGTTGCCTTGGTGGATCCCGCCCTGACCTTGACGCTGCCAGACAGCGTGACACGGGTAAGCGCGCTGGACGCCTTATCGCACGCCTTGGAGGCGATTTGGAATCGGAACGCTAACCCCGTTTCCGACGCCTTGGCTGTCGAAGCTGCTTGCACCATGATTGCGTCGCTCCCGCGGCTTCTGGCGGACCCGCGCAACTTGGCACTCCGCACGGAAGTGTCGCGGGCCAGTCTCTTGGCGGGCTTGGCCTTCTCGAATACTAAGACCGCGTTGGCCCATGCCATCTCGTACCCATTGACCCTGCGGCACGGCGTCCCGCATGGGATTGCCTGTTCCTTTTCCTTGCCCCTCGTCTGGTCGATGGCCCAAGGCGTCTCGCCGAGTCGCGATGCCGTCTTAGCGGAAATCTTTGGCCCGCAAGAAAGTAATCCGTCCGGGGCGTTGCGGAGCTTTCTGGAGGTGGTGGGCGTGGATTGTAGTTTCACCGCCTACGGCGTTTCCGCAGCGGAGACCGCTGAAATCCTCCGGACCGCCGCCAGCGGTGCCCGTGGGCAAAATTTCATCAATACGCAGTTATGAGCCAACCCTACGACGTCATTGTCATCGGAGCCGGTATTGTCGGCCTAGCGTTAGCCCGGAGCCACGCCATCCGTGGCCGGAGTGTCCTCGTCGTGGACCGCGAAGACCGTACCGTCGGTGCCACCATTCGTAATTTTGGACTCGTCTGGCCAGTCGGCCAGCCCCCCGGGACTCGCTTTGAGCGGGCTCGGCAGAGCGCCCAGATTTGGAACGAACTCGCCACCGAAGCGGGGGTGGAGATTCACACCACCGGGTCGTTGACCTTAGCGCATTCCGACTTGGAGCTCCGCGTCTTGCGAGAGTTTGCGGCGGCCTTCGGTAAGGGTATCGAAGTCCTCGGGCCAGAAGAAGCGGGTCGGCGCAGTCCGGCCGTACGGACGGAGAAATTAGCCGGTGCACTCTTCAGCCCGCATGAGCACACCGTCAACCCGCGGACCGCTCCGGCGGCGATTGTCCGCTGGCTGAGTGAACGTGCGGCGGTCCAGTTCCGCTTCGGCCTCGTTGCCACGCGCGTCGAGCCAGGCGCGGTGACCTTTGCGGATGGGACGCGTGCGGCCGCGGACCAGATCTTCGTCTGCAGTGGTCCCGACCTCCGGACCCTTTTCCCCCGCGAGCTGGCGGCGGCCGGTGTCACCGTTTGTAAATTACAAATGCTCCGCACGGCTCCGCAGCCGGCGGGGTGGAAGTTGGGTCCGGCCTTGTGTGCTGGCCTGACCTTGGCGCATTACGACGCGTTTGCGCTCTGCCCCTCGTTGGCCGAACTGAAGCAGCATTTCGCGCAGGCGCGGGCCGAAGAGATGCGCTGGGGTGTGCACGTCTTGGTTTCCCAAAACGGCGATGGCGGCCTGACTTTGGGCGACACGCATGAGTATGGGGCGACCCATGACCCCTTCCAGCGCGAGGCCCTCGATCGCCTCGTGTTGGCTTATCTCGATGAGTTCGCATGCATTCCGGAGCGGAGCATCGCCGAGCATTGGACAGGCTACTATCCGAAGCTGGCTGGTAAGTCCGAACTCGTCTTGAACCCCATGCCTGGCGTCACGCTCGTGAATGCCCTGGGTGGAGCGGGCATGACGATGTCATTCGGCTTGGCGGAGGAGATTGCGGCCGTCGGTGCCCCGTTGAGCTGACCATGCTGTCACACTCCTGACACAATCGTCACGGGAAGTTGACAGAGTGTAGCCTGTTCAGCGGAGAGTGCGCGACCCATCGTTAGGGGATGTTAAGAAGCCACGCCCTCCGCGCGCTTGCCTTACTCCTGACCTCGGCGATGGCGGTGGGCGGGGCGACCACCTATCCGACGCCTAATCTAGATCCGACCCCCGTGGGTCAGGCTAAGCCGGTCTGGCTGGGTGGGGTAAAGTTCGTGAATAAAGGCCTGGTCGGGGTCGGCCAGCTCGCGGTGGGCGCGTTGGATGAGCGCGGCGATAGCCTTGGGTCGTTTTCGTCTTTCAAGATCGACCCCCAGACTTGGCGTCGGAACGCCGACGGCAGTTTCGGGGGGACGCTGTTCACCTTACCCGACCGTGGCTATAACGTGCACGGCACGGTCGATTACCCAGCGCGTCTGCAGCGCTTCGAGCTTACGTTCCGCCCCGACTACGGGCGCGACCCAGTCCTCACGCCTAACCTGACGCTCGCCTTCAAGGCGACGCGAACCCTTTTGGATTTCAAAGGCAACGTGACGACTGGCCTCGACCCCCGCGAAGACACCCTGCAGGGATTCTCGCCGGTGCCAGTCCGCCACGGTAAGTTTGCCATCGATGCGGAGGGCTTGGGCCGACATCCCGATGGCACTTTCTATCTCTCGGATGAATATGGCGCGACGATTTACCATCTCTCTCCGCAGGGTCGGATGCTCGGACTCCTGACGCCGCCGAACGCCTTCTTGCCGCGCTTCGAGGCAAAGAAGTTCTCCGGCTTCACTACTGATATGAAGGCCGTGGAGGTCCAGACCGGCGGACGGCGCGATAATCAAGGCTACGAAGGCGTGGACGTTACTCCCGACGGTCGCTACCTCGTGGCGATGCTCCAAGGGGCGCTGCGGCAGGATTGTCCGACCGAGGAAGAGAACAATCGGGCCTACGCGCGGTTGGTCGTTTATGACCTTCAAGCGGAGTCCACGCCCCACCAGCCGGTCGGCCATTACTTGGTCGAACTTCCTACTTTTAACACAGCTGGTCTGGGTAAGCCTGCGAACAAGTCGGCGGCCCAGTCGGAGTTGATAGCCTTAAGTCGTACGGACTTTCTTATTTTGGCGCGCGACAGTAGCGGGAGTGGTTCGGGTAAGTCAGACTACGCTCCCGACGCGGCTGCCGTAGGGTACGCTGCGGCCCCGCACATTTATAAAAGCGTCTTGTTGGTGAGTACGCGTGCAGCGACTAACCTCGTTGGGACGACCTATGAATCCGGTTACGTCCCCGCGGTTCGAGGTAGCGGCCCGACCTTGGCGCCGGCCTATGGCTTGACCGCCGCCACGGGCACGGAGTTCGTAAACCTTCTCAACCCGGTGCAGTTAGCGCGGTTCGGCTTGGACCTTAACGCCGTCGGTCCGGCCGGCGTGGCGAAAGCCGCCGCCGAGGGGCATCGCGTGGGGGTGATTTCCCCCGCCTCGCTATCGGCCAAGTGGGAGGCGCTCGCCATCGTCTCCTGTTTAGATCGGGCCTATCCCGACGACTACTTTCTTTTGGTCGGTAACGATAACGACTTCCTGACGGCGGCGGGTACGATGTTGGGTAAATCGTACGACGCGACCTCCCCGCAGCCCGGGATGGAAATCGTCGAGACGCCTAACCGCATCCTCGTCTACCGAGTGACCCTGCCCGGATACGCCCCGCCTGTGCGATGAATGCTCACGGCCGCCCGCAGACCGTGGAAGGTTATCTTGCGAACTTGGACGAAACCAAGGCGGCTACCCTGCGCGCGACGATTGCGACTATCCTCGGGCAGTTTACCGATTTGCAGGTGGTCATCGCCTGGAACGTACCGCAGATCAAGCGCGGCCATGAGTACATCTTTGGGCTCTGTGCCTACAAGCAGCACCTCACGCTCGCCCCGTGGAGTGAGCGTAGTATCGTCGCCTTCCGTTCGCGCCTCAGCGCTTACGTGGTGCGGAAGCACTGTTTCCTCGTGCCCGTAGACTGGCGTCCCGATGCGCACTTACTGGGCGACCTAGTGGCGGCGCGGTTAGCGGAACTCGAGGCCCCTTTGAAGCCCGTTGTTAGGCGTCGGCCGAAGCTGAGCCGAAAGGTTTGAGTATCCGTAGCGAATCTTACGTATGGGTGACGCTTTGGTGTCGGAGTGACGTGGGGATTGAGTGAGGGAGGGGCCCGCTTAGAAAGTCCCCAACGATGACCGCCGAACGGAAACCCTTGCTGCGCTCGCGGCCAACCGAAGCCCCGTTGGACGTGTCCTGGCGCCGGGACGGGTTCTTGGGAGCGCTGCGGATACTCTGGGCGCACCTCTTGACCAGCCGCGGACTGATGGTCTCTTTAGGCGTCCACCTGATTTTACTGCTCATTGCGTTCGTCTGGGTCATCTCCGTGATGAAGGAGCAGCGGGTCAAGCAACCCGAATTCATGGCGACGGGTGCGGGCGGTGGCGCCAACGGGGACCGAGCGAGGATTTTGGAGCACAACCTGCAGCAGAAAAAAGCTCAGGCGACGGCGAAGACCGTTGCGCGCATTACCTCTAAAAACCCTACATCGACGATTGCGCTGCCAGAGCTCCCGATGAGCAAGATGGCGGACACCTTGAATACCAAATTGTCGGGTTCCACCTCCAAAGGTTTTGGTGGCGGTTCCGGGGGTGGTATCGGCTCGGGGAAGGGTATCGGCGTCGGCAACGCACGTAATTTTGTCGGTAAGCCCGTCATGGGCGCGAAGATTAACGCGACGAAAGTAGCCGTCTTCCTCGATGCCTCCCGCTCGATGGCGCGCTACTTGGACCGCGTGGAAGGGGAGATCCGCAAGCAGTTTCCCGACGCCGACGTTTTCCTTTATGCCGGCATCTGGACGAACGTGAAGGACGATACCATCATCGGTGGACTTAAGTATAAAGGCGCGACGGGGCGGGCGGGCTCGGCCCCCGTGCGTGCGACCGACCCCGATAAACTCACCGCCACCGGGAAGCGTATCTTTAAACAATACGACGATAACTTCCGCACGGGTTGCGTGGGGGCGTGGATTGACATCCTCCGCAGCGAAAAGCATTACGACGGCATTGTTATCTTCTCCGACTTCCAGGACGGCGTGACGCAGTATCGTAGCCCGAAGGGGGAGAAGCCGGATACATCTTCGACCCGCAACTCCACCATCGTTTACAGTGATGGCATGCGATCGAACCTGCCGACCGATGACCGCAAGCCAGCGGAGAAGCATTGGGAGGATGAACTCGTCAATGCCTTCGCGGGGGCGAAGTCCGGCCGCGGGCCCCGCCTCTACCTCTTCTCGACGCAGGTGGAGCCGCAACCGATTTTCAATCGCTGCGTACTGGCCTCCGGTGGGCAGATCAAGATGGTCGAGTGGTTGCGGACGGGCGGTAATCCGCCGGCGGACGACGAGCAGGTTATCATCGGGAAGCCCCCGGTCGTCAAAGGCGATAGCCCCAGTGGCCAGCCGGCCGCCGTCCGCGCTTTAAGGTAGGGGCGCGGGCGAAGCCCGCGAGGAGTACAGGGGCGACAGAAAAGTGCAAAAGTGCAAACTGGCCTGCGGCCGGTGCAAAAGTGCAAAGGCGAGAGTGGAAGGCTGCGGTTGTATCGGGTAGGGTCGGGACTGCGTACCGACCTGGGGAGGCACTGCATTCCCTATCCGCCAACCGCCAGCCGCTATTTCCTTCATTCGGTAGGGGCGTGGCTTCGCCGCGTCCTCCTGTTGCGGAGTGCAAGGCAGAGCCTTGCCCCTACCCGCGAGCGTTATTTGCGAGAGGCAGCTAGGTTGGCACGCAGTGCCAACCCTACCTCGACTCAACGAGTCCTCTCAACCCTTCGGCTGGTTTCTACGCCTATACTCTATACTCGAAACTCTATACTCTCGTACGTTAAATTTTCCTGGCGGAGGGGAAGGGATTGACTGCGCTACGCTTGGGGCTGACGCCCCAATCCTGCGGATTGCCTGTTCGCCCATACGGGCTCACCGAACCCAAGGGTTCTCATCCCTTCAAAGTTTCCTGGCGGAGGGGAAGGGATTGACTGCGCTTCGCTCCGGGACTTCGTCCCGATCCTGCGGATCGCCTGTTCGCCCATGCGGGCTCACCGAACCCAAGGGTTCTCATCCCTTCAAATTTTCCTGGCGGAGGGGAAGGGATTCGAACCCCCGGAACCTTGCGGTTCATCTGATTTCGAATCAGACGCAATCGACCACTCTGCCACCCCTCCTAACCAGGACTGTTGAGGAAGCGATTACGGCGGAGGCGGGCAAGCGGAAACTGCCCGGCCTGGCTTAAACCAAGGCTTTTACGGCGTTTCTGGCGGTGGGCCGCCCGCGAGCGCGGGATTGCAGGCTGAGCGTAGTGGGCTAAAAAAGCGGGATGAGATTACCCCTGCTCGCACTGTTTGGTCTAGCCGCCTCCGTCGCTTCGGCGAAAGCGTTGCAGGTCTATATCTTGGCCGGTCAGTCCAATATGGAAGGGCAATCGGTCGTCGACCTGACCGGTAAGAATTACAACGAAGGGCGCGGCACCTTGGTCGAGGTGATGGCCCGTCCGGCGAACGCCGAACGCTACGCGCATCTCCGCGCGAAGGATGGTAGCTGGATCGTTCGGAAAGATGTGTGGATCCGTTATCAGCGCGAGAAGCAGCCGCTCCTAATCGGCGAGCTGTCCGTGGGGTATGCGGTGTACGGCGACAAGCATCACTTCGGGCCGGAGCTTCAGTTTGGTCATGTCGTGGGGGAAGCCTCGCGCGATCAGGTCTTGCTCATCAAGACGGCTTGGGGTGGCAAGAGCCTCTTCCGTGATTTTCGTCCGCCCAGCGCCGGCGGAGTCGTCGGCCCGTATTACGTTAAGATGCTTACCGAGGTACGTGCCGCCTTGGCCGACCTGAAGAAAGATTTTCCGTCCTACGATGGCTCGCCGGTCGAGCTCGCAGGGTTCATCTGGTATCAGGGCTGGAACGATGGTGTGAACCCGAAAACAGCGGTGCCAGAATATGAACAGAACCTCGCGCACTTAATCCGCGATGTCCGGAAAGAGTTAAACGCCCCGAAATTACCGGTCATCATTGGCGAACTCACCGGCCCCTGGGTCGATGCCCCGAAGGAATGGACTGCGCTGCGTCAGGCGCAGGCTAATGTCGCGCTAATGCCGGAGTTCAAGGACACCGTTGTGTTTGTACCCACGCGTGATTTTGTTCGGAAGCCCGCAGACTCCCCGAACCCGAGCCATGGCCATCATGAGTTTGGTAACGCCGAGACCTATTTCCTCGTGGGCGATGCCCTCGGGAAGGCGGCGGTGCAAATGGCCGGACGCGGCAAGTGACGCCCGAGGGTAGGGAAGAAAAGTGAGTATCGACGGGCTTTTCTTAAGGTAGATTAAGGGGTCTGGGGTTGAAAGCCAAAGGCGGATACAGGCTAATGGGCTAACCCTATGAGCCTGTATGCACGTCTCGCCCTTTTCGTCTTACTCGCCGTCACGGCCTCCGCTGCGGAGTCCGTCTCGCCGGTCGTAGCGCCGTCGGTTGCCGTGGATGTCGCGATGATTGATCGCGAGCGCATCCTAAAGGCTGCCGCGAAGGCCTTGGCGCAAGCGCCGCTGAGCATCACCGCCTTCCCGGCGAAACTGAGTGAAGGCGGCGTGAACGACTTCTATTCTAACGGCGACTATTGGTGGCCCGACGCCAGTAAGCCGAATGGCCTACCGTACATCCGGCGCGACGGGGAGACTAACCCGGAGAACTTCAGTCAGCACCGCCTCGTCGTGAAGACCTTGCGTGATTCGGTCGCGGCTCTGGCCGCCGCCTATAAAATCACTGGGGACGAAAAATACGCGACCAAGGCCGCCGAGCTCATCCGTGTTTCTTCTTGGATACGAAGCTGCGTATGAACCCGCATCTTAATTTTGCGCAGGCTGTTCCGGGCGTCTCCCCGGGTCGTGGTATCGGCATCATCGACGCCCTTCATCTGATTGAGATTCCTGCGTCCGTGAAGGCCTTGGAGCGCTCGCCGGCCTTTTCCACAGGCCTTGCCCAGGACTTACGCGGGGTGGTTCCGTGAGTTGGCGGAGTGGATGGTCACCAGCAAGACGGCAAGAAGAGGCCGCCGCGAAGAACAACCACGCGTTTGCCTTCTATCTCCAACTCGCCGTCTACGCGGATTTCATTGGCGACCAAGCGAAGCTCGCAGCTTGTCGGAAGAGCGGCAGTACAAAGAAGTCTTTGTGGCCAAGCAGATGGGCTTGGATGGTGGCTTCCCGCTCGAGCTCGCGCGCACTAAACCCTACGGCTACTCGATCTTCCAGTTGGATAACATGGTCCTCCTTTGTCAGGTCCTCTCAACCAAGGAGGATAACCTTTGGCTCTACACCTTGCCCGATGGCCGTGGCATTCGGAAAGCCGTCGCCTTCCTTTACCCTTTTTTAGCCGATAAATCCAAGTGGACCCTCAAGCCGGACATCCAGGCGTGGGAAGGTTGGCCCGCGCGTCAGCCCAGCCTCCTCTTGGCGGGCCGCCAGTTCGGCGAGGCGACCTATCTGGAGCTATGGAAGAAGTTACCCGCTGATCCCACTGACCCCGAAGTGCAGCGCAACATCGGCGTGACCCAGCCGGTCCTTTGGTAAGGCTCGGCTGGGTAACGTGACCGCTGCCCAGAAATCCCGACGTTACTTCGTGTAAACCTTATCCTGTGCGCTACCGCCAGAGAGTAGGTAGGCCATGAGGTTGGCCACTTCCTGTTCGTTGAGCGAGTTGAGCAAGCCGGCGGGCATCGGGCTGACCGTGGAGCGGTCGATGGCCAGGATGTCGGAGCGGTTGACGCTGATTTGGATGGAGGGGTCGAAAGCGCTGACGGCGAGTTGCAGCTTATCGCCTTCCTCGTTGAGGATACGGCCAATCGTCTTACCACCATCGACGCGGGAGATTTCGGAATTGGCGTATTGATCGGACACCACCGCGCTGGGCTGCGTGATGCTCGTCAGCATGTCGGCGGCGGCGGTGCGGACGCCGAGGCCCGTGAGGTCGGGGCCTTGCGCGCCGCCGGCCCCACCCATGCGGTGGCACTGCGAGCAGAGCGCCGCGGCGAACATCTTCTGGCCATTGGCGAAATCCAGGGTGCCTTGGGCCTTGCCGTTTTCCCAAGCCTTGAGGGCCTCGGCGTGAGTCCACAGGCGACCCGGACCTTGGGCGGCGGGAATCGGCGTGGCTTTAACCACGGGCGTGCTGGCCTCGAAGGCGGCGCGTTCCGCGGCGGGTACCATCGCCACGGCCTCCTTGCGGATATTGCGGACGAAGCCCTTGAGCGAATTGCCGCCTTGGGCGAGGCTCAGCTCATCGAGGAAGCCGAAGAACTCTTTACGGAGGTTAGGCGTCCAACCGACGGTTGCGCGACACAAGTAGATGGCGAGGCCGATGCGCGTCGACGATGGCGTCACGGCCATGGCGGCGGTGGCGTCCTTGGCGTAGCCTGGGTGGCGGGCGAGGATCTCGGGGTCGGCGATGACGGCCGGACCTGCCTGGGCGACCTTCATGGCTTGGAGCACGCGGGCGGGGGCGGATGGTTCACCGAGGAAGATGGCGAGCTGGGCAAGCTGTCGATCGTAGGCATCGTTGCCCGACGGTAGGCGGACGGCGGCGTCCTTGCCGAGACGGCCCGCGGTGGCGTCGTCAGGGCGTCCATGCCGCGAGAATGCGATCTGGAAGACGCGCTGACGGTCCTGCTGCTGGCGCAGTTCCTTGGACTTGGCGGCCGCATCGGCGGCGGCAACGATGGCGGACAGGTCATCCTTGGTGCCACAACGGGCGAGGGCCACTGCGGCATTGAGCGCGAGGTCGATGTTGGCGTCGGCCTTCACTTGGGCGCGCCAAGAGGCGACGGGTTGGTGTTCGACCGCGATGCGGGCGGCGTAGCGGACCCAGAGATCAGGGTGACCCATGAGCGGCCAAGCCTTAGCAAGGGCGGCAGCGGAAGGTGCGACGTCGCGAAGGGCTTCGAGTTCACGGCGCAGCTTCTGTTCAGGTGTCGCTGGGAACCATCCGGCGGGCGCCGTGGATTCCGTGCCTTGGTAGGTGATGCGGTAGAGGGCGGACTGGCCACCGCGGCCACCGATGGTGACGTACATGTGGCCGTCTTGCGGGCGGATGACGACATCGGTCACGGAGAACGGACGACCAGCGGCGAAGACCTCCTTGCGGGCCTTCCAGCCGCCGCCTTCGGGTGTCAGGTGAATCGCATAGAGCGTGGCGAAGGTCCAATCGCAGGCGAAGAACGCGCGTTGGTAAGCGGCGGGGAATTTAGCACCCGTGCCCATGGCCGTGCCAGTGGGGGAACCGGGGCCCACGTCGACCAGTGCGGGCTGCATGTCGAGCGTCGCGAGCGTGTTATTGCTGGCACCGGAGCGCCAGCCCAGCTCGCCACCGGGCGTGCACAGGTAGATACGCGTCGGACGGTACCACGGGGCACCCATGTCCCATTCCATGTCAGAATCGTAGGAGAAGATATCGCCGTCGGGGGCTACGGAACAGTCGTAGGGATTGCGGAAGGACGCCGTCACGCGGACCCAATCCTTACCGTCCTTATCCATGCGGGCGATCCAGCCGCCGACGGCTTTAATACCAGAAGCGTGGCCGTTGGCGTCTTCGAACTTCTTCAGCAAGTCATCTTCGTCGTAACGCTTAACGGGAGCGCCGGCCTTTTCATCGTCGGGCAACTTGGTGTGGTTACCGCCGACCACGAGGATCGAGCCATCGCGGTCGAGCACTAGTTGGTGGGGGCCGTGTTCGCCGGAGCCCTTGAGGGACCGAATCAAAGTCTGTTCAGCGTAGGAGCCGTCGCCCTTGACGTCGCGGAGGCGCCAGATGTCGCCCTTGCCCTTTTCGCTGGTGCACGCGTAGAGCGCGCCGTGGGCGAAGAGCAGCCCGTGGCAACCGATGGCCTTCGTGTCGATTTTAGTGATGGTCTGCTTGGTGGGGTCCTTGAGGGACACATGCCAGAGCACGCCGCCTTGGTCGCCGGCAACGAGATCGCCGGTGGGCGTGACCGCGAGGCTGACCCAGGAGCCCTGTTCGGACTTCGGGACGGTGTAGAGGAGCTCGGCCTTGAAGCCCGGCTGGAGAATGAGCGACTCGGGTGCGGCGACAGAGCCAGCAGAGCCGCGCTTACCGGCGCCAGCCGTTTTACCAGCAGCGCCGCCAAAGACATTACCCCACGGCTCTTCGCCGAGCGGCTTGACCACGGTAGCCTTTTCCCACTTCGCGTCGTCGAACTCGGCCGTCTGCCATTTCGCGTCGGGCTTCGCATTGGTCACGCGCCAAGCGGCGTTGGATTCGCTGAGGATGAGTTTGCCGGACGCCAAGCGAACGACGAGGGCGGCGATGCCGCCATCATTGCGGGCGAGGACGGAGATGGTGTTACGGCCGGGCTTCAGGAACTTGGTGACATCGGTCTGGGCGGCTTCGGCCCACTCATCGGATTTACCGGCGGGCTGACCATTGACCCACACCTCGATGTGGTTGTCGGCGGAGGCGAGCAACACGGCCTTCGTCGGGACCTCCTTAAGGTCGATGACCGTGCGGGCCCACGTTTGCTGGTTGGTCACGTTATTCTTAGCGGTCCAAATCCACTGGGCTTCAGCGAACGTGGAGACGGGTGCCGAGAGTACGGCGAGGCAGGCGGCGGCGAGGAGCGTGAGGCGGGGCATGGGAAGGAGAAGGGGATGGGGGATAGGGGGTGGGGGAACGGGGATGGGGAAGAAGTTAGCAGCAGTGCAAAAGTGCAAATCGGCCGGAGGCCTGTGCAAAGGTGGAAAAGTTAAGAGAGCAAAGGGAGGTAAAGGGGGGACCGGGGAACGGAAGGGAAGGCAGGGTCGTGGGCGGGGTGGCTCCTAGGTGGGGAGACAGGGCTGGGGTGAGGAAGTTTCAGCCGAATTCTAGGTCATTTCGATATTAATGTTAATGAAAGGTTATGGAGCGCGGGCGGAGCTCGCGAGGGGTAGGGGCAGCACTGCGTGCTGCCCTAGTCGAGTACGGAGTACAGAGTACAGATTGCGGAAGGAGAAAGGTAGGGGCGTGGCTTCGCCGCGCCCTCCTGAGGCGGAGTGCAAGGCAAAGCCTTGCCCCTACCCGCGAGCGTGCTCGCGAGAGGCAATTAGGACCGCACGTGGTGCGGTCCCTACCCAAGGCAGCTAAGTTGCACGCAGTGCCAACCCTACCCGAGGTAGAGCCAATCCCTATCCGCCAACCGCTAACCACTATTTCCTTCATCAGGTAGGGGCGTGGCTTCGCCGCGCCCTCCTGTGACGGAGTGCAAGGCAGAGCCTTGCCCCTACCCGCGAGCGTTGCTCACGAGAGGCAAGTAGGACGCCTCGGAGATTGCGGGAGTGGTGCCAGCGGCTAAGGTCGGACGATGATGCGGCGTGCCGTAGATTATTACCGCTGGGTCTTCCTGGCTGCGTCGAGCCTAGTCATCGCCTGCATGCCTTGGCTGTGGTTAGCCGAGCGTTTCGGCTGGAGTCAGCGCCCGATTCATTTGGTGCAGACCTTTCTCGCTGTGCCGATCGCCGGTGTGGCGAGCGCCTTGTTTCTTTGGGCGAGTCGTGGTGAGGCTGGTTCGCGCGGCCTACGCGCCTGGGCGTGGGTGGTGTTCGTTACAGCCTTTCTGTGGGTCGCTTTCGTCGCTTACGTGCTCTGGTTCGCAGACTTCTCTTGGATGAATCAGCGCTAGGACAGCACTGTGTGCTGCCCTAGCGGAGTACAGAGTGCGTGAGGGGAAGGCAGGTGCAAAAGTGCAAATCGGCCTTCGGCCTGTGCAAAAGTGCAAAGGTAGGGGAAGAAGGCTGGGGCGAGTACGGATTACAGATTTGAAAGACCAAGGGTTAGGCATAAACTGAAAGGGGGACCAGGAAGGATGCGAGGTATGCACAAGCGGCCAAAGGCCGCAGCACTTCCCAATACCCGTAACCCACAACCCGATACCCATGGATATCTTAAGGCAGAGCCATTCCCTATCCGCCAACCGCCAACCGCTTAGCCTGGCAGCGTGAAGGCGGGGAGTTTACGGATTTCGCCGCCGGCCATCGCGGACTCGTGGGCGAGGATGCCCGTGCAGGTCCAGTTGGCGGATTGGCGCGCGTTCGGGAATGGCTCGCGGCCGGTGAGAAGGGCTTGGATGAACTCGTTTGCCAAGTGCGGGTGAGAGCCACCGTGGCCGCCGCCCTGCGTGAACGACAAGTGGTCTTCGCCTTCACCGTAGACGCCCTTGGTCGTGAAGCGCTGGATTTCCTTCGGCAGGCGGTGCGCGTAGTCAGGCACCTTCACCTTCTGCGGGATTTCCGGCTCAGCCTTCTTCGCCGTGTGAATGACGGGCTCTTCGCCTTCGACGAGCGGCCATTCAAAGGACTTCTTGGAACCGTAGACGTCGATCGACTCGCGGTATTGGCGGGCCGTATCGAAGAGCGAGCGGATGATACGCGCGGAGACATCGGACTTATGGAACTTGATATGAGCCGTCTCGACCGCGAAGGGCGAGTTGTAGATCGGAATCATCTCCTCGGCGATGCGACCAGAACCGAAGCACGAGACATACTCGGCGTCAGCTTGGGTGAGTGCGAGCATCGGGCCGACACAATGCGTGGCGTAGTACATGGGCGGGAGGCCAGGCCAGTAGCCGGGCCAGCCTTCCATGTCCTGTTGGTGGGAGGCTTGGAGGAACTGCAGACGACCGAGTTCACCGTTGTCGTACAGCTCCTTCACGAAGAGGAATTCGCGCGCGTAAACTACCGTCTCCATCATCATGTAGCGCAGGCCCGTGGCCTTGACTAATTTCACAATCTCCTCGCACTCCGCGATAGAGGTAGCCATCGGGACGGTGCAGGCCACGTGCTTGCCGGCCTTGAGGGCGGCGATGGACTGGCGACCGTGGTCGGGAATCGGCGTGTTGATATGGACCGCGTCAATTTCAGGGTCCGCGAGCATTTCCTCGTAGGACGTGTAGCGCTTGGCGATGCCGTAGCGGTCGCCGATTTCCTTCAGCTTGGCGGGGTTGCGCTGGCAGATGGCGGCGATCTCCGCGTTGGGGTGGGCGAGGTAGATCGGGATGAACTCCGCGCCGAAGCCGAGGCCGGCCAGCGCGATACGGATTTTCTTGGTGCTCATAGGAAGGTGGGGTGACTTTATTCAGTCCGAAACCTCCGCGGACGGAAGCCGATTATCTGGGAAGATAACGACACCGTGCCGGACACTCGGACAACAAAAAGGCCGCACGTTTCCGTGCGGCCTTCGCGGGGAGAGTTAAGCGGGTACTTAGACCTGCTCTTCGATTTTCAGGGCGCGGTAGCCACCGATGCTCTTGAAGTAGAAGAACAGCGCCAGGAAGATTGCGGCCATGGCCAGCGGGATAAACGAATCCGCCTTCAGCGTGGCGCGGTCACCCGCTTGGTTGGCGGAGACGATGGCCTTCTGGTCAGCCGTGCCCTTGTCGCCGGCCTTCTTGGCTTCTTCGAGCTTCTTGCCGTCGACTGCGGTCACTGGGGCGAGGAAGAGGAACTTGGACTCGGTGGCCGACTTGTTGGCTGCGTACACCGCCGGGGCGGTGGCGTTGAGGGATTCGCTGGTGAAGCGGTCCTTGGCGTAGCCGAGGCCAGGGCCACCGATCAGGCCAGCGGAGAGCATGCCGATACCACCCATGATGGACATCGCGACGGCGCCAGAGCGCGGGAAGCGGTCGCCGACGACGGCCAGCATCGTGGGCCAGAAGAACGTCTTGCCGAGGGCGTAGATACCGAGGGCGAGGAGCGCGACACCGAAGCTCTGCATACCCGAGGCGAGTTGGAGGCCACCGAAGGCGAGGAGCGCCGAGACCAGTAAGATACCGATCGGGGAGAGCCCGAGCTTGGTCTCGATAAAGTGCGCGCAGAAGCGCAGACCGAACATGATGGCCGAGGTCACGATAAAGAGGATCTTGCCCTGTTCCGGGGTGAAGAGGTTGCCCGTGATGGCTTCGATCCAGCCGTCGGTACCGAGCTCGACCGCGCCGACGAGGGCGTGGGTGATGAAGAGCACGAAGAGTAGCAGCGAGCCGATGGAGAAGCGGGTGATGACGCCGACGGCAATCAGCAGGACGCCAGCAAGGTAGAGGCCGAGGTCTGGGATAGAGACTGCGAACCACTTGAAGACCAGCGGGGTGAGGACATTACCGAGGAAGATCGAGAGCAGGTAGCAGGCGACGAGCGAGCCCAGGATGCCGACGTCCTTGAACATCTCGGAGAAGGAGGCGCCCTTCTCGGCGGCTTCCGACTTCGGGAAGGACTGGCCCATGAACATCACAGCGTAGGCGATGGTCGGGACGAGGTAGAACGAGAGCTGAGCCTTCCAGCCGAGGCCCATGAGGGAACCGAGGATGTAGGAAGCAACGGCACCGACGACCATGCCGAGCGGCCAGGAGGCGTGCAGAATGTTGAGGTAGTGCGTGCGCTGCTTGGGGAAGATCGTGGCAACGAGCGGGTTGGCCACGGCTTCGAGGGTGCCGTTCGCGAAGGCGAAGATGAACATGCCCCAGTAGAGGAAGTCATACGCATTCTGCGGGGTGGAGGCGCCGAAGGTGACGAAGGCCGAGACGATGTGGCCGATGAGGGCGAGGGCGACGAGCTTGCCGTAGCCGATCTTGTCGACGATGACACCGCCGATGATGATACCGAAGCAGAAGCCCGAGAAGCCGGCGCCGCCGATGGCACCGAGTTGGGAGGCGTTGAAGCCGTATTCGGACGCCCATGCGCCGAAGATGCCGCCACGGAGGGCGAAGCCTACGCCCGCCGCAAGGATGGCCATGAAGCCCGCCCAGAGGAGGCGGTGTGCGTTGGGTACAGCGGAGGGTTGTTCGTCAGTCATAGTACTCATATAGGTATGGTTGGGGAGGGGGGTACGCTCCTGATAAAAGACAGTTTTTCGTCACTGTCGAGACGGCAAAACAGCCCCCGGCCTAGGACGCTCAGCCTTCTTGACCGCTCTTATGCATCCGGCGGAAGTGGGTCGGGCTCATTTTCATGGCCCGGCGGAACTGCCGCGAGAAGTCACTGGCGTCATAGAAACCAGTCCGGTCGGCGATTTCCGAGGGCCGGAGGTCGGTGTCTTTAAGAAGGTCGGAGGCCGCGGCCACCCGCATACGGACGTGGTAGGCGCGGGGGCTGACCAGGTAGGCCTTATGGAATTTGCGCTCGAACTGCCGGATGGAGAGGCCGGTGAGTTTGGCTAATTTGTCTATGTTCAGGGCGTCCGCGAGGTTCTGCTGGATGAACTCAGCGGCGGCTTCAACCTTCAGGAAAGGTTCAAGCAGGGCCTTGGTGCCCGCGTAACTCCGAACGGTGCCGAACACGCCGCAGGGCTTGCCGTACACGTCGAAGATCGGGAGTTTGGTGGTCTCATACCAGACGTGTTCGCCGTTCTCGTTCGGGAAGAGTTCCACCAGCCGCATGGCTGGCTCACCGCTCTGGCAGATTTGCAGGTCCTTCTTCCGAAAGTTGGCCACCAGCTCGGGCGGGAAGACATCGGCGTCGGTCTTGCCGAGGAGGGCGGCCTCATCGGCTTGGCCGCAGCGCTGGGCGAAGGCGAGGTTGGCCATCGTGAAACGCCCCTCCAAATCCTTGGCGAAAAACATCACCCCGGGGAGGTGGTCAAAGACCGAGCGCAGGCTGCGGACCTGAACTTGGTTTAACCAGACATCGAGGGTCGGTGTCGTTTTCACCCCATTTAATTAAGCTTCGAACGATGCTAGGTCGACATGATTTAAAGGGCTTACGACCAAAGGGTATTTCGGTCCTGGCATAACTCTTTGTCGTTTAAATCACATTTCACGATGTGCCCGGCCCTAATCCCGCCAGTGGGTGCGTCTAATGGCTGTCGGGTAGGCGGCGCGAAACTGCATTTTCGTTTTGAGATTCCCAACCAAGTCGCCTCCTTGGGGTTCTCATCACGACTATGTCCTCCCTGAAGTTCCTCGCCCTTGCCTCCCTCGTTACGACCGTCGCCGTCGCCGCCGAAACAGCCAAGCCGGCCGCCCCTAACGCCGACACCATGAAGCGTGGTCAGGCCGTCTACAGCCGCACCTGCATCGCTTGCCACCAGCCCACGGGCGCGGGCCTCCCTCCGGTCTTCCCTCCGCTGGCTGGTTCCGAGTGGGTCGCCATGGACGCCTCGGTCGCCGTCCGTAATATCGTCCAAGGTATGGTGGGTCCCGTCACGGTTAAGGGCGCGACCTATAACGGCATGATGCCCCCGGTCGGCGGCGTGACCGATAAGGACATCGCCGACGTCATCACTTACGTCCGCAATTCGTTTGGTAACTCGGGCGCCGAAGTCACCGAAGCCGAGGTCAAGGCGATCAAGGCCAAGTATGCCGACCGCAAGACCCCTTGGACGGCTGAAGAACTGAAGAAGGACGGCGCTGCCGCCAAGTAAGGCCTGGCTTCAGGTCCACCCCGCCCAAGGGCAGGGTGGCTTGACCCGTGGGGACCTCTGTCGCACTTTGGTGTCTAATCCACCAGGACGCTTCGGCGTCCGTCCCCCCATGTCCGACCCCAACCCTCTCGCCGGCACCCCTCGCCGGACCCGCGACCAAGTGGCTGACCTCCACTTCATGGACGCGCGTTATAAGCTCCTCGACCTCGCGGCCTTCCTCGACCGCCTCGAAAAGGCTAGTGGCCCCGAAGACCATCGCGTCCGCGGACTTCGCGCCGCGCTCCCGCTATTACTGCAGTCTGGCGATGACCGCGTCGCCCAAATCCTCCACCTGTGGAGCGACCCGTCTGTCACCCCGATCGAAAAAGCCGACACCAAAGCCGCCTCTGGCGTTTGGCCTGGCCTCAAGTAAGCCCCGACCATGCGTTATATCGAACCTCACGGCCACATGGTGAGCCGTACCACCGACGACTACCAAGCGATGGCCTTGGCCGGTTGCGCGGCCATCTGCGAGCCGGCCTTCTGGGCGGGCTTCGACCGCAAGACCGCGGACGGTTTCTACGATTACTTCTGTCAGCTGACGCAGCACGAGCCCAAGCGCGCCGCGAAGTATGGCCTCCCGCATTACTGCTGGCTCTGCATTAACCCGAAGGAGTCCGAAGATATGAAGCTCGCCGACGACGTGCTCGCGCTCATCCCCGAATTCATGAAGGCCAAGACGGTCCTCGGCATCGGCGAAATCGGCCTGAATAAGAATACGCGCAACGAGATGCTTATCCTCGAGAAGCACGTCGAACTCGCGGTGAAGCATGACCAACTGATCCTCGTCCACACCCCGCACCTTGAGGATAAGCGCAAGGGCACGCGCCTCATCATGGACGTCCTTAAAGCCGCCGGTAAAGTGAAGCCCGAGCGCGTCATCATCGACCACGTCGAAGAGCACACCATCGGCGAAGTCCTCGATCAAGGCTTCTGGGCTGGTATCACGCTTTACCCGGAATCGAAGGCCACGCCCGTGCGCGCCGTCGACATGCTGGAGAACTTTGCTTCGCAGCGCGTGTGGTTGAACAGCGCTTGTGATTGGGGCCACAGCGACCCGCTCGCCGTGCCGAAGGCCATGCAGGAGATGCGCCGCCGCGGGCACTCCGCCGCCGCCATCGACAGCCTCGTGTACGGCAACCCCGTGCGCTTCCTGTCGCAGTCGCCGAACTTTAAGGATCCGCAGGCTCTGCGCTGAACGTGAAGCTCTCGTCCGGCCTCAGCCTCGCCTATTGTACCAACGTCCATCGCGGCGAAGGGTGGGTGGAAACGTTTGCGGGCCTTCGTGACCACGCTATGCGTGTGCGTGACCGCGTCTCGCCAGGTCAGACATACGTCCTCGGACTGCGCCTCGGCGACCGTGCTGCGGCGGAGCTCTCCGAGCCGGCGACGTTGACGGCCTTCCGCCATTGGTTGGATAAAGAAAAATGCGTTGTCGCAGGTATCAATGGTTTCCCGTTTGGCCCATTCCACGGCCAGGCCGTGAAGGACAACGTCTTCGCGCCCGACTGGTGTGAGCCCGCGCGTCTCGAGTATACCAATCGACTCTTCGACCTCCTCGCTGCGTTTGGCCCACCCGACCAAGTTGGCACCGTGAGTACACTGCCAGGGTCGTTCAAGGGCTTCGGCCGCAACGCCGAAGAACTTAAGGTCATGCGCCGCAACCTGCTCGCGTGCGGCGAACACCTCGACCGCTTGCGTGATCGCACCGGCGTCACGCTGCGTCTCGCGCTCGAGCCCGAGCCGATTGGCCACGCCGAGAATACGCCGGAAGCCATTCGTCTCTTTGAACAGTTGCGCGCCGAAGAACCCTCGAAAGGACTCGTCGACCGCACGCTTGGCATCGCGTACGACACCTGTCACTTCGCGCTCCAGTACGAGCAGGCCCATGAAGCCATTGCGCGCCTCGATGCGGGTGGTGCACCCGTGCTGAAGTTTCACCTCAGCTCCGCGCTGCGGCTCAAGCCGACGGAAGTCGCCCTCGCGCGCTTGGCGAAGATGCACGAGCCCGTGTACCTCCACCAGACCATGGGACGGGCCAAGGACGGTTCGATTGTGCGCTTCAAGGACATCCCGTTGGCCATGGCCGCCATCGACCAGCTCCGCACGCTTGAGGAACTTCGCGTGCATTTCCATGTGCCCGTGAACGCGGATCACCTTTCGGACGAACTCTCTACGACGAACGACCACTTGCGCGACGCTATCGCCGTCATCGGCAAGAATCCCGGACGCTGCCGTGAGCTGGAAATCGAAACGTATACTTGGGAAGTCCTGCCGGCGGAAGTGCGTACCGCCGACGTTGCAGACATGATTGCCGCGGAGTATCGCTGGACCCTCGCCGAACTCGCCAAGGCCGGCGTGAAGCCCCTTTGAGCACGCGATGAACCTGCGCCCTTGGCTCATCCTCTCCCGCGCTTCCAACCTGCCCACGGTATGGTCGTCGATCCTGGTCGGCTGGCTCGCCGCCACCTACCTGGACGGGATGTCCGACTCGCTGTACTTTGGCTTGGCCCGGATGGATTTCAGCCGACCTGCCTCCGCCCTGATCCTCTTCTGGCCGCTCGCCGCGCTCCTGCTCGCTATTTCGGCGATCTACGTCGGCGGCATGATCCTGAACGACTTCTTCGACGCGGCGTGGGATGCGCAGCACCGCCCGGCCCGACCCATCCCCTCCGGCGCAGTCTCGCGGAAAGCCGCCGGGATTGTAGGGTACGGGCTCCTCTTCGCGGGTGCGGCCGGTGCGATCCTCGTACGGTCGCTGCGCATGGCGGCGGTGCCCGAGGTCGCGGCCGGCAAGCAGGGCTCCGATGTCGGCCTCTTCGCCGTACTCGTCCTCGCGCTCGTCGCCGGCGTGCTGGTCTACGACCGTTGGCACAAAGGCGTCGCCTGGGCTCCGGCGGTGATGGGTTTCTGCCGGGCGATGTTGCCCATCTTGGGCGCGGCCCTGGGGGGCGAGTCCATCCTCGGCACCCTGACCAGTCCCTGGCAGCTCTACCTCCTCGCCGCCGCCACCTTGTGGACCCACACATCCGGGCTCACCTGGGTCGCACGCCATGAGGCCACCGACGGCAATCCGCCGGAATGGACCGCTTGGGCGCTTTACGTGGTCCCGCTCCCGCTGGCGCTGTACGCCGCCTTCCGGGGCCTCGGCAACGGATTCATGGCTTGGTATGCCTTGGCTTTGTTCGTCGCTTGGATCTGGAATTCCAATCGCCGCCATCCCTTGCCCGCGGGCGTGTCCGGTCGGGTGTCCGACCGTCTCGCCGCCTCTCCGTTCCTCGACTACCTCATCGTGGGGCGTCCGCTGCTTTGGATCACGGTGCCGCTCGGCGCGCCAGCTTCGGTTGTGTTTCACCCGACCCACGTGGCGAACCTCGTCCCCTTCGGCGCGCTGGCGCTGCTTGGACCCTTGGCCTGCTTTGGCCTGACGTTGCTGTTCCGTCGCTGGATTCCGCAGACTTAAGGCTTTTTGGCGGAAATTGACAGTAGGCGGCAGGGAACAGGGCTTGCCCGCAGGGGTCGTAAGGGCTCTGATAACCCCTCCCCCAGGGCTATGGACGACTCCCTTGACCTCGAATTCTCGGTAACCTACCGCCACCGCATCTTCTTTACGGAGCATGCGTTCGCGTCTGGCAACCGCGTCTTGGCCGACCTCTTTGCCGGCGCTAAGGTCATTCCGATTGTTGATTCGGGTTTGGCGTCCGCCCGTCCGGGCTTCGTCGCAGAGATCACCGCTTATGGTAAGGCCATGGGTGTGCACTTCACCCGGACGCCGCTGGTGCTGACCGGGGGCGAAGCGGCCAAGAAGGATTCGGCCGTCGTCAAAGCCGCCCTCGCCGCCATTGAGGCCGACAAGATCTGCCGTCACTCCTACGTCCTCGCCATCGGCGGGGGTGCGTTCCTCGATGCGGTCGGGTTCGCCGCGGCCACCGCCCACCGTGGCGTCCGTCTCGTGCGCATGCCCACCACGACCCTCGGCCAAGGCGACGCTGGTGTCGGCGTGAAGAACGGCATCAACACTTTTGGGAAGAAGAACTTCACCGGTGCCTTCGTCGTCCCCGCCGCGGTGGTGAACGACCTTGGCCTGCTCGCCTCACTCGATGCGCGTGGCCTACGTGATGGCCTCGTTGAAGCTGTGAAGGTTTCACTCCTCAAGGACCCGGTCTTCTTCGGTAACCTTGAGAAGGAATCTACGATGCTTGCCGCTGGCGACATTCCGGCCATCGGCCGCGCCGTCCGCCGCTCGGCTGAACTGCACGCCCGCCACATCGCTGGCAATGGCGACCCCTTCGAACTCGGCAGCGCCCGTCCGCTCGACCTCGGCCATTGGGCAGCGCACAAGCTTGAGTCGATGACGAACCATCGCCTCACGCACGGCGAGGCCGTCGCCGTCGGCTTGGCCTTGGACATCCTGTGCGCCCGCGATCTCGGGCATTTCGGCCAAGAAGAAGCCGAGCGCACGCTGAATTTACTCACCGCCCTCGGCTTCCGGACCTATGCGCCGGAGATGCACCTCGACGGTGGCGCCCCGATGCTCGCCGGCCTCGAGGAGTTCCGCGAGCACCTCGGCGGTCAGCTCACGCTCGTCTTACCGACGGCAATCGGTAAATCGATTCAGGTCCACGAAATGGCTACCGCCATCGTGCGCCGCGCGACCGATGAGTTGCGTGCGCGCGACCAGCAGACATGCGCCGCGCGGTCCTGAACGTCGTCGGCCTGTCCGCCCGCGACCTCTCGTCAGGTGTGATGCCACGCTTGGCCGCCCGCGCCGCGAAGGGCTCCGTCGCGAAAGTCCACCCCGCGTTCCCCGCTGTCACCTGTACGGCGCAGTCGGATTACCTCACCGGCCAGACGCCTTCCGTGCACGGGATCGTCGGTAATGGTTGGTATGACCGCACGCTCAGCGAAGTGCAGTTCTGGAAGCAATCTAACCGCGTGGTTGGCGCTCCGAAAGTTTGGGACGAACTCCACGCCAAGAACCCGAAGCTCAAGGTCGCGAACCTCTTCTGGTGGTATAACATGGGGACGAATGCGGACATCTCCGTGACCCCGCGTCCGGTCTATAAGTCCAACGGCGGAAAAATCTTCGACATCGCCAGCTACCCGCAGCGCTATCGCGAGCTGCTCAAGCGCGACCTTGGCGATTTCCCGTTCCATAGTTTTTGGGGACCGCGCGCTGGCTTACCGTCCACTCAGTGGATTGCCGCCTCGGCCCGCTGGATCGAGGAGCATGAGCAGCCGGACCTCAACCTCGTCTACCTCCCGCACCTCGATTACGACCTGCAACGCTTTGGTCCGACCGACCCACGCAGTGATACCGCTCGTCGCGACGTCGATAAACTCGTCGGGGACTTAGCCGATTTCCTCGAAACACGCGGCGTGGACGTCGTCATCGTTTCCGAATACGCCATCACCGCCGTCGATCGGGCCGTCCCGCTGAATAAAGTCCTGCGTCAGCACGCTTGGCTCGAGCTGAAGCAAGAGTCTGGTTCCGAGACTCTTGACGTCTTTAATTCCAAAGCCTTCGCTGTCGTCGACCACCAGGTCGCGCACGTCGTCGTCCTCGACCCATCGATCCGCGAAGAAGTCCGCAAGGTCCTCCTCGCCACGCCGGGCGTCGCGCAGGTGCTCGACGCCGACGCGCAAGCCGCCGTCGGCATTAAGCACATCCGTAGTGGCGATTTCGTCGTCGTCTCCGACAACCATAGCTGGTTTTCGTATTACTGGTGGGAAGAGGGCGAGGGCGATCCCGACTACGCTCGCACCATCGATATCCATCGTAAGCCTGGCTACGACCCCGTTGAGCTCTTCATCGACCCGAAGATTCGCTTCCCAATGCTCACCATTGCCTGGTTCCTCCTCAAGAAGACCCTCGGCTTTAAGGCACTCATGGAAGTCGTCTCCCAAGACGCCTCGCTCGTGAAAGGTTCGCATGGCCGTTTGCCGGAGGACCCACTCGACTGGCCCGTCTGTATCGCCGCGCGCGACGCCAGCCTCCCAGCACAGATGGCCTCGACCGACGTTTACGCGCAGATTGTCCGCGGGTTCTAAGCGTCAGCAGTACTTGCGGGGTCGACTCGGAACCTTCGCCCCGCAGTGTGGTCGGTAACCCAGACCCCGATGGATGCCCGCCCCTTTGCTTTACTCTTTGCCCTATCTCTGGGGGCGGCGGCGTTTCCCGAGCCGCGTAATAATCAGCCAGAGACCATCCCATTGCTGAAGTCAGCGGATGCCCTGACCAAGCTGCACCTGCCCGAGGGCTTTCGCGCCACGCTCTTCGCCGCTGAGCCCGACGTCCGTCAGCCCATCGCCCTTTGTTGGGACGAACGTGGCCGCTTATGGATTGCGGAGAACTACACGTATGCCGACGGCAAGGAACGCTTCGACCTGAAGCTCCGCGATCGGATTATCATCCTCGAGGATACCGACCACGACGGGAAGTTCGATAAACGTACGGTCGTGACGGAAGACGTGCAGATGCTGACCAGCATCGAGCGCGGCTTGGGTGGCGTGTGGGCGATGTGCCCGCCGAACCTGCTCTTTATTCCGATGGATGGCGATAAGCCCGCGGGTCCGCCCCAAGTCATCCTCGATGGGTTCAGCACGACGGCCGCCAGCCGCCACACCTTTGCCAACGGACTGAAGTGGGGTCCCGATGGATGGCTCTACGGGCGCGTCGGTATTTCCAGTACCTCGTGGATTGATGTCCCCGGCGTGGAGAAGGCGAAACGTCAGCCTACCGCGGGTGGCCTGTGGCGTTATCACCCGATCAAAAAAATCTTCGAACCCTACTGCCACGGCACGACGAACCCTTGGGGCTCCGATTGGACCAAGCATCACGAGCTATTGTTCATCAACACAGTGATCGGGCATGGCTGGCAGGGTATTCATGGTGCGCATTTTAAGCGGATGCATGGCGAGGACCCGTATCCCTTTGTATACGAACTCATCGACCAGCAGGCCGACCACTACCACTGGAACACGGGCAAGAAGTGGAACGATGCCGACGGTGGCCGCGGTGGCGCGGATGACTTTGGTGGCGGCCACGCGCACGTCGGGATGATGATTTATCAGGGTGATAACTGGCCGATCGCGTACCGCGATAAACTCATGACCCTTAATATGCATGGCCGGCGCGTGAACGTCGAAGCCATCGAGCGGGTAGGTAGCGCCTTGGTGATGAAGCACCAGCCCGATATTTTGAAGTCGGACGATCCTTGGTTCCGTGGCATCGAGCTCAGCCAAGGCCCAGACGGCGCGGTGACGATTCTAGACTGGAGCGACATCGGTGAGTGTCACGAGGAAGATGGCATTCACCGGACCAGCGGACGTATCTATAAGGTCGCCTATGGTACGCCTAGGCAGCCCGAAGTCGACTTAATGAAGGCCACACCGGCCCAGCTCGTTGAACTACAGCGTAGCCGCAATGAATGGCTCGTCCGTATGGCTCGATGGGAACTCCGTGAGCGCGCGTGGAAGGGTCAAGACCTATCATCCGGTTTGCCCGCCTGGGAGAAGCTCGCCGCCGAAGTGGACCCAGTCGTCGCGCTCAATGCGCATTCGACACTCCTGGCGATGGAAGCCACGCCGAAGGGCGATAGCCCCTTCGCGGCGCAGCATCAGGCCCATTACTCGCCCGCCGCGGTGCTCGCCGAGACCCGTCCCGACGTTTTGGCCCGCTTGATTGAACGCGAGCTTACTGAGCCCTTGGTTCGTCGTAATAATTCCCTGACTAAGTATGCGAATCACTTCGGGTTCATCCCGACCTGTGAAGAACAGGAGACCGCCTTACTCCAACTGGCGAGCCAGCCGCGCGGTCAGCGCGTTCGACTCGCTCTCGCTTCATCCCTCCCGCACCTCACTCCGCCGATCCGTGCGCTCGTGGCCCAGCACCTACTCCGCTACGAGCAGGACAGCACGGATCATAACCTCCCGCTCCTCGTTTGGACCGGTATCCGCGAGCTCTCGCTCCCAGCCTTGGTCGATGTGGCGCACGTCTGTCGCGTACCACAGGTTAGTAAACTCATCGCCCGCCGACTCGCCGAAGCCTCGGACAAGGAGCCAGAACCGCTGAACGACCTCTTGGCGGGGGCTGCTGACATGCCTGACGGCCATGGGCCGCTCGTGGCTGGCCTGGCGGATGGACTCAAAGGTTGGCGTAAGGCGAAGAAGCCCGCCGCGTGGGATAAGTTCGTCGCGTCGATTCCGCCGTCGGACGTCCCCGCCATCGACGCTGTCCGCCAGCTCAACGTGTTGTTTGGTGATGGCTTGGCTTTGGAAGCCGTGCGGAAGATAGCCTTAGATGACAAGGCCCTCGCCGAGCAACGTCGGGTGGCTTTACTCGCGCTCATCGAGGCCAACGACGGGAACCTCCGGGCCGATTGCGAGAAACTCCTTTCCGTGCGAGGCGTAGCCATGGAAGCTATCCAAGGCTTAACGAAATTCGATGACCCCGCCGTCGCGAAGAAGATTCTCGCCCGGTATCCGCAGCTTTACCCGCATGAGCGCCCGCAGGCCATCATGGCACTTGTCTCACGGCCGAAGTTTGCCAGCGAACTCCTCGGTGCGATGGCGGAAGGTAAAGTAGCGAAGTCAGACCTTGGGTCGGCCGCGGCGCGACAGATTCGTGGCTTCAACGACGCTAAACTCACGGCGCAGCTCGTGACGGTGTGGGGCGAAGCGCGCGAGACCCCGGCAGATAAACTTCAACTCATCGCGTCGCTCAAGGCGCGTCACACCACAGACTTTTTAGCGAAGGCGGATATCGCGCAGGGCAGGGCCCTCTATGCGGGCGTGTGTGGGCAGTGCCATAAACTCTTTGGGGAAGGCGGCGCGATTGGACCGGACCTCACTGGGAGCGGACGCCGCAATCTTGATTACTTACTGCAAAATATTGTGGATCCGAACGCCGTCGTGGACGCTGCGTATTACCTCAACACCATCACCATGAAAGACGGACGTGTCCTCAGTGGCATCGTTGGTGCGCAGACGGAGCGCACGCTCACGCTGCGTTCGATTGGCCAAGAAACCACGCTCGACAAGACCGACATCGTGAAGCGCGAAACCCTGCCCATTTCGTTGATGCCCGAAGCCCTCCTGCAGGCCTTTTCTTCCGAGCAGCAACGCGACCTTTTGGCCTATCTCATGTCCGAAACCGGCACCAAGGCAGCGAAGTAGGCCTTACCCCTCATCGGTTTGCTTGGCGACGAGGCCGGCGTGGGGGCGGCCTACGGCGTGGGCGGGGCGGAAATCGGCGAGCCATTCTGGGCCGGGACCTTGGCCACGGTTGGAGGTGTCGAGGCGGTGGGTGGCGCCGGTGAAGAATTGAATGACCGTTTCGAGGTGGCCCCAGAAATCGACAGATTCCAGGATCGGGTTCACTAGGTTCGAGACTGGACAGTAGTTAGTATTCTTCGGGTCGGTGTGGTGGAGCGCATGTTGCCGAGGCGTCTGCAGCACGTGGATGTCTTGGAAGAAGGCAACGACTGGGCCGACCTCTACGCGGGTCATGTGCGACCATTTGTGAATCTGGTTCGCGTTGATGTTAATCACGACGAAGAGCGTCAGCTGCCAGCTAAGGTAGCCGAGCCAAGCCGCCCCGCTGAGAATCACCACCCCAAGCAACAAGAGGTCCCAGGAGCTTTGCCACCAGTTATTCTTCGTGAAGAGCCGCGGGTAGTGGTGATGAACCATGTTCGGCTTGATCATCAGCGGTCCGAAGAGGGGGGTTTTTTCGGTACCGTAGGCGTCTTCGAGCCAATGGACGAGGCCGGCCACAAAATCAGCCAGCATGACTACGCCGAGCGCTTGGAGAATGATGAGCAGGAGGGTCATGCGTTTTGGTCGGCATGCATTATACCCACCCCGTGCCCGCTGCGTTAATTGATATAATCGATAGGGCCTATCAGCAAAGGGGATAATGGGCGTTGCGCTGTGCCCTCCCCAGCCGAATGATGCCCCACCCCGATGAACGTCCATCACCTTGAATTATTCTATTACGTGGCCAAGCATGAGGGGATTAGCGCGGCCGTTCGCCACATCCCGTATGGCATTCAGCAACCAGCCGTCAGTGGGCAGATGGCCGCCTTGGAGTCGAACCTAGGTGTCCGCCTTTTTGAGCGGTCGCCCTTTCGTCTGACTGCGCCAGGCCGCAAACTCTATGCGCAGATTGAAACCTTCTTCGCGGGGCTGGATGGACTCGAAGGGCAACTCCGCGACACCGACCGGCCTGAGTTGAGATTGGCCGCCTCGGAACTCGTGCTGCGCCTCCATATCTCGACCGTCACCCAACGACTACGAGCACGTTACCCCAAGCTGTTGCTTAGTCTGACGCCTGGCTATCAAGCCCAGTTTGAGACCTGGTTGCACGATGGCCTCATCGACCTCGCCATCATACCCATTGAAGCTCGGACGACGGGACGCCAGAGTCTCCTCCGGCTTGCCCGGGTCCCCCTTGTCCTCCTAGTGCCCAAAGCCTCGTCGGTCCGGAGTGCCGCTGACCTGTGGAAGCAAAAGAAGATTCGGGAGCCGCTGGTGAGCATGCCGGTGGCCAGCAGCGTCTCGCGCAGTTTCCAACGTGATCTCCGTAAACTCGGCGTCACCTGGGCGCAGTCCGTTGAAGTCACTTCAATGGAGATGGTCACGAGCTACGTCGCCAACGGGGAAGGGTTGGGGTTGAACCTCGCAATCCCGGAGGCGATTTCGCACCCCGAAGTCCGCGTCCTACCGCTTTCGGGTTTTGCCCCGATGGAAATCGGCCTCCGCTGGAACGGCGACCCGTCGCCTTTGCTTCGCGATACCATCGCTGGCTTTCAACAGTATACCCGGGAGACTTGGCCTGACTGGATAATCGAAGACACCCTCCCGCCAGAGAAGAAGCGGAAGTAGAGCGAGGGGTTCCCCTTATTGGCTTTGCGGCGCGTTTCTGTTAGGTAGGGCGTCTATGAAGAGACCTAGGAGTAAGTCACGGTTGCGCTCAGTTCGCGCCTTAAAGCGGCCATCAAATGCAGGTCTCAAAAGTGAGCTAAGGGTATTCCGCTCGCTCATGTTTAGATATAGTAAGGCCTTAGCCAGTTTAGCCTGCTAACCCTTCGTGGTATGCTGACGAGCTTGGGTTAAGCCCAAGAAGCGGCGTAAGTAGCCTGATTCTCGGGGTTTTCAGGCTAACAGCCCTCATCTTTCGTTTTGACGCAGGGGCGGGGAGTCCCATCGTCAGACGACTCAGGACAGTCCGATGGTGTAATGGTAGCACAGGAGATTCTGATTCTCCTTGTCTAGGTTCAAATCCTAGTCGGACTATTTCTGAAACACGAAGCCCTCCTTGCGGAGGGCTTTTTCGTGCCTATTTCTTGGCCGAGAGCCGCCGAGCGGCTCAGCGGTCGTTCCAGAGGATGAGCAAGTTCTTGGTCTGGCGACCGGCGACGATGAGGTCGGGCTTGCCATCGCCGTTTAGGTCGGCGGCCTTGAAATCTTCGACCGCGATCTCCTTGGTCGTCAGCGTGCTCGTGCGCCAGGTTTTGCCGGCGGCATCGAGCGGGGTGAGCAGGCGGATGCCCGGGTCAGTACCGCGCCAGCCGACGACGTATTGGTCGGAGCCCGTCCCGAGGAAGTCAGCGACGGCGACCGCGTGGCCTTCCTTGAAGCCATCGAGTAACTGTTGGCGGATCCACTTGCCGTCGGCGTCTTGGGTGTAGACGGCGGACGTCGTACCATGGAAGGGCTCGACCGTCGCGAGGAAGCGCTGGCCGTTGGCGAGCTTACCGTCGCGCAGTTCGCCCGTCGGAACGTTCGTGAGCGCCGTGTTGGTCCAAGCGCCGGCCTTAAAGGAGTTTAGCCAGATGCCTTCCTTGGAGCCTGAGAGAATCTCTTGGGCAGGGCTAGCGCTCCAGCGCGTCGGTTGCAGGTTGTGGGCCACGTGGCTGACTTCGTTGACTGTGGCGAGTTTCCAGGGCTGCTTGGGGTCGGCAGGCTTTTCGTAGGCAATCATCTTGGCCCCGACTCCGGCGTTATTCTTGTTGGCGCGGCCGTGAAGCGGTTGGACGACGAGGTCCCAGCGTTTAGCGTCGATTTGCACCCATTGCATCCGGTGGACCGTCGGTTCGTGCGGTAAGGCGATGGCTTCCCATTTCTGCGTCGGGTCAGCGGGGGCTTTTAGGTAGAACACCGCACCGCTATTGACCGTATCGGAAGGATTCCAGCCAGCGCCGACGGCAATTTCACATTTCCCGTCGACGACTTGAGCGGCGACACAGACGTGGTCGAGCTTCGTTAGGTTCTCGGCGATGACATGCTTCTTCCAGGTTGGGTTTTGGTACCACTGCACCGTGTGCTGGTCGGCCAAGATGATGTCAGGCTTCCCGTCGCCATCGACGTCGGCAATCGCGAGCCCGTAGCCGATGGAAATCTTGTCGACCTCTTGCAGTCGGAACTTGGGTTCCGCCGGGGCGGCGAGGACGAGTAGGGGGCAGAGCGTCAGGAGCGGGGTCAGCTTCATGGTTAAGGTCTAAGCCGTCCGACCCCACCTGTCCACCGCGGTTACCTCCCTGGTGCCAGGCCTGAATAACGGGGTCAGACCCTATTAATGGGGTCAGACCCTATTAGTGGGGTCTGACCCTATCGTCATGCTGCGGTGTTGATAAGGGTTTGAGGTCGCTCGAGACGCGCTTAAGCAAGACGCATGCTGCCCCGCAGGTCCTTTCTGAAGTTTGGCGCCGTCGCATCGCTGGCGGTTGTACCGGGCGTCGCCGCGCGGCTGGCCGCCGCCGACCAGCCGGCCTTCACGCCAGTCGCCTTCGCGGTCGTCGGGGATACGCATTACTTCGCCGACAAGGACGACCCTGCGTCGCTTAACCCCGCTTCCCGAGCGACGACGGCAGCGCTCATCGAGCAGCTCAACCGTCTCCCTGGCTCCGAGTTCCCCGCCGCGATTGGTGGCGGCAAGGCCTTGCCCTTGAGTCAGGTCATCCACGTCGGTGATATCATCGACAGCGGCGACAAGAACGGAGCCGTCATCGCCAAGATGCAGGCCACTGAGTGGAAGGAATGGCAGGCCGACTATGGTTTAGACGGTAAGGATGGCCGGCTCAAATTCCCCGCGTATGAAATCCACGGCAACCACGACGGCCCGCACGGTAAGGGCCTCGTCCCGGACGGCATCATCGCCCGTAATAAACAGCGTAAGGGCCTTAAGGCCATCTCGACGAACGGCCTCCACTATGCGTGGGTTGTGAATGGCGTGCACTTTATCAACCTCGGCATCACCGTCGGCCAGGTGAAGTCCGTCACCCGGAAGCGTCGCTACGATCCGATGGACAGCCTCGAGTTTCTCGTGGATTACCTCGCCAAGCACGTCGGCAAGTCCGGCGCCCCCGTCGTGATTTCGCATCACGTCGACTTTGCCCGTTACGCTTTGCCGGTGTCCGATGAGCTCGTCCTTAAGAATGAGTGGGACTACGCGGACGTGCAGGCCTTCCACGAGGCCCTCAAGCCTTACCGCATCGCTGGCATCTTTTACGGCCACACCCATGGACGTGCTGTTTTTGCATGGCGCGGACCGAAGCCCGACCCCGTCGTCGCTGGCAAGCCGCTACCTCTGGGTATCCCGACCTTTAACACGGACAACTCCGCACACTTCGGCGGACCTACGCAGGCGTTTCTTTACGTGGAGGTTCATGCGGAGGACACCCTCGTGCGTGAACTCGCGACCAAGGACGCTTGGAAGACCTCCGCCTGGACCAACCTCAGCTGGCGCCTCCCGCACTATACCGGTTGATTGATACCAGGCCTAAATATTGGTGCCTGACCCCGTTGCCGCGTTTAGCGGAGGAGGGCGGGGAAGAGTTTGCCGAGGCCGTCGGCCATGATCTCGACGCCGATGGCGGCGAGGACGAGGCCCATGAGGCGGGTCATGACGTTGATGCCAGTCTGACCGAGGATGCGCGTGATGCGTGTGCTGGCGAAGAGGCAGGCGAAGGTCGCGAGGGCGCCGACGACCGCGTAGCCCACGAGGAGCGCTTGATCACCGAAGCTTTGCGACTTCTCGGCGTAGATGACCATGGTCGAAATCGTCGCCGGTCCGGTGATGAGCGGCACCGCCAGCGGTGAGACGGCCACACTATCGCCGGCATCCAGTTTTTCCGTTGCTTGGCTTAGGTCGTGGTCGGAGCTATCCGCTGGCTTCGCATTGAGCATCTGCACCGCGTTGATGAGCAGCAGGACGCCGCCGCCCACCTGGAAGGACGCGATGGAGATCCCGAAGAAGCGCAGTAACTGGAGCCCAGCGAGGGCGCTCGTCGCAATGACGAGGAACACCGTGAGCGTACTCACCCAGATGGTGCGTTGGCGCTGGGCTGGGGTGAGGTGCGACGTGAAGTGAATGAAGAACGGGATCACGCCGATCGGGTTCAGGACGGCGAGCAACGTGAGGAGTGGCTTCAGGTAATCCATGGAAGCCTCACGATGGCGAAGCCCCCCACCGGTGCAATGATGTGAAATGCCCATGAACAATCATTCGGCCGAATTACTCCGTCCGCCCGATTGCTTTCGCTCCTTAAGCGCGCTTTACGCCGTCAAACGCTCAAGGCACTCCGCGTAGAGCGCCTGCGTCTTGGCCACGACATCGTCGGGCAGGCGTGGGCCGGGAGCGGTCTTATCCCATGGCTGGGCTTCGAGCCAATCGCGGACGAACTGCTTATCGTAGGAAGGCTGAGTGCGACCGGGCTGCCAGGTCGAAGCCGGCCAGTAGCGGGAAGAGTCGGGCGTCAGCACCTCGTCGATGAGGACCAGTGAGCCGTCGGGGGCGGTACCGAATTCGAACTTCGTGTCGGCGAGGATCACGCCAGCCTTGGCGGCGCGTTCGGCGCCCATGCGGTAGAGTGCAATCGACGTGTCGTGGACTGTGCGGAAGACCTGCGTGCCGAGGATCTGCTCGCACTGCGCATTGGTAATGGCCTCGTCGTGGCCCTCGGCGGCCTTGGTCGACGGGGTGAAAATGGGCGTCGGTAGCTTCGACCCGTCGAGCAGGCCGGCGGGCAGGGCGTGGTCGAGGATGGCACCACCCTTCTTGTATTCCTTAAAGCCGCTGCCGGCGAGGTAACCACGCACCACTGCCTCGACGGGCAGGGGGACGAGTTTACGCACCAGCATCGAGCGGGGGATTAGGTGCTCGTGGCCTTTCAGCGCGCGGGTCAGTGCCGCGGCGTGGTCGGGCACGAGGTGTGTCGGAAACACTGCCTTCGCTTGTTCAAACCACCAGAGGCTGATGTGCGTGAGCAGGATGCCTTTGCCGGGGACGCCGTTGGGCATGACCACGTCGAAAGCGGACAGCCGATCCGTCGCCACGATGAGGTAGTGTTCACCCAGGTCGAAGACCTCGCGGACCTTCCCCTTCGCCTTCAGTGGGAAGGGTAGGCCGGTCACGGTCATCAAGGCTTCCTTGGGCAAGGGCGGCGTTTTCATCCTGCCACGGAGATAGGCGAGGGCGGGCCAAGAGGGCAAGGACAACGCACGCCGATTCGGCGTTGAGGCCTCTGAATGGCTCGATACGTTGGCGCTTCGCCCGGATGCTCGTTCACGACGCCCATTGCCATTACCAGTTCGCCGAAGTCCCAGATGCGGCGGTCGAACTCGCTCGGCGCGAAGGCGTCGGTTATGCCGTTGTTAATGGCAGTGCACCCATCGATTGGCCTGACGTCGTCGCTCTCGCGGCACGCGATGCGAGGAACCTCCCCGCCTTTGGCCTGCACCCTTGGGACGTTCCCACCGCGCCCCTCGGTTGGGAGGCGCAGTTGCGGGCTATCTTACTCGCTCATCCCCAGGCCTCGGTCGGTGAGATGGGTTTAGACCGTTGGGTGGAAGGCCATGATCCCGTCGCGCAGGAAGCGGCTTTTCGGGTCCAGCTCGCCTTAGCCGTCGAACTCGAGCGGCCCCTCACCATCCATTGCGTGCGCGCGATGGGTCCGCTCTTGGATATCTTGCGGAACACGCCTGTCCCGCGGCGCGGTTTCCTCCTGCATAGCTGGAATGGCCCCGTTGACCTCGTACCAGAGCTCGTCCGTCTCGGGGCTTATTTCTCTTTTAGTGCACATCACCTCCGTCCGACGAAAGCCGACCTTCGCGCGCAGTTTGCCGCCGCTATTCCCTCGGACCGCGTGCTGGTCGAGACCGATGCGCCGGCGTTATGTCCAGCCCCGGAGTATCGGCGGCAGGAGCTCCCGCCAGACGCGGCGGGCGTTGAGCAAAATCACCCGGTGAACCTTTTAGTTAACTTGGAGGAACTCGCCCGGACTCGGCAGCTTCGGCCCGAGCAAGCCGCGGAGCTCACGCGCGTGAACTTCGCCCGTTTATTCCTTGGGCAATAAAGCGAGCCGCAGCGCTTCACCGGCGGCAGCGAGGCCGAACGCGCCGGCCACGTGGGACGCTGTCCCATAGCCCCATTCGCAGTTGGGGTGCAGGTCTTCCCCCTCGGGGATTTCGCCGCCCGGCAGACCCGCGCAATCGGTCGGCTGCGTGAACGGTTCATCGGACCACACGCACGACACCCCAAACGGCGTCTTGCCGCGCGGGAAGTCGAAGTTTTGGCGCAGCCGCTTGCGCACCAGCATCATCAGCGGGTCATCACGTGAATCACGGAGGTCGGTCACCTTCAGGCGCGTCCCATCGAGGCGGCCGGCGCAGCCTCCGACCGTCACCACGCGAAGTTTCCGGTTCACGGCCTCGGCGATCAGCCCGCACTTCGGCGACAGCGCGTCCATCGCATCGATGACGACGCCCTCAAAGCCGGCGAGGACCTCATGCGGGTTAAAGCGGGACAAGAAGCGCGTGTGCAGGGTCGTCTGGATGCCTGGATTAATGGAGCGTGCCCGGGCCGCGACGGCTTCGGTCTTGGCTTGGCCCACGGCCCCGGCGACCGCGTGGAGTTGCCGGTTCGTATTAGAAATACAGACGGCATCCCCGTCGACGAGCGCCAGGTGGCCGACCCCGGAGCGGGCGAGCGCCTCCGCTGTCCAGGAGCCCACGCCGCCCAGGCCCACGATGAGGAAGCCGCTACGCGACAGTCGCTCTAAGCCGGCCAGCCCGTAGAGGCGGCCGAAGCCAGCGAAGCGTTCGAGGTAGGCGGGATCCATGCAGGGCTATCGAAGGCGGAAACCCTTGCCTATCCAAGAAACAAAACGCTCCGGGCTTGAACGGAGCCCGAACCCCGCAAAGATAGTCTACACCCCTTTCCATGGCTGACTCCGAAACTAAAGTCCCAACCATCCTCTTGGCCCCTACGTCGCCGCTTTGGTACCACGCTGCGATGTGGGCCGTGGGCGGACTCACCCTTGGTCTCCTCATTGCCTTTGGATTTATCCTCCGCGACCACTTTCAGGCCGACAGCATGGCCCTCGTCTACCGCGATGCCCGGTCGCCGCTCATTCAGTACCGCCTCGAGAAAGGCGCGTGGCCGGCGAAGTTCGACTTTCGCGTTCCCCCGGCCGACCTCGCCGCCTTCGGTTTCACCAAAGTCGTGCAACCGTCGTTAGATAAGGCCTCCGTTAATGGCACCTGGAGTTTCACGCCAGACAGCCCGGCCGGCAAAGGTATCCCCGCCGTGGTCTTCACTCCTTCGACGCCGGACACCAGCTCGCTGCGTACTTTGCTCGTTGTGGATGGACGCCTCGACGATGGCGATGGCGCCAAAGGTATCTTCCGGGTCTCCGAGACCGAAGCCGCCTTTACACTGAAGGCCGAGTGATGGCCTCGGCGCGCGAGCGCAGGTCGGCTTCGTAGAGCGCGTTCACCAATTCGTCGAGGTCGCCCTCGAGGACCTGTTCAATCCCGTGGACCGTGAGATCGATACGATGGTCGGTGATACGGTTCTGCGGAAAATTATAGGTCCGGATACGTTCCGAGCGATCGCCCGATCCGATCATATTCTTGCGAGTATCGGCTCGGACCTCGCGTTCCTTGGCGCGGGTCAAGTCGAGGAGGCGTGAACGCAGCACGCGGAGGGCCTTTTGGCGGTTACGGAGCTGGGAACGTTCGTCGGCGCAGTAGACCATCAGCCCCGTCGGCTTGTGGATGATTTGCACCGCAGATTCCGTCTTATTAACGTGTTGGCCGCCGGCACCGGAAGCGCGGGCCACGGACATGTCGAGGTCTTCGGGCTTGAGCACCACCTCGGCCTCTTCGGCTTCGGCGAGCACCGCGACCGTGGCGGCGGAAGTATGGACGCGACCGGAAGCCTCGGTGGCGGGGACGCGTTGGACGCGGTGAACGCCGGCTTCGTGGCGGAGTAGGGCGGTGGCGCCTTCGCCTTCGATGAGTAGAACTGCTTCGCGGACCCCGCCGAGATCGGAGTGGGACAAGGACATCAATTCGCACTTCCAGCCCTTGCGTTCGGCGAAGCGCGTGTAGGCCCGGAGCAGTTCGGAGGCGAATAAGGAGGCCTCTTCGCCCCCGGTCCCGGCGCGGATTTCCACCATCGCATTGCGGGAATCGTCGGGGTTGGGTGGGACAATCGCCTTAATCAGTAGGTCGCGGGCGACCTCAATCAGGGGCGTCAGGCGGCGGATTTCATCATCGGCCATCCGGCGCATCTCGGGGTCGGCTTCGTGGGCGAGGGCGCGGGCTTCGGCGAGTTCTTTCTCCAGGCTCGTCATTAGGTCATCGGCTTTGACAGCCTTGCCGGTGAAGCGCAGTTCGGCCCCGAGGGCGGCGGCCCGGCGGCTATCCCCGAACGTGGCCGGGTCGGCCATGAACCCTTCCAGTTCGGTTAGGCGACGGCGGAGGCCTGAAAGGTCGGGTCTGAGGGGGGCTTCGGCCATGGTGGGTGGAACGGGAATCGGGCTTGGACAGCGGGGCTGCCTCCGTTAGTTAATGGATGCTTGGGGACTCTCCCCGCAAGCCCGACCTTTCACCCTCTTTCGATTTAGCATGCAGACCAAGGAACCCGCCCTCCGCGGCAGCCACGTCCTCTCCTGTGTTTGGGACTTTGATAAGACCCTTTGTCCTGGGTACATGCAGACCCCGCTCTTCCGCGCCTTTGGTGTCGATGAAGAGCAATTCTGGAAGGAAACCAATCAGTTGCCGGCCTTGTATGCCCGTAAAGGCATCCGCACCTCCAAGGACTCCGTCTACCTGAACCACCTGCTCAGCTATGTGAAGTCAGGCCCCATGAAGGGACTCACGAACCGCCAGCTCCGCGAGCTGGGCGGCGAAATCGAGCTCTGCCCGGGCCTCCCCGAATTTTTCCCAGCGCTGAAGGAGTTCGTCCGCGAACTCGGCCGTAAGCACAACGTCGAGGTTAGCCTCGAGCATTATGTTATCAGCACGGGTCTCGCCGAGATGATTCGCGGCACTTCGCTCGCCCAGCACTGCGATGGCATCTACGGCTGCGAATTTCTCGAGCACCCGCTGCCGCCCCACTTCAGTAAGCAGGACGAGCTCGCCCTCGAACTACCGACCGAGATCACGCAAGTCGCCGCGATGGTCGATAACACCATCAAGACCCGCTTCCTCTTCGAGATTAATAAAGGCTCGAATAAGAATCCGGAGATCGATGTTAATTCCGTCGTGCAGGCCGAAGACCGCCGCGTGCCCTTTGAGAATATGATTTACGTCGCGGATGGCCCCAGCGACGTCCCGGTCTTCTCGCTTTTACGCAAGAACGGCGGCAAGGCTTTTGCCGTCTACGTGCCGACGAACGAAGCGGAGTTCGCGCAGAACGACGCCCTCCTCCAAGCGGGCCGCGTGCACGGCTACGGCCCGTGCGACTACGGTCATGCGGCCTTCACCCCGAAGTGGATTCGCCACGCCCTGACGGGTATGGTCGAGCGCCTCGCCCAAGAGCGGACCCGCGCCCTCGCCGCCCGCGTGACCCGTCCACCGCGCCATATTCACGCCGACCCGACGGCGCCCCACACCGACGTGACGTCGCAGGGCAACCTCTTCAGCGAATAATTTTTCATGCCCGCCCCAGCCCGTAAGCGCACCACCACCCTGGCCACGCCCGCCAGCGAAAGCCGCCCGATCCTCGCGGTCGTACTCGGCCTCATCGCGACCTTTTTTGTCATCGCGTTCATCTCGCACTCGGTCACGGACGAGAACTTTTTCCCTAGCCTGTTCACGAATACGACCGACCTCAGTAAGACGCAGAATTACTGCGGCACCTTCGGGGCGACCGCTGCCTTCGCGCTTTTCCACCTCTTTGGCTATGGCGCCTTCTTCGTCCCGGCGTTCCTGTACGCAGCGGCGTGGTTTGCGCTCAACAATCGGGCACACACTCTCTGGCCGACGAAGGTTGCGTTGATGTCGGCCTGCGTGCTCTTCGGTGCACCGATGTTGACCCTATGGTTGGGCGCTGATGCTTCGGGTACCTTCGATCCGAAAGGCCCCGGCGGCGTTCTCGGTGGCTTCATCTATCTCAAGCTCTGTCAGCCAGTCCTTGGCGAGTACGGCACGTGGATTCTCGCCTTCCCTTATGGCTTCTGCCTGCTCGGTGCGTTAGCAGATGACCCGAAGGCCACCCTCAACGCTTGGATTACGGAAATGCGTGATGGTGTAGGCGCTTGGAATGCTGAGCGTAAGGTCGCGGCCGCCCGCGAGGCCATCGAACGCCAACGCAAGCAGCAGCAGGCGGCCGAACTTCGCCGTAAGCAGCAGGATATTGCTGGCGCCGAAGTCACCGCGATGCCTTCCGCTGCCGCCAAGCCCATGGTGAAGATCGAAGAACTTCCCCTGGATGACGACGCTGACATTGAGCCCGCGCCGCGCGAGGAAGTCGCTGCCAAGGGCCCGGCCACTATCCAGCCGGAGAATGTCACCATTACCCCGCTGAAGGACGATAAGCCTACGGACGAAGCAGCCAGGGAAGCGGACGGGGAAGACTCCGAAGAAGAAGCGGATGAGACTAAGGCCGCGACGACCAAGCCGCGCACCCCCATTAAGCCGCTCGAGCCCGCCGGCTCTGGCAAGGTCCTCATCGTGAAGCCCGAGGAGATCGAGCGCGCCAAGGCCTCGCAGCAGCTCAAGAAGCGTGGCGAATACCTTTTCCCCCCGCTCAACCTCCTGAACGAGCCCAAGGCTAGCACTAACGGTCCCGCGGAAGACTTCCGCAAGCGCGCCCAGGATCTCATCGAGACCCTCAGGCAGTTCAAGGTGGAGTGTGTCCCTGTCGACCCCACTAACGGCGTCGACGTTGGCATCCAGCAGGGCCCTTCGATTACTCGTTACGAGATCAAGCCTGCTCCCGGTGTGCGCGTGGAGAAGATTGCTAACCTCTCCAATAATATTGCGATGAATCTGGAAGCCGAAGCCGTGCGTATCCTCGCGCCCGTGCCGGGCAAGGGCACGGTCGGTATCGAGATTCCGAACCGCAACCGGAAGGACGTTCTCCTCCGCGAAATCATCGAGTCCAAGGCTTGGGCAGAGACCGTCATGGAGCTGCCGGTTGTGCTCGGCGTGGATAGCGTCACGAACAAGCCCGTCATCCAGGACCTCGCCAAGATGCCGCACGCACTCATCGCGGGTGCGACGGGTCAGGGTAAGTCCGTTTGTATTAACGCGATTATCGTTTCGCTCCTCTACCGCTGCACCCCTCAGGACCTCCGTTTCATCATGGTCGACCCGAAGGTCGTCGAACTACAGATCTTTAATCAGCTCCCGCACCTCCTCATCCCGGTTGAGACCGACCCGAAGCGCGTGCCCTCAGCGCTCAAGTGGCTCATCGCTGAAATGCAGCGTCGCTACAAGATCTTCGCTAAGTGTGGCGTGAAGAACATCACGGGCTTTAACTCCAAACTCGCCAAGGAAGCCGGCCTACCGAAGCAGGAGGAACTCCCCCTCAGCCCTGAAGAGCAGGCCGCCGTAAGCGAGGCCGCCGAGGCCGTGATTGATGACGGTATCCGTATTCCGAACGAGAAACTCCCGTACATCGTCTGTATTATCGACGAAATGGCCGACTTGATGATGGTGGCGGCGCAGGATATTGAAACCTCGGTCGCGCGGATTGCTCAGCTCGCCCGGGCGGCGGGTATCCACCTCGTCCTCGCCACCCAACGTCCGTCGACGGACGTCATCACGGGCCTGATTAAGGCCAACCTCCCGACGCGTATTGGGTTCAAAGTCTCTTCGCAGATCGACTCGCGCACCATCTTGGACCGCGGCGGCGCCGAGACCCTGGTTGGTCGCGGTGATATGCTCTTCGTCCCGCCAGGCAGTGCTACGCTGAACCGCGTGCAGGGTGCCTTTGTTGGCGAGCAGGAAGTCGCGGCGATCGTCGAGTATCTCCGTGATAAGAACGGCCCACCCGAGTTCGCCCAAGAAGTCGTCGAAGCCATCCAAGAAGCTGCCGAGGACGGCGAAGGCGGCGGTGCGGGCGGCGAAGAAGGTGAAGACCCACTCGTCGCGCAGAGCTGGGCTATTATCAAGGAGTCGAGGCGGGCTTCAGTCTCGATGCTGCAGCGTCGTCTTAAGTTGGGCTACAACCGCGCGGCCCGCATCATGGATGTCCTCCATGACAAGGGCTACGTCGGCCCGGAGAACGGTTCGAGCCCGCGGGAGATCTTAGTCGACTAATAATTCGGCAATGAGTTTCACCCGCGTCTTACTCTGCCTACTCACGGCTGGGTTGGTAGCTTGTGCGACCGCGCTCGCGCCACCCTCGGCGAAGATACGCTTCCCCTTGGACAGCATTCGGGCGGACGGCCTGAGCGGACCTGCGTCTGGGTTAGTCTCGATTGATTACGAATTCTGTGTTCCTGCGGACCCGTTGGTTTTGGCGGAGATCAAACGCCTCGACCCCAGTGTGAAGGTTTCCCTGGTCGCGCGCGGACGCATTGGTCGACGGGACGGGCAGGCCTTGTGTATCGGCAATACGCACCAGAAAGATTGGCGCGGTATCTTGGAGCGATTAGCTGCTCGCCCTGACATCACGGAAATTCGACGTTGCTATTTTGAGTAGGCACAAAAAACCCGGACTCCTTGCGGAGGCCGGGTTCGTGGGGTGAATACGGCGAACGAATTACTTCGTGACGGGCGCGGCGGGGGCGGTCACGGGAGTGGCCGGAGCTTCTTCGCCCTTCTTCTTTTTCTTCTTCTCAGGCTTTTCGGTCTTCTCGCCCTTTTCTTCTTCTTTTCGGTTTCCGCAGGGGCGGTGGCCGGAGCGGTTACTGGAGGCGTGGCCTTGGTCGGGTCGACCGAAGGAGCTGGCGCGGTCGGATCGACGACGGGAGCCGTGACGGGAGCCGTGGCGGGAGCATCGGCCGCGAAGGCGAGGCCGGCAACGAGGAGGAGGGCGAGGAGGGAGGTACGCATAGGAGTGTACTTATAAAACCCCGTTAAGCCGCAATGGTTGCAGCAGCCTTACCCAAAGAAAAACCCCGGTGACCCGGGGTTTTTAGGGAGCGTCGCGAGGGCTTACTGCTTTTGCGGAGCCCCTTCGACCTTCACGCCGAAGACCTTGCCGTCCTTGGCGCCTTCTTCGGTGGGTGCAGGC
>BGOK01000007.1 GCA_003569205.1 Verrucomicrobiota bacterium | reverse complement strand
GACCCTGCGTACTTGGACGATCACCGAGACGCTTATCGGGTTCTCGGGTTTGGCGATGGCTTTACTGGCCGAGCAGTTCCTGAAGTTCATCGCCTGAGCGCTCCCCATGGTTTTACGGTTCCTCTGTCTCTGCTTGGCTTGCGGCCTCTCTGCGGCCGAGGCCACCGCCTTCCGCATTATGGCGCTGGGTGATTCAATTACCCAAGGCGGCAAGACCTTCGCGACGTATCGGATTCCGTTGGCGGCAAAGCTCCAGGCTGCCGGGGTGCGTTTTGTCTTCGTCGGCTCGCAGAAGACGGACACCCCGCAGGGCCCGCTTTGGCATGAAGGCTACGGCGGGAAGAATGCGGAGTTCCTCGCCACCATTCTCGAGGCCAGGCTCAAGGCGAACCCAGCGAACGTCCTGATGCTACAGGCGGGACATAATCATTTCATTGAGGAAAAGCCGGTGGCTGGCATCGTGGCTGCGCACCGGGAGATGATTACCACGGCCCGGCGTCTCAATCCGAAGTCTATCGTCTTCGTGGCTCAGGTCATCCCCAGCGGTAAGTTGCCGAAGTATAGCTACATCCTGAGCTCAACCTCGCGCTGGCCGCGTTGGTCAAGGAACTGCATCGCCCGGAGCAGCCTGTCTATCTCGTGGACCTCGCGACTGGGTTTGATTCGGCGAAGGACACCATTGCCGACCTTGTGCATCCCAACACCGCTGGCGCCGAAAAGATCGCGCAGCGCTGGAGTGAGGCGTTGACGAAGGCGTTACGCTAAAAGACCGAGTGTTCAAAAGTCAAATTTTCGAGGTGAGGTTTAGGTCTCTAGATAGTGTCGGTTCGGTGAACTGAGTCTGTCCTGTGTCGACTGGGAGACATCTTATGACGGGTCTTGATTGAGGGTTTCCACCTAGGTCAAAGGTCGCATCTACGGCAGTCATGACTTTAGGAAAAAAGTGCTCTACCTCCCTTCGTAAGACACTCCGTCTCTTGCTCGCCGCTGCGGCCATGCCGGTCGGTGCGTATGCGCAGACCACGATTACCTTTCAGCAAGGTACGGCTGGGTATCTCGGGGCTGTGGATCGGAACCTGACTGCGACCACCGCCACCGCCGACGTTGCCCTTGGCCAAATTGCCATGAATAACGGCACGACGGTGGCGGAGTCCCAGTATTTCCTCAAGTTTAGTAGCCTCTTTGGCACGGGGGCCGCTTTTATTCCGACGAATGCGACAATCTTGAGCGCGACTTTGACCCTGAAGGTGGGGTCGACCACGGGGGACGAGGCTGCCGCGACTTCCGCTGGTGTCACCGTAGCCCCGATGTTAGTGGATTTCACCACCGCCACTTCTTTGATCTCCTTTGCTGGGGCTAGCGCTGTCGGGACCACGTTATTAGTGAACGGTCCACTCTATGCGAACGGCTTGACCAAGTTACCCACGGCCATCACCAGTCCAGCGGCGCTCAATACGACGTATTCAGCCAACGTCACCCAAGCCCTCCAAGCTTGGTCGTCTGGTGCCTACGCGAATAACGGCTTCGTCGTCCAGTCGCAGGTTGCTAATCTCCTGCGCGTCAACGGCGATGCGGCTACTACCGTCGCTAACCGACCGATTCTCTCCGTGACTTATGTCACGAACGGCACGACTACGTCGTTCAAGAATGGCGTCAACGGTTACGTGGGTTCACGTGTATCACGACCCAGCATCCCGCCGATGGTGTCTTGGCCACCACGCAGATTACTGCAACATCGACCAAGGTCACCTTAGATGGGGCCACGGGCAATTCGTTGCCGGGTAACATTGCCAGTCCGGATTGGCTAGGTTTGCTCAAGGTCGGCAATATCTTTGGGTCGGCCAAGTCGCAGGTTCCCACGCGTGCCACCGTCTCGAAGGCTTGGTTTGTTTGAATACGGGAACCGGTTCTAATGATCAGTCTGGTGGACCTTATAACATGTATCGGATGATTACCGCCTGGGATACGACGTCGACCTATGACTCCTTGAGTACGGTGGGCGGCCCTTACCTTGGGCCGATTTCGGGCACCGACTACCTCGCGGCCGGGGTGACTTCCTCGCCCAGTTCCTTGCCGCAGGGTGCCAATAGCCTCTTCGACATCACGGCGGATATCACGGCTTGGAAGAATGGGACCGCCAATAATGGTTGGCTATTCCGCACGCGCACCTCGACCGACGGTTGGGCTTTTAACGGTCCGGCGCGGCCGATGTCAATAAGCGTCCGGAACTACAGGTGAGCTACGTCGTCGACCCGCTCCGCTGGAAAGGCGATATTTCAGCCGTGTGGGATGCGGGTTCGGCCGTCGGTACGGGCGGCACCAATAATTGGATTTTAGAAACGGCAGGAACCGCAACTAACTTCATTCCACAGACCGCGTGCTCTTCGATGACACTGCTGCTGGCACTGGTGCGTTGAGTATCAGTGTGGCGACCGACCTCCAGCCGCAGCGCGTGACTTTTAATAACTCCACCGTGATTACACACTCACGGGTCCGGGTGCGCTCACCGGTGGTGGCGAATTCTGGAAGACCGGCTTAGGCACAACGGTCATTACGACGAACGTTCTCTTGACGGGTGGCGCACGCGTCTTCGCCGGAACCTTGCAAGTCGGTACGGGCGGAACCGAAGGCAATTTGACCGGTCCGATTGTCGTCGACGCGGGGGCTCTGCTTATTGTCAACCGCAGCGACAACCTCACGAATGCCGAGGCTATCACGGGGGCGGGTAATGCCACGAACTTGGGGCGGGCCGTTTTGATGCGGGTGCGGCCTCAATTTGACGGGTAATCTGACGGTGAGTGGCGGTACCTTGGCCGTTGGCGCCATCGCCCGTCCGGCGACGGTCACGCTGGCAGCTGGCACGACTTTTGCGGTGTCGAGCGGCGTCAATACGGCGACCATGCTTGTGCCGTCGTTCACGCTTCCAGCCGGTGGGGCTAACCTGCAGTTCGAGTTAGCTACGTTGAGCATCCGACCGTGCCGTTACTTTCCGTCACGGGGACGGATGGTTTGGTTTTGGCCGGTGGGGCTCATCAGTTGACCATCGCTTCCAAGGGGTCGCTCGGTCTTGGGGCCTTTACTTTGGTCACCTACGCGGGGGCTGATATCACATCGGGCTTCACGCTCAATGCCTTGCCGCAGCGGTTGATTGGTAGTCTCGTTTACAACACCGTGGGGAAGTCTATCGATATCAACATCACGGACCAGACGCAGGTGCTCTGGAGCGGGGCTGTGGACGGGAACTGGGATGCGGGCACGGGCGTTAATGTGGGCGGTACCTTGAACTGGATTGAGAAGGCTAATACTCCAGGGGCTGCACCTACGAACTTCTTCCCGGGGATAAGGTTGCCTTCGATGATTCGGCCCTGTTGCGCACGGTCACCTTGAACGGGGAAATTATCCCGAGTGCGGTTGCCGTGAATAGTCAGTTTGATTTTACTTTTGGTGGCACCGGCACCTTGGCGCCCTCGGGTACCTTGACGAAAGCTGGCACCGGCCGGCTGACGCTCCTAACGAGTAAGACTTCCGCTGGCCCCACGTCCATTGAGGGAGGTGTCCTTCAGCTGGGCGATGCCAACAATCCCCCACGTTAGCGGGTACGGTCCACCATCGCAGCGGGTGCCAACCTGAATGTGGTCAATGGCACCTTGGCAGCCGTGACGACGGTCGCCGCCAGTGGTGGCTTGCGCGTGGATGGCGGGATTATTTCCGGTGCCCTCAGCCTAGCGGGTAATGCTGATTTCTTCGGTGGCAACCTGACTAGTGTTTCCGACCCTGGATGTAGGTGGCACCCTCAAGTTGAAATCGACCTTTGCTGGCACGTTGATAGCTAACATCGTCGTCCCGACTGGTGCGACGTTACAGTTCGAGCAAGACGCGGCGTTACGGTTCGACAAGGCAGTTTCGGGGACTGGGGTAATTAACTTTAATGGTCCTGGCCGCACCACTTTCGGCGGTAGTAGCAACGGCTTCACTGGTACGGTCAACGTCAATGCGGGCGAGTTCCGCATCGACGATCCGGCACTGGCGGTGACTTGGGCGTGACGGACATCATCGTTAATAATGGTGGACGTTTTCAGTTCGGCGACACCTCCATCGGTAATCCGGATTTACCCGGCACTACTTACATTACCATCAACACGGTGGCGTCATTGCCTTTCAAGAGGCCGAAGACTTTGGCGGCATCCATCTCAATGGGGGCACGGTCCTCCTCGAGCAGAGCGGCTTCAATCTCACCGGTACCACCGCGATCATGGTCTGGAACTCTGGGACCATCACCACCTTGGTCGGTGGTACGTCCGCCTATGCTATCGCGGGCACGGCGGGCTCGCCAGTTCTGAAGCTCACGAGCGGTGTGGTTGAGGTGAGTGGCTTGGCTGCCCTGAACATGCCCAGCGGTATGCAGGTTGCCGAAGGCACCTTGCGACTCGTGTCGGCAGCTAACCTCGGTAGCGGTGCCATGCCCATCGCTCTCGGTAGCGACGTCACCGCGGTCACGCCCACCGTGGGTACCCTGGAATACACTGGTTTGACGGCCCCCCGCACGGGCGCATTCATCGTCAATCAAGGGGGTGGGGTTTATCTCGGTCACCACCTCTGGTGCTACGTTGACTTTGTCGGGCACGCTTTCGGGTTCCGGCAATTTGAAGAAGATGGGTGCTGCAATCTATCGATGGGGGATTCTTCATCTTATTCAGGATTGATTACGGTGCCACAGGGCGGATGGACCCTCGGGGCAAATTTAGTGGGGCAGACGCTGTCAACAGTCCGACTCGACGGAGGGAGCCTTCTCTTCGCTGGTTCGTTCAGCGGTGCGAGCCAGTTTAACTTGGGGGAACTACAGCTTTCGCCGACGGCGACGGTTCGCGACATTGTCTTAGTGGACACGGCCTCCCCGCCGTTGCCAGCTATCTTGAACCTAGGTGCCAAGAACGTTGATATGGTCTATGATGGCACGTTCTCCGGGGCCGGCAGCTTGGTGAAGGTCGGGACTGGTTCGCTCAAGCTCACGCAGGCGAACCCCTTGAGCGGTACGACCAAACTATCTTCGGGTACGTTGACTTTAGCCCATCGCGACGCCCTCCGCTCCAGCACCTTAGATTTGGCTGGTGGAACGCTGGTCTTTGATGCCGCCGTCACCTCTAAAGTTTTTGCCTTGGGTGGTTTGAGCAGTTCCCTCGTGCCTCCCACCGATCTCGCGTTGGTGAATTCGGTCGGCGATGCGGTCACCTTGGAAATCGGCCGAGGCGACGGGAGTTCGCTCTTTACTGGGGTCGTGAGCGGACCGGGCGGCCTCACTAAGATTGGTAACGGCACTTTGACGCTCAGTGGCGCCAATACTTTTACGGGTGAGTTGAAGGTACAGGCTGGTACGGTCGCGCTCGCGGGCGTTAGCTTACTGTCGGGCGGCGTGACCATCGATGGCGGCGTGCTGCAGGTCTCCACTGCCCAAGCTTTAGCTAACGTGGTCGCTCTTAATGTGCCAGGTAACGGGGGTGTCGCGTGGGGTGCGGGCGTCAGCGCAGATATCTCCGCTAAGCTGCCAACGCTTTTAGCTGGCACGACCTTTACGCTCGATACGAGCGGCAACAATGTTGCCTTCGCTCTTCCGCTGGCGGGCGCCGCGACCGTGCGCAAAGCGGGGGCAGGGCAACTACTCGTTCCAGCCGCCCCAAGCTTCACGGGTAAGTGGGTGCTCTCAGGGGGAGAGTTAGCCATGGCCTCGGACGCTGCTTTCGGCGCCGTTCCTAGTAATATTGTCGCGGATCAGGTTATTCTGGATGGCGGTGCTATTCAGGCTACCTCCAGTTTTACGCTCAATGCTAAGCGCGGCTTGCTCGTGCGGACCGGTTCGACTGGCTACCTGAATCCAGTCGCCGGAGCCACCTTGCGCGTCGAGTCTGTGATTTCCAGCGAGTCAGCCGTTGCTACGCTCGTAATCGGTGGGCCCAATGCCTTCTTTACCGGTAGTGGTACGGTGGTGCTTGCGGGGGCTAATACCTTTGCCGGTTCTTGGTTGATTCAGGATAGCACGTTGCAGGTTGCGACGATGGGAGACGGTACCAACCCGACTGGCCTGGGACTCGTGCCCATGACCCCTGCTGGCCTCAAGTTCTCGGGCGGCACCTTACTCTATAGCGGCGCAGGGGCGTCGACGGCACGCGGCTTTACGGTCGCTGGAAGCGGTGCCCGTTTCATCTCTGATGGAAGCGGTCCGCTGGTCATCACTTCGACGGCCTTGGTCGATTTCAGTAACGATGCTAGCCCTAACCGTCGCTTAACCTTAGCGGGTTCCAACCAGGGAGGAAACGTTTTGCTGCCGAGATGTTCGAATCGGATGCAGCGCAGTTTGTCTTCTCTGGACTGATCAAGGAAGGCGCCAGTAAATGGGTGCTCTCCGGCCCAGCGGCCCGTTTCGCGCCGACGGCAGATTTCAACCTTAACAGCGGACAGTTAACCTTCTCGGCGGGTGCTTTGGGCGACAACACCTTCACGGGGCCTGTCGTGGTCAGCGGGGTCTCGACGCTCGCGTGGGCCGCTGGCAATAACGATGACCTGTCGGCGCGCCTGCGCATTACTGACGGGGCGACGGCGACCTTTGATATCACTTCGGGCAGTTTAGTCAGTCTCGCCAGCTCGTTAACCTTTGGTGCCGCGGCCGATGGTCGTATGGTTAAGCAAGGCTCAGGTGCCTTGGTCTTTGCCGCCGCGAACGCCTTCAGCGGTGGCCTGACGGTCGAGCAGGGTACCGTTAGGGTGACGGCCGCGAGCGGCCTTGGCTCTGGCCTAGTTACGGTCAATGGCGGTGCCTTGAGCGTCGAGTCGAACTTGACCAACGCCGTTCAGCTTGCGGGTGGGACCTTGTCTGGCGGCGGCGCGGTGGGAACGGTTACGTTGGCTCAAGGCGCAGTGCTCAGCCCCGGTGTCAATGTCGGTACCATGACCGTCGCTACCGCGATTCTCCTCGCTGGATCTACCTTGAAGTGGGAATTAGCCGATGCCGCCGGCGTCAAGGGGACGGGCTACGATAGCCTATCCGTAACGGGTCAACTCGACCTTATCAGTGCCAGCCCAGCCACCCGGATCGTGCTGAAGGCGGTCTCGGTCGGTAATGAGGGCGCTCCACTCAACTTCCAACGTAACCTGCCGAATAGCTTCGTCTTCGCCAACTTCGGGTCGCTGGCCTTGGGTTCGAATCAGAACGTCGCCGATCTGTTTAGTTTGGATTTCAGTGAGTTCCGCTACACCGACGGCACACTGGCCAGTGCTGCGGATTGGCAGGTGACGGCTGACGCGTCAGCACTCACTTTGAGCAACATCCCTGAGCCTTCGACGTATGGCCTCGGGTTGGGTGCCCTCGCCCTCGCGCTCGTCGCTCTTCGCCGTCGTAAGCAAGTTAAGGCTATTTGAGGGTCAGGAGCTTAGACGATTTCCAGGTTTCGCCCTTCGGCCCGACGAGCATGACGGCGAGTCCTTCGCGCTCGGCGAGGGCTTGAGCATCTTTCCAGCCGACGGCCATGAGCGCCGTCGTCCAGCCGTCCGCTTGGAAGCAACTGGCGTGGTAGACGCAACAGAGCTCGATGGTCGGTTCGACAGGCTGGCCAGTCTTGGGCGAAAGGATGTGCGAGATGGATTTACCCGCGGCGGCGCGCTTGGCGCGGTACAGACCGGAGGGGCTAAGAGCCATGTCCGTGAGCACGGGTTTGGCAATTATCGCCCGCGTATTGAAGGGGTCTTCAATGCCGACTTGCCAACTGCCAGCCGCTAGGAGTTCGCCGCCAACTTCGATGAGGAAATCTTTCTGGCCGGCTTGGCGGAGCACTTGGGCGACGCGATCAGCGGCGTACCCTTGCAGCACCGAGCCTAAGTCCAACTGCACGCGCGGATGGCTTTTACGTAGGCTAGAGCCTGCGGCATCTAAGGTGAGTTTGTCCGAGCCGACAAAGGTCAGAGTCTCGTTGAGTTTCTCAGCGGATGGTACTGGTAGGTTACTTCCGGCTGGTCCGTAACCCCAGAGGCTGGTCAGGGGTGCAACGGTGATGTCGTAGCGGCGATCCGTCGCTGCCCAAAGTTTCTGCGTGAATTGGAGTAGCTCGGTCAACTCAGCGTCGATGGCCATCGGCTGCGTGGACTCGAGTTCGTTGAAACGACTAGCCTGCGAGCCCTTGCGCCAGTGCGAGAGTGAAAACTCTACGCGGTTAATCTCCGCTTCGATATCCTTGTGCAGGGTCGTACGGTCGGCGATGGGGCCACGCACCTTGACTGTCCACGTCGTGCCAAAGGCCCCGCCATGCATTTCCGCGACTGGGGTCGTCGACTCGCTCTGCGCCGTGATGAGGTTAAGGTTCTCCCGGGGCCGTCCGAGCGTGAGCAGGGCACCGACGAGTAGGAGGAGCACGGCGAAGGTGTCGCGTTTCGCCCAAGTCTCGTGCTGGCTCTGCGTACGGGTGAAGTTGAGTAGCGCACCCGTCGGGCAGCCGTATTTGCAAAAGCCTTGAGGGATGAAGACAGCAACGACGAGTCCGAGGCCGGCGAGGATGAGCGAGCTGAGCGCGACGCCGCTGAGCACCCAAGCATCAAAGGGTTCAATCTGCCCGAGGCTCCAACGCGGCCAGACTAAGGCCGCGAGGAAAGCGCCCCCGAGGAGGATGAACGGGATGACGCGTAGCCACTGGTGGGTCCTCGCCGAGAGGCGGATATGCAGTTTGGGGAAGCGTCCCAGGAGTTCTTGGGCGGCACCATGCGGGCAGATTTGGTGGCAATAGGCTTGGCGGCGGGTCGACCAAGGGACGAGCAGGGCAATCGCGCCTAGGGCCACCAGGCCCGCGGTGGGACCTCCCGGAAGGCCGTAGCGGGCCCAGCCGACGAAGAGGGAGAGCGAGACCATCTGACCCAGCCAAAGCCCTAGGCCAGCGACTAGGAGCAGTTGCCAGGCTGTCCGTACCCAAGGCTTACCATGAAGGCTGGTGAAGGTCATCAACAGGGCACCGACGAGGAAGCACCAGATGGCTGCCTGTTGGATGAGGTCCCACGTGCCGCGGCGCTTAGCCAGCTCGCCCTTGGCGTCATCCGTAAAGCGCTGCTTGATGCCTTCGGCAATCGCATAGCTGGTGAGGGTCGCTCCCGCCACGCCTTCCAGTTGCGCACTGGTGAAGTCTATCTTTGGCCATTCCTTGGTATTCCACTTCGTGAGCGACTTCAGGTATTCTTCGTCGTCATAGATGCGTTGGACATACTGGGTGGTGTCGTAGGTCTCACGCAGGACAATTTTCCGGAGGGTCAGTTGGTCGACATCGACGGCGATGAGCGTCTCCGAAGGGCCCGCGTAACCATTAATTTCGTCAGACGACGGTGACGAGCGGACGGCGTAGCCGAGGACTTTGCCTTGGGCGTCGCGCACGAGGTTCCAGCCGAGGCGTGGGACGTTCCGTTCGAAGCCGGCGGCGGTGGGGAAGCCGAGCTTCTTAACTTCGTCGAGCGAGAGCGGGGTGGGGAAGCGGAGCGAGGCGTAGGTGCCAGCGGTGCGTTGCTGGATCGATTGGACGATGGACAGGGCGGTGAGCGTGGAGCCGGCGTAACCTTCGAGCTTCGGGGAGGGCTCCGAGGTTGGCCGCCAATCCTGGAAAGACTTTGCGAATTTCGGGTTATCGCGGAGCTGGTCAACGTGCTCTGGCGTGTCTTCCGACGACAGGATACGCGTACCGACGATGCGATCTTGGTTGTCGAGCGCGACGAGAATATTGCTGGGGCCTTGGTAGCCGAGGACCTTCTCGGCCTCAGGTTGCGTCGTGAGTAGCCGGCCAATCTTATTCTGATACTTATCGCGGACGATGAGGGTGGACTGTGGGCCAGGCTTAATGGCCACCGCTTCGGCGAAGAACGCTTGCGCGTCCACCACCGTGAGGCGGGCGAGGGCGGAGTCGGTCGAAGGCGTGGTCAGCTGCAGTAGCCACACGGCGATGCCCAGCGCCGCGAGACGCCAGAGCCGCACCGCCCAGGCTTGCACTCGCCCCATGCCTTATTTGGCGGGCACTAGCTGCACCGCGTCGGCGTGGATATTACCGTTAGCGTTCTTGCCGCCCAGCGTGAGGGTGTGTTCGCCAGTGACGAATTCGTAGGTGCCGAGGAGGTGGAAGCCGCCGTCGGGGTCGGTCTTCTGGTTCGCGGTGAGCGTCACGACCTGCTTACGCGTCGGGTTGAGGGTGACGGTCGTATTGCTGGCGCGATTTTCGTGCCCGGCCCAGTAAAGACGGACTTCATAGCGGCCAGCCTGAGGAATCTTGAAGGTGTAAGCGGCCTCGCTATCGCCCTTCGGGGCATAGTGGTAGCCCGCACCGAGGTGCGGGATGCCGTGGCCAGCGCTCCATTTTCCCGTGAGCTTGGCTTGCGAGTCGTCGACGACGATGCCCGGGAGCTTGGCGAGTTCCGCCATCTCATCGACGGAGAGTTTGTTTGGTGCGCCCGCGGCCTTACCGAGGTCGGCGTTCATGCGACCAACGGGGAGCTGCTTGTAGTCGGCGATGGAGGTATCGAGCGAGAGTTCACCGTCTAGCGACGTGCGGCGCATGCGTCCCGGTTGTTCCATGAGTTTGATCAAGGCGGGAAGGTGTTCCTGGTAGACGCCACGTGGGTTGGTCTTCTCGCGGACTGCGAGGTAGGCGGCCTTACCGACGACTTCGCCCATCATACCAATGGTGCGCATGACGCGAACGGTGCCAAGGGCCTCGTGCGTGACAGAGATGTGGCGGCCGGCCATGAAGAGGTTATCGATGTTCTTCGAGTAGAAGAGACGGTATGGGAGTGGGTAGCCGTTGCGACGATCGACGGCGGTGACGTGCTTGCCGCTCGCGTTGACGTAGCCGAAGGCAGCACGGGAGATGAACGGGTTGTCCGGGAACTTCTTAGCATACTGCTCGCGGGCGTAGTGGAGGTCGATGTCCCAGGTCGTTGGCACGCAGCCATCGGCGAAGTCCTTCCGGGCAACGATGTCCTCCTTGTTTAGGATGATGTCACCGGTCAGCAGGCGGGACTCACGCGGGCCGCCGACGTGCGAGGCCCACTTGAGGTCAGCCAAGGCATATTTGTCTTTTTGCTCGCCGTTCTTGAGTGCAGAGAAAGCGCCATACATCGCCCGGAGGTTCCAGTCGCGGATGGTTTCGAGGTCCTTGATGGGGTCCTTGTCGAAGCCGGATTCCCAGAACCATTCGGCCTTCATGAAGGGCTTGTCGTCGAGCTTCGAACTCGACTTCTGCAACAGCGGGAAGTCACCGAGGGCCAAGGGCAGGGCCCAGGGCGTGGCGGGCCAGGTGACCGGGGCGGCGGCGTCCTGGTAGAACCACATGTTCGACATCCCCATGCGCTTATCCGGCTCGGTCCGGTATTCGGCGCCTGCATAGGCACCGACCCAGCCGTGGCCAGTGGTATCGGCGACAAACTTCGCACGGAAGACCCGCTCGCGGCCAGTCTTGACGTCGATGGCCTTGACGGCGGTGATGCGGTTGCCGTCCATGACGACGCCGGTGGCGAAGTGGCCGAGGAAGAGGCTGATGTTCTTTTCGGCGCGGACGACTTTTTCCTTCAGCTCGTCCCCGAAACTATCGATGCGGCCCGGGCTGTCGGGCGAGCGGTCGGCGATTTCTTCGATGATTTCGCCGAGGTGCGGGTACTTGCCGCGGGTGGTGCCACCCATCGCCCAGACGCCGATTTCGGAACTGCCGTTGCCGCCGAGGACAAAGCGATCCTGGATGAAGGCGACCTTGAGTGACTGACGGGCGCCCGAGAGCGCGGCGCCGAGGCCACCATAGCCACCGCCGACGACGACGAGGTCGAACTCGCCCACGTCTTCGGGGCCGTTCGGGTTGTTGAAGGAATTACGGTACACCGCGAGGCCCTGCGCCGCATCGGGCGGGGTCCCGTTGTCCTTGGTCAAGACGATGGCATCGCAGCGGCCATTGAATCCGGTGAGGTCATGCAGCGCGATCTTGGCTTCGCCCGCCGCGAGCGTGACCTTACCGCCGTCTTGCCAATGCCACTCCGCTCCCTTGGCGCCGAACTCGGTGGCGAGCGGCTGGCCGTTGACGATGAGTTGGAAGCGACCGGGGGAGCCAGGGGCGTTCCAGTGGCCGACCCAATCCTTAGTACGGACCCAGACCCGGTATTCGCCCGCGCTCGGAATCTTGGCGGTGCCTTGGGCGTCAGCAACGGGCTTACCGAGGCCGTGCGCCAGCAGGTAGGGCGAGCCGACGATGTTAGTGAAGGCGGTGTCCAGTTTCCAGCCACCATGGGAGGCGAGCGACTCGGCTTCGATGAAGACGGTCTGGGCGGAGGCAGCGATAAAAGAGATGCAGGCTAGGCCGAGGAGGCGGAGGGTGCGGGGGAACATGGGGTGAGGAAAAGGAGAAGGCTGGCGGCTTCCAATAGTATTATCCGGGGACGGCTTCTAATTAATGGTATTTTGGGGATGCCATCCTTGGGATTAGGGATACTTTCCCCGCATGCTTCGCCCCGTCTTGCTCCTGGCCTCTGCTGTTTTGGCCGTCGCCGCCGACCTGCCCCGTGAGAAATTACTCGTAGACCTCGATGCCCGGGTGGGCCTCACGGTGGATGCGCAGGGCCGTGTGACCAAATGGGTCAATCAAGCCGGTCCCGTCGAGGCGCGTGATTTTGTGGGGCAGGATCAGGGCCGCAAAGTCCCTGGCTCCGGACTGCCGACCGCGCCGAAGGACGCCACGGAGGGTGTGGGCTTTGCGGCGCAGGAGCTCGTCTGCCACGACGAGAAAGCCCTGGATGGCGTGGTGCGCGGGGATGGGTGCACTTGGATCGCGGTGCTGCGGCCCGCCGTCCAAGCCAAGGGTGGTCTCAAGGACGTGAATTCTTTTTTCGGCAATCTTCGTAACGGTGCAAAATACGAAGGCCTCTGGGGCTGCCTCGATGATGACAATACGGTCTGGTGGGGTGCCCGCAATGGGCTGACCTTCGGCCGCTTTGACGTGAACAATCCCAAGGTCGCTGGCCCCAAGCTCCCCGCCGGCAAATGGGTGGTCGTGGCGGGTCGGCTGGGTGCGGGCACGGGAGAGGTCATCGCTGAACTCTTCGTCGATCAGCCGAAGGCCGTGGCGACGGCTAAGTTCCCCGTGAACCCTAAGGCCGACGCATCGAAACTTTGCATTGGGCAGGAACGCGACGCGATTAATCACCCAGGCTTAGAGTCCTTTGATGGCTCCATCCGCCGCTTCCTGCTGTGGAATCGGCCGCTCACGGACGAGGAACTTCAGCAGGCCCTGACGGCCGTTAAGTAGTCTTCTTCTTCGCGGTTTCTTCCGCGACGGGCGCCTTCTCGGCGGCCTTTTTCTTTTTAAGACCATCCGTTGCCTTGGTACGCTGGGTGTCCATCGCATCCATAACTTTCTCGAGCGACATCATCTTGATGCTCGGGTCGTTCGTGCTAATCGCAGTCATGAGGGTGCTACGGACCTCGTCCACGGCGCGACGGGCGTCGGCAACGATACTCTTCTTCTCAGCACCGGAGGCGAATTCCATGCGGCCACGGGTATCAGCCATGCGTTCGCGGGCCGCCTTCACGGATTCCTCCTGGTAGGCTTTGAGCGCGGCGACCTTGATCTTCGCGAGCTCTTCTTTGGTCACACCGTCAACTTCATCGGGCACGACGGCCTGACGTTGGGCGACGCCCGCAGCGGCGGCGCGTTTGGTGGCTTTTGCCGCAGGCTCCGTTGGAGTGGTGGCGGCGGGCTTGGCAGCGTCGGCGGCAAAGGTTAGGGTGGCGGCGAAGAGTAGGAGGAGAAAGGGTTTCATTGAAGATAGGAAAGGTTAAAGGGGATAGGGGGTAGGGGATGGGCTTATTTACCGCGGCCGTTACGCATGCCTTGTTCCATGGCTTCGCTGATCTTAGCGATGGTTTCGGCGGAGAGCGAAGGGTCGACCTTGGCGACGGCGGCACGCATCGTGGTACGCATGGCGTTGGCGGATTTTTCGAAGTCGGGCTGCATGTCGGCACGCTCGCTGCCAGTGAGGAACTGCGTCTTGGCGGTCAGCTCCTGCATTTTGGTGCGCGCGGCTTTCCAGTCGGTATCCTGGTAGGCACGGCCCAAGGCGGCTTTAAATTTGGCGGTGTCTTCGGGGCTCACGCCGTCGACTGATGGGACCTGCACGGGGCCACGGGCGGCGGGTGTCGGTAAAGTCTTCTTGTCGGCCTGCGGGTCGCGCACGGCGGGCTTGGCGTCCGTGCTGCCGGGGAAGGCTTTGCCATTAGCAGTCATCGTCTTTTTAGTGGCGTCTTGGAGGCGGCTACGCTGCTGCTTCTCGTAGGCCTCGCTGACTTTGGTGATGGTTTCCTTGGAGAGGGAAGGGTCGGCTTTGGCGATGGCGCCGCGGGTGAGTTCGACGAGTTTGTCGACGGTGGCTTCGAGTTCACTGCGCATCGACTTCTTCTCGTCGTCGCTGGCGAATTCGGCCTGCTTACGGATTTCCTGGATCTTCTCGCGGGCGGCCTGGATTTCGGGGTCGGCGGCGGTCTTGGCGGCGGCGCGACGGAACTTTAGGAGCTCTTCGCGGGAGACCCCTTCAACTTCCAGCATGCCGGGCACGCTGGCGGTGGTAGCGGGCTTGGCCGTCGCCGGTGTCGTCGGGGCTGGGTTGTCCGCGGCGGTCAGCACGGTGGCGGCAAGGAAAAGGGCAAGCAAAGGGCGGGGCATGGTCTTAATCTTTATACACCGAAAGCGGCGGAAAGTTCAACGAATCGGGAGATTGACGCAAAAAAAGACCCCGGCGAACCGGGGTCTGATTGGAGCCGGGTAATCTGAAGATTACTTAGCGGCCGGAGCGTCGGCAGGCTTTTCGCCCTTACCCTTGGCTTTGCCTTCGCCCTTGGCTTCGCCCTTACCCTTACCTTCGCCGCCCTTACCACCCTGGCGGTTCTTCATGGCTTCGTCGACCTTCTTGAGCAGGTCAGCGAGTTCGGGATTGGACTTCAGGATTGCAGCGCTGGTGGCTTCGCGGACGGCCTGCGATGCCTTCTGCATTTCGGCACGGGCGGCTTCCTTGTCTTCAGCCTTGGCAGCCTTTTCGCGGACAGCGGCGGCAGCTTCGACAGCCTTTTTCACTTCAGGGGATTCCATGGCGGCCTTGCGGGCTTCACCGAGCTTCTTCATGTCCTCGGCGGAGACGCCAGGGATAGTGAGGCCACCCTGGGGGCGGCCTTCGCCTTTCTTGGCTTCGCCCTTCGGGGCATCAGGCTTCTTAGCGTCGCCGGCAGGGGCGTCGGCAGCCATGAGGCCAGCGGCGGCGATGAGGGCGAGGAGGAGGGGGAATTTGAGTTTCATAGGTGTATAGTGGGTACGCTAATGAAACCCCCAGAGCAGGGCGGTTGTTTCAGTTATTTATTAGTTTTATGACACTGTCCTCCAATGACTTAAGACAATTAATGGGTAGGCTATCCGCATGCACCCTCCGCTTTTCCTCCATCTGCCGCATGCCTCGTCCGTGATTCCCGAGGATTGTCGGGGGGATTTCCTGGTCGGAGCGGAGGAACTGGCAGTCGAGCAGCTACGCTTGGAGGACCGGTTCACCGACGAGCTCTTCGGGGCGGGTTGGCCAGCCGCCCAAGCCTGGACGGCCCCCGTCTCTCGGCTGGTGGTCGACGTCGAGCGATTTCGGTCCGACGACCTAGAGTCCTGTGCGGCGATCGGCATGGGCGCGGTCTATGTGCGCGGGACCCGTGGGCAAGCCTTACGCCGGCCCGACCCCGACCGCCGCGAGGTGTTGTTGAAAACCTATTACGACCCGCACCATCGGGCCTGCGAAGACGCGACGGCCCAAGCCTTGGCTACCTGGGGGCGCTGCGTGGTGCTCGACGCGCACAGCTACCCGACGGGTCCGTTGCCGACGCAGCGACCCGACGCACCGCAGCCCGAGATTGGGCTGGGGACGGATACTTTTCATACCCCGCCGGCTTTGCGCGAACTAGCGCAGAAATATTTTGCAGACCACGGGCTCGAGGTAGGCGTGGATGAGCCGTTCAATGGGACCTTCGTGCCGACGTGTTTCTGGCGACACGACCCGCGCGTGCATTCCTTAATGGTCGAGGTGCGGCGCGACCTCTACATGAATCAAGCGACGGGCGCGAAAAACGCGGGCTTCAACCGGATCCAAACTTTACTCAGCGGCTTCCGGGCCGTCTTGGCCAACTATGCTGGTGCGTGATTACTTCGCCGCCGGCAGGCCAGCCGGGGTTTCCGCATACTTCTGGCGCAGGGTTGCCATGCCTTCTTGGTAGAGTGCTTCCGCTAAGGGTAACTGGGCTTCCTGCACCTCTGGGGCTAAAGTGGGGAAGTCCTTGTTGATTTGCTGAATCTTCTCAAGGACTGCCTTGTTGGCAGGCACCTCGACCCAAGAGCGCAGGGCGGCAGCGAAGCGTTCGCGGTCGACCTCGTTCATCTCCTGCACCTCGCGGACGACGCTGGCCCAAGCGAACTTCTGACGTTCCGCGGGCGGGAAGGAGTCGGGGAAGACGTTCCGGGCGGGATCAAGTTTGAGCCCCGCGGCGGACCGCGGTGCAGCCGCAAGCACGGGGCGTGGCTTGGCACCAGGAGCGGTGGGCTTTGCGACGGTCGGGATGGACTTCGCGATGGGCGTCGGCGACCAGAACCACGCAATCACCGCTACCGTGAAGACGGCGGCGATGCCGACGATGAGTCCAGACCGATTCATAAGGGCCAGCGCTCAACGCGCCAGCGGCCGTTACATGATGATAACGGGAGCCGGAGCTGGTGCGGCGGGCTGTTCGCCGGCTGGCTTGGGTGCAGCGGGGACAATGGTCGCACCGTCCACGGTCACGGTCGGCTGGACGGGAGCGGCGGGTGGAGCGTCCATCTTGACGAGTTCCTGCTTGGCGATGCCGAGGCCCTTGTTGCGGAGCGCAGACAATTGATCCATCAGCGCTGGCTTTTCGCCGTCACTCGCGGTGCGCCATTTCTCTGAGATTTCCCGGGAGCTCTGGAAGATTTGCTGGAATTCCGGGTTACCGAAGGAGGCGCGGAAGAGGCGGCCCATCTTTTCGCGGTCGCCGCCGACGAGGTCTTCAAACTGTTTGCGGCCGTCTTCGCGGAAACTACGGAAGCGCTGTTCGAGCTGCTCGCGCGCGCCACTATCGACGGCTTGGTCAGCGGCCACGAGCTCGGGCTGGACGTTGGTCGACTTGTCGAGTTGGAGTCCTTTGACGCTGCGACCAGGCGCAGAGGGGCGGGTGGTGGTGGTGGTGACATCGTCCGAGGACTTGGTCGTGTTGGCCGGGAGCTCCGAAGTGCTATTTGTGCTATTAGAGTAGCGGGCGATGACCACGCCACCGGCGACGCCGAGGAAGAGGGTTAGGAAGAGGAAGGCTTTCTTATTCATGGGCGGAAGGTTATCTCATTAAACTCCGCAGGGAAGGGGGAAGTTCCAGCGTTTTCTACGATTGCGCCTCGGTAGTCGGGCTTCCCCCTCGACTTTTGAGTGGTTTTGGGAGGCAATGCGGCATGTCTAGTTCTGCCGCTCCCACCGCGCTCCGCGTCATCGACTCCCATACGGGGGGCGAGCCGACCAGAGTGGTGGTTTCAGGCGGACCAGACCTCGGTACTGGACCGCTGTCCGAGCGTCTACAGGTGTTCCGTCGTGACCATGGTCGCTTCCGCTCGGCGGTGGTAAACGAGCCGCGGGGTTCCGATGTCGTCGTGGGAGCCTTGCTGGTCCCGCCGCATGACCCATCGTGTCGGTTTGGAGTGATTTTCTTCAACAACGCCGGGACGCTCTGGATGTGCGGGCACGGCACTATCGGATTGGTGGTGACGCTCGCCCATCAGGGACTCATCCAGCCAGGTGAGGTGCGCATCGATACCGCTGTCGGTCCGGTCACCGCGACGCTGCACGCCGATGGTTCCGTGACCATCGCGAATGTCCCGTCTTACCGCCACGCCAAGTCCGTCGCGGTCGACGTGCCAGGCCTCGGAGTCGTCTGCGGCGATATCGCTTGGGGTGGTAACTGGTTCTTCCTTATCGAGTCGCATGGGTTGGAGGTTTCCTTGGCGAACATCGAAGCGCTCACTGATTATGCGTGGAAGGTTCGCCAGGCTTTGACTCAGACCGGTGTGACGGGTGCCGATAGTGGCGAGATCGACCACATCGAACTCTTTGCGGCCACGCCCACGGCTGATAGCCGGAACTTTGTGCTCTGTCCTGGTAAGGCGTACGACCGTTCGCCCTGCGGCACGGGCACGAGTGCTAAACTCGCCTGCCTCGCCGCCGACGGTAAACTCGCCCCGGGCGCCCTCTGGCGGCAGGAGAGCGTCATTGGTAGCGTATTCGTGGGTTCCTACGAAACCCTCGCCGACGGCAAGATCCGTCCGTCCATCACCGGTACCGCCTACGTGCAGTCTGAGGCGGTCTTCCATTTCCATCCGCAGGACCCCTTCGCTTGGGGTATTCGCTGAATGCCATGTCCGCGCCGGTCGTCATCGTCGGGGGTGGTATCGTCGGCTTGAGCGCTGCTTTTGAGCTCCTGCGCCGTGGCCGTTCGGTGGTGCTGCTTGAGAAGGGTGCGCCCGACCATGATTCGTGTTCGCTCGGTAACGCTGGGATGATTGTCCCGAGCCACTTCGTGCCGCTGGCCGCGCCGGGTATGGTGATGCTCGGGCTGAAGTGGATGTTCGACGGCGAAAGTCCCTTCTCAGTGCGCCCGCGGCTCGACCTCGACTTAGCCCGCTGGGGCTGGAAGTTCTGGCGCTCGTCCACCCAGCGCCACGTCGACCGCTGCACGCCGGTCCTGCGCGACCTCAACCTGCGCAGCCGCGAGATCTTCCTGCGTCATCGTCAAGAGCTCCCGGGTCGTTCGCGCTCGAGACCGTCGGCCTGCTGGCGTTGTGCCGCACGCAGGAGACCCTCGACCATGAAGCCGTCTTCGCCGCGAAGTCCAACGCCGTGGGCGTCCCGACCGAAGTCTTGTCCGCCGAAGAAGTCCGCCGTCGCGATCCGGGCATCGATTACGCCATCGCCGGCGCGGTCATGTTCACGAAGGACGCGCACCTTGATCCCCGTGAGCTGGTCAAATTGCTCACGTCCGAAATCCAACGCCTCGGTGGCCGCATCGTCTGGAACGCTGAGGTCACTGGTTGGCGCAGGGAAGGCGCCCGCCTTAAGGCGGCCGTCACGACCGCGGGCGAATTCGCTGGCGAGACGTTCGTCCTCGCGGCGGGGGCTTGGTCACCGGCCGCCGCGGAAGCCTTGGGCCTCCGGATTCCGATGCAGGCCGGGAAGGGCTACAGCATGCGCTTACCTCATCCGGTGCAGCGTCCCAAATATTGCTCGCTCCTGATGGAAGCCCGCGTAGCCGTCACCCCAATGGGTGATGCGCTGACCGTCGGTGGCACCATGGAGATCACCGGCAACGACCTTTCCGTGAACCCGGCCCGCGTGCGCGGTATCCGCAAGGCCTTCGTTAAATATTACCCGGCATTCAAGGAGTCCGATTTCACCGAATTGCCCGTCTGGTCGGGCCTGCGGCCCTGTCCGCCGGACGGTATGCCGTACCTCGGCCGCACCCGGTCGGCGGAAAACCTCGTCGTCGCGACGGGTCACTCCATGATGGGCCTCAGCCTCGGCCCGGTCACCGGCGAGATCGTCGCCCAGCTCGTCTGCGGCGAAGCTACCTCGGTCGCACTGTCTGAGGTTGACCCTGATCGCCACGCCTAAACTTTCACCTCCTATTATCCCTACCATGAAGAAGAAATCCTCTGCTAAACTTAAAGTCCGCGCCCAGTGGGAAGGCGTGATCCCAGCGATCACGACCCCTTTCCGCAAGAACGGCGAACTCGACCATAAGGAGATCGCGCGTCACTGCCGCTGGATGGCGGAGTCGGGTAGCATCGGCATAGTGCCCTGCGGTTCCCTCGGCGAAGGCGCCACGCTGACCTTCGACGAGAAGGTCCGCCTCATCGCGACCTGCGTCGAGGCCGTCCCTGGCCTCCCCATCATCCCCGGCATCGCCTCGCTTTCGACCGACGAAGCCGTCGCCCTCGCCCTCGCCTCTAAGCAACTTGGTTGCGGCGGCCTCATGGTCCTTCCGCCCTACGTCTACAGCACCGATTGGCGCGAGATGAAGGCCCACGTCTCCGCGGTCATCGGCGCGACCGACCTGCCGTGCATGCTCTACAACAATCCGCCGGCCTATAAGACCGACTTCCTTCCTGAGCAGGTCGCTGAGCTCGCCGCTGAGCACAAGAACCTCGAAGCCATCAAGGAATCCTCGGGCGACGCCCGTCGCATCACCGCGCTAAAGAACCTCCTCGGCAATCGCCTCACCATCCTCGTCGGCATGGATGACTGCATTGTCGAAGGCGTCGCTGCGGGTGCCCGCGGTTGGATTGCTGGTCTCGTGAACGCCTTCCCTGAAGAATCCGTCGAGCTCTATGAAGCCGCCATGTTTGGCGACCTAGAGCGCGCCGATGAACTCTACGCCTGGTTCCTCCCGCTGCTGCGTCTTGATACCGTTCCTAAGTTCGTCCAGCACATCAAGTGGATCCAGGCAGAAGTCCGCGGTGGTAACCCTGCCGTGCGTGGCCCGCGTCTGGCCTTGGCTGGCGCCGACCTAGCCTTGGCATCTTCGGCCCTGAAGAAGGCCCTCAAGAACCGCCCAAAGATCCGCTAAGATGTCCGCCTTCACTGGTCTCTCTTACTTAGGTTTCTCCCGTGGTCGCGTCGGCGGCCGCACGTGGAAAGCTTTCGACAGCTCTCTCTGGAACGACATCCCCGAGGTCTTCCATTCCGCCACGGCGGCTGACGTCGCTACGGCGATGAAGCTCGCCGCGCAGGCGACGCCTGTGCTTGCCGCGTTGTCCGGCAAAGCCAAAGCCGCGTTCTTGCGCGACCTTGCGACCCGCATCGAAGCGGCGACGCCGGCTCTCGCCGCGCGTGCGCAGCAGGAGACCTCGTTGCCTGAAGCCCGTTGCCTCGGTGAAATCGGCCGCACGATGGGTCAGCTCCGTCTCTTTGCCGACCTCCTAGAAAAGGGCGATTGGACGGACGCGCGCCTTGAGCTCGCCAACCCGGACCGCAAGCCCTTACCCAAGCCTGACCACCGTTCGATGTGCCGTCCCCTTGGCCCAGTCGCGGTGTTCTGTGCCAGCAATTTCCCCTTCGCCTATTCCGTTGCCGGTGGCGACACCGCCTCCGCGCTCGCCGCGGGTAATCCCGTTGTCGTCATGGCACACCACGCCCATCCGGGTACCGCCGAAATCATGGGCGGCCTCATCGTCGACGCCGTGCGCGCCGCGGGTCTTCCAGAAGGTACCTTCTCGATGCTCATGGGTGACGGCAAGGACGTCGGTCAACTCTTGGCCCAGCACCCGGCCTTACGCGCCATCGGTTTCACCGGTTCCCGCACGGGCGGTCGCGCCCTCATGGATATCGCCGCTGAGCGTGAAGTCCCTATCCCCGTCTACGCGGAGATGAGCAGCCTCAATCCGGTGGTCCTCCTCGAAGGCGCCCTTGCGGCGCGTGGCGAAACCATCGCCACGGGCTTGGCCGCTTCCTGCACCTTGGGCGTCGGCCAGTTCTGCACGCAGCCTGGTTTACTCCTGATGGTGAAGACTCCGGCCGCCGAAGCCTTCGTCGGTCAGCTCGCGGCGCATTTCCGCAACGCCCCGGAAGGCGTCATGCTCACGCCCGCAATCCAGAAGGCGTACGTTACTGTGCTCGCCGCGCGCGAGACCCGTGGTGGTATTCAATCCTTCTCGCATGGTAAGGGCAGTGGTAAGCCAGGCCGTGCGTTGCCGACTCTGCTCGCCGTTGGCGCAAAGACCTTCCTCTCCGATCGTAAGCTACAGGCCGAACTCTTCGGTCCGAGCTCGCTCATCGTCTGGTGCGACGACCTCGCTCAGCTCAGTAAAGTCCTCGAGTCCCTGGAAGGAAACCTCACCGCCACCTTGCATGGCACCGATGAGGAAGTCATCGCGCACGTCGCGCTCCGCGCGCAGCTCGAAGCCCTCGCGGGTCGCGTGGTTATTAACGGTTTCCCGACCGGCGTGGAAGTCTCGCATGCCATCGTGCATGGCGGCCCGTATCCTTCACTCTCGGATGGACGTAGCACCTCGGTTGGCTCGAACGCGATCTATCGCTTCACCCGTCTCGTCTGCTATCAGAACCATCCTGACGCCGCTTTGCCCACCGAACTCCAGAACGCCAACCCGCTGGGCCTGTCCCGTTTGGTGAATGGAGTGCGGACGAGTGATGCGGTGAAGTGAAATCGTCGTAAGGGAGCGCAAGGGGACACGTTGACACGGGGACAAGGGGATGTGTTGCGGCCTTCGGCCGCTGCTAACTTCCCAGTCCACCTGTCCCCTATTATTATTTGCACCTTTGCACAGGCCAACGGCCGATTTGCACCTTTGCACTGTCGCTAACTGCCCCTACCTAAACATCACGCCCATCCACGTTTTCGTGAAGGGGAGGGCGAGGTGGTCGAGGCGGGTGACGAGGAAGGCGGCTTCGATCTCTTCTTCCGGGTGTCCGTCGAGGAGCTTGGCTTCGGCGAGCGCGCGGTGCGCCCGGCGGGCGGCGTCGCGGACCTGCGCGTGCTTGAGGAAGTGCACGAGGGTGACGGTGCCGGCGACGAGCGTGAAGAGTCCCATGGTGATGAGCGGACGGCCGTGGCTCACGAGTAAGGCGACGAGCAAGAGCGGCCAGGCGTTGCCCCAGAGGACCATGAAGGCATCCCATGAAGCGAGACTTCCGAGCTTGCGGTCGCGATGCTGGAGCGCGTGTCCGGCGAGTCGTGCCGCCCGGGCGATGTCGAAGAGGCGCTTGCCGTGGTAGATATTGCTGGAGAGTTTGATGGCGGGTTCGCCCGGCGAATAGTTGTCCGCAAAGAGGATGTGCGACTCATCGACGTCAACCTGCGGGATTTCGCCACGGAGGAGGATGATCTTGGCGGCTTGCTCGCCGTTGATGCCTCGGACGAGCAGGACGCGGCCGAACTTAGCTTCGAGCGCCTTGAGCCGCTTCCAAGCAATCCACGGTGCGGCCAAGGCCAGCGCCCCGAAGAAGCAGACGAGCAGCAGGATTTTGGTTTCGGGGGCCATCGGCCCAAACGCTGTGCTTTTACGGAGGTTCCTTCAAGGACGGACCTTGCCCCTTTTTGCATAAGGCCGATTAGGAGCCGTGGTGAATCGGGTCGGGTGACCGAGGGGCGTTGACCCGTGGTAGGGGTGTCGTCTAATGACCTCCTCATGAATCCCGAACTCGTCAGGAGCTACCTGGTTGGCCTGCAGGATCGTATCTGCGGCCTCATCGAGGAAGTCGACGGCAAGGCCAAGTACCTCACCGATGAATGGACCCGGGCCGAAGGCGGTGGCGGGCGCACGCGCGTGATCTCCGGCGGCACGGTTATGGAAAAGGGTGGGGTGGCCTTTTCGGATGTCCGTGGCAGCAAGCTCCCGCCGTCCGCCACGCATAGCCGCCCCGAACTCGCGGGCCGTGGCTTCCGCGCCATGGGCGTCTCGGTCGTGCACCACCCGCTGAATCCTTACGCGCCGACGTCGCACATGAACGTACGCTTCTTCTGCACCGATGGACCTGACCCGATTTGGTGGATGGGCGGTGGCTTCGACCTGACGCCTTATTACGGTTTCGAAGAAGACGCCCGTTCCTGGCACCAAGCCGCGAAGACGGCCACGGGCGCGAACTACGACAAGTTCAAGGCCTGGTGCGACGAGTACTTCTTGCTGAAGCACCGCGGCGAGTCGCGCGGCATCGGCGGTATCTTCTACGACGACTTCACCGAGGGTGGCTTCGAACAGGCCTTTGCGCTCATGCAGAAGGTCGGCGATGCCTATGGCCCGGCCTACGCCGAAATCCTCCGCCGCCGCGCCCAGACCCCCTATGGGGCCCGGGAAACCGAGTGGCAGGAGATCCGCCGTGGCCGCTATGTCGAATTCAACCTCGTCTTTGACCGTGGGACCATCTTTGGCCTGCAGTCCGGCGGCCGAACCGAGTCGATTTTGATGTCCCTGCCGCCCCGCGTGCAGTGGCGTTACTGCCACCAGCCCGTTTCCGGCACCCCGGAGGCAGAACTAATCTCGCATTATCTGAAACCACAGGATTGGGTGAAGGAGTCTTGATGAACTCCCGCGACCGCTTCCTCGCCGCCCTCCAACGCCAGCCCCATGGCCGCCCGCCGGTCTGGATCATGCGTCAGGCTGGCCGTTACCTGCCCGAGTACCGTGCGCTCAAGGCGAAGTCCGACTTCCTGACCATGGTACGCACGCCCGACCTCGCGGTCGAGGTGACCTTGCAGCCGCTCCGTCGTTTCGCGCAGCTTGATGCGGCGATTCTCTTCAGCGATATTCTAGTCATTCCCGAAGCCCTCGGCGTTGGTTACCGTTTCCGCGACGAAGGCGGCATCGCCATGGAGCGTGCGCTTTCGACGGAAGCCGACCTCGCCACGCTGGACGTCAACGGCGCTGCGGAGCGTCTCAATTACGTCTACGAAGCCCTGCGCCTGTTGCGCAAGGAATTGGGAATGAACAAGGCCCTCTTAGGGTTTGCTGGTTCACCTTGGACGCTCGCGTGTTACCCTCGTCGAAGGCGGCGGCTCGGAAGATTTTCCGAAGACCAAGGCCTTGGTGAAGTCGAACCCCCGCATGATGCACCGTCTCCTCGAGACGCTGGCCACCGCGGTCGCCGAATACCTCACCCGGCAGTTCGCCGCCGGTGCCGACGCCATCCAGATCTTTGACAGCTGGGCCGGTGCCTTGGACGGGGCTGATTACGAGGAGTTCTCACTGCGCTACATCCGCGCCGTCTTGGAGCGCCTCCCGAAGGCCGCCCCCGTAATCCTTTACGCCAAGGGCAAGTCCCCGCAGGCGGAGGCCTTGGCCCGTACCGGCGTCCCTTGCCTTGGCGTTGACTGGACCATGCCCCTCTCGCAGGTCCGTGGCCTAGCGGGCCGTCCGATTTGCCTACAGGGGAACTTGGACCCGACGTACATGCCAGGTGAACCAGCCGCCGCCGCGGCGGCCGTCCGTGCCATCCTACAGGATAATGCCGGCGACCCGGGCCACATCTTCAACCTCGGTCACGGCATCACCCCTGACGCGCGGATTGAGACCTTCCAGGCGGTCGTGGATGAAGTGACGAAGGAGTAAGGAGAGGGTGGTGGCGGGTAGGGGATAGGGGATGGGGGATTGGGGATGGGGGATGGGGGATACAGATACGTAGACTCATGAAACAAGGTAGGGCGATCACTGCCGTGATCGCCTAGTTGTATCACTTTTGAAGACACTAGTTGGGCGGGCGTGTAGCCTATCATTTGGTAGGGTCCTCCGTAGGAGGGCGCGGTAAACCACGCCCCTACCCGTTCGCGTTCGCGAACGTCGATGGCCCTATCAGGAGATAAGCCACATCGGGCGACCCCAAGCCCGTTCGCGAACGGACGCGACGCAGTCGCGCCCCTACCATATTCCGCTTGCTGAATCTTCCAAACCGCTCGCCGCCAACCGCCTCACACACCCTATGGCAGCACGCGGTGCTGCCCCTACCCATCCCCCCTCTACCCCTATCATTTGACTTCCCCTGCATTTCTCTTCCTCCTTCCCCCATGTCCCGTAAAGGTATCCTGCTGCTGAATCTTGGTTCGCCGAAGAGCACTTCCGTGCCTGACGTGCGTAACTACCTGCGTGAATTCCTGAACGATGACCGCGTCATCGATTATCCGGCCGCTTTACGCTGGGTCCTTTTGGAAGGCATCATCCTTCGGACCCGTCCGAAGAAGAGTGCCGCCGCTTACGCGAGCGTCTGGACCCCTGAAGGTTCGCCCTTGGTCGTCACGACCGATAAGCTCCGCGCTAAAATGGAAAAGGCGACCGGCCTGCCCGTCATCATGGGCATGCGCTATGGCACCCCTTCCTGTGCGGAAGCCGTCGCGCAGGTCGTGGCTGCGGGGATCGACGATTTGTTCGTGATGGCCGCAGTACCCGCATTACGCGATGTCCTCCTACGAGACCGTCGTCGTGAAAGTCCAGGAAGAGCTCGCTCGCCTGGCCCCGGGCGTGAAGTACCACGTCCTGCAACCCTTCTACAACGACCCGGCGTACATCGACGCCCTGGTCGAATCCGCGCAGCCTTGGTTGAGCAAGCCCTTCGATAAGTTGTTGTTCTCTTACCACGGCCTGCCCGAGCGTCATTTACGCAAGGGGGACCCTTCGAAGGCCCATTGCATGAAGATGAAGGATTGCTGCTCCCATTACAGCCCTTGTCAGGCCACCTGTTATCGCCACCAGTGCGTTGAGATGACGCGTCTGTTCGTGGCGGCTGCGGGCCTCAAGGAATCGCAATATGAGCTCTCCTTCCAGTCGCGCTTAGCGGGCGAGAAGTGGGTCTCGCCTTACACCGACAAACGCCTCGAGGCTTTACCGGAAGAAGGCACCAAGAATCTCTTGGTCATGTGCCCAGCCTTTACCTCTGACTGCCTCGAGACCCTCGAGGAAATCCGCGAAGAAGGTAAGGAAACCTTCATCCATGCCGGCGGCGAGCACTTTGAGCAAATCCCGTGCCTTAACGATTCGGACATCTACGTGAAGTATCTCGTCAACCGCGTCGCGACCTGGAAGCCCGATCATCGGTAAGACGGCGAAGCCTGTTATCGGTAGGGGCGCGACTGCGTCGCGTCCGTTCGCAAACGGACTTGGGGTCGCCCGATGGTTTGTCTCCCGGTAGCGCCATCCGCTATCCGCTACATCCTTCATCCGGTAGGGGCGTGGTTTGCCGCGCCCTCCTAAGGTGGACCCTACCAAATGATAGGCTACACGCCCGCCTAACCTGCGTCTTTAAAAGTGATGCAACTAGGCGACCACGGCAGTGGTCGCCCTACCTGGTTTCATGGGGCAACGCCGCTGTAACTCCCCATCCCCCATCCCCTCTCTCGACGCTGTCCCTACCTTTAGAGTATTAACCAAATCGCCGCGAAGGCGGTGAGTATGGCGAGGGTGTTCTCGAAGGCGTCCTGCGGGATGCGCTTAAGGATTTGCCAGCCCAGGTAGATGCCGAGGAAGACGCCTGGCAGGAGCACGAGGTTCGTCAGCAGCGAAGGGCCGCTGATGAGTCCGACGGAGTTGCTGAAGGGTAACTTGAAGAGGTTGATGAAAAGGAAGAATCGGCAGAAGACGCCGAGGTGCTCGCGCTTCTCGAGGCGCTGCGAGAGCAGGAAGACGGTCATGACGGGGCCAGCGGCATTGGCGATCATCGTGACAGTCCCGGCGAGGAAGCCCATGCCTTGCGCAAAACCGCGATGCTCCGTGAGCGCCAGGAACTGCTCCCGGCGTTTGCGCAGGACGAAGTTGAAAGCGAGGAGTCCGAGGATGATCCAGCCGATGACCACCCGCGCGACGGAGTTATCGATGCGATCTAAGAGTAGCCACCCGACGATGACGCCGGCGATGGCAGGCGGCATCATGGGCACGATCTGCCGCCAACTGCCACCCTTGCGGTTGATGAGGAAGCCGAGGAGGTCCGCGACGATCAGCAACGGCAGGACAAGTCCGACCGACGGCTTGGCGCCGAAGATCTGCGCCATGAGGACGACGTTCAAGGTCGCCGTGCCGGCGAGGCCAGACTTCGAGAGCCCGATGCACAGCGCCCCGAAGAGGGCGAGGAGCAGGATCCACCCGTTAGCGGGCAGGAGGGTGTTGGCGTGCAGCCAGTCGAGCATCCGGGCTACTTACCAGCGCCGGTGTCGAAGACCAAGACTTCAAATGGCTCGAGCGTGACGGTCACCTTGGTCCCCGCCACGAGGCGTAGGGTGCGCAGGCGCTGGTCGGCGTAGGGCGAGCGGAGGTCGAAGGCCGGGGTGGCTGTACGGCTCTGGTTCGGTAGCTCGAAGACGACGTCCGCGTCCAATTCAATCGTCCGTGGCTGGTCATCGGGGTTGCGCAGCATGAGCGTTGCGGCTTGTGGGTTCCAAGCGGCGTAGCCGTACGGCTCGAGCTTCAGCGGGTCGCCACCGACCCAGTGCGCATCGCGCAGGACGTCCGCATGGGCATGGGCCCACTTGGCCGAAGCGGCGACGTGGTCCCAGGCCGCTGGGGTCATCATCGAGGGCGTGAGGTAGAGCTCCTGCAGTGCGGCACCGTTGGCGAAATACGAACGCACCTCGTTCTTCAGGTCGTTGCCAGCCTTGCCGACTTTATCGCCTTGGAAGGAACGGCCGTGGACGACGCCATGGTGCATCGCGGAGTTGAGCGGGTAGAGGGGCGAGGCTTGGACGAAGAGCTTGTGGCAATAGCCATCGCGGAAGGTCAGCCACTTCTCGCGGTCGTCGCCCTTACCAGTCCAGCCGACGTCGGAGCTATGCATACGCCAAGTGGTATCGACGTGGTTGAGCCAGAATGGCGAGGGCCACGTGCCGACGGTGACGTTGATGAAGACCTCGGGATTCTCGACGCGCAGGCGTTTAGCGACATCGAGGAGTGCCATGAAGTGCGGGCTGACGCCGTCGCCGGCGCGGTCCCACTTGAAAGAGTTCACGCCGCCTTCGCGCATGAGCTCGAGGCAGCGGTCGGTGAACCACTGACGGTATTTCGGATACGAGAGGTCGAGCTTGGCGCCTTCGGGGATGAGCCCGAGCTTCTGGGCGTGCGCGGTGCGTTCCTTGTCGCCGCCATAGCCGCCGAGCGGCGAGATCCAGATACCGAGGTGCGCACCAAAGGGCTCCATCTTGGCCTTGGTGCCGGCCAAGCCTTGCGGGAAGCGCTTGGTGTTTTCAATCCACAGGCCCTTACCAGGGTTATCCCAGCCGTCGTCGACGAGGTAGGAGCGCACCGGCACGCCACGCTTCTTCACGAGCTCGGTGTCGAAGGCGCGAACGACGTCGAGCATCTTGGGTTCATCGACGTTGTACCCGAGGTCGTACCAGCAGTTGTAATGCAGGAATGGCTGCGATTGGCGGGCTCGCTCGCGTTCGATGTACCGCAGGAAGGAGCGGCGGAGCTGGCCGCCGGAGACGCCGATGACGGAACCGAAGGTGTAGGACTGGGTCGGGTTGAGTTCGAGCGCGCAGGCGAAGGCAATGCGTGCACCCGTGGCTCCTGTCCGGTTGGTCGCGCCGGGCATCTCCACGCCCGCGAAGAAGCCAGAGCCCGCCACGGGGCAACCGGGGGCCGTCCCGATGGTGGTGAGGTTGGGTAGTCGCAGGTCAGCGAACTCGACGCCTTGCAGCGCGAAGGCCTGCTTAGGTGAGGCGAGTGCAATGGTTTGGCGGAGGTAGTGGGCGCCGTTGCGGAGTTCGGCGCGCCAGCGGACGCGGACGCCTTGCGGAGAGGTCAGTTCGGCTTCGATGGCTTGGCCGTCCGTCATCGCGGTAGCCTTGGGTGGGGACGTGAGGGTGAAGCTTGAGGCGGCCAGGTCGCCTGCAGGGAAGGGCGAGAGCTGCGGGGATTTCATCTGCTCACCCTTGGCGGTGGTGAGGTTGAACGTCCCGCGCTTATCACGGACCCCGACGAGGATAAAGCTTACGCCCTCTTCCCAGATGAGCGCGATGGCTGGGCTCCAGGACATCGCGCTGTCGGTGCCCTTATCGATGCTGGCGCTGAAACGCGTTGTGCCGGCCTTCCATGGGTATTCTTGGACGGAAGCACGGTTGGCTGGGGCTTTGAAGGCATAGGCGTCGCGCTCGCCGGCGGGTTGGAGGTTGAAGACGCGGCTTTCGCCGACGTCGCCCGCTTCGCCACCACTGTCCTTGGCGAGGGCCTTGAGGTTCATCTTGCCGACGCGGATGAGCTTGGGTTCGCCGGGGAAATCTGCGCGCGGGAATTCGCCGAGCGTGGCCCAACCCTTGCCGTCTTGTCCGACGCGGACGATGACCTTGTTCGTGGTGAGCTCGACCTCGACTGGGAAGCTCCCGTCGCCTTGGGCGGTGGGCTTAGTGGTCAGGCGGAAGACCTCGGCTTGGGATTGGTCGAATGCTTGACCAGTGATGCCATTGCGCAGCGAGGCTGGACGCAGCTGTCCGTCGCGGAAGGACCAACTGGCGGACAGGACGCTATTCTGCAGTCCGATCGTATGCTCAGCGGGCTTGGTAATCTCCGCCTTGCCCGGAGGCGGTCCGGCGAAATCGATGTCCGGGTTGGTCGGGATCGCGTTAGCGAAGGTGGACGCTAGGCAGAGCAGGGCGGACGGCAGGAGGCGCATTGTAATGTAAAATTAGTTATCCCTCTTCGCCGGTGCGGGTGGTCTCTTCGGCCTTCCAGAAACGGTAGCGCACCTCGTAGCCTTCGGGGATGTAGACGACGATGGGGAGGCGGCTGTTATAGCGGACTGGCCCGTAGGGCATGAGCGTGACGAACTGCTTCACCTTCGGCTGGTTCGGGTCGACCCCGATACGGGTTGAAATCATGCCGTCGGACTTGATCTCGGCGCGGGTAGAACGTGTAGCCCCAGCCTTCGACGGGACGTTCCTCGATTTTGCCCATGAGTGCGACGCGATTGACCCCGTCGGTCTCCAACGTCTTGCCCACGATTAATTCCACCTTCCAGGAGAACTCGTCTTTCTGCGCGTCGAGGTGAATCACGATGCGCTTCATCCCTTTCTCCGCCGCCGGGTAGGCCTTCTGCCAAGAACTCGCGTCACTCGGGCGGGCGTGGAGTGTGGCTGAGCTAAAGAACGTCAGCAGGGCAAGGAGGCCGAGGGGTAGCAGGCGAAGCATCCTGCGATGCTGTGCCTTTGGCTGATACCCTGCAATGGTGCAAATGTGGTAGGGGTGTGGTTTACCGCGCCCTCCTAGGGTGGAGGGCAAGGGCATAGCCTTGCCCCTACCTTAGTGGCAACTAGGTCAGCACGCAGTGCTGACCCTACCCGAGGCAGAGCCATTCACGATACCCACAACCCGATAACCCAGTACCCTTGCATCTAAGTTTCCTGGCGGAGAGGGAGGGATTGATTGCGCTTCGCTTCAGGCCTCCGGCCCGATGCCTTTGGCATCGTCTGTTCGGCCTAAAGGCGCTCACCGAACCCAAGGGTTCTCATCCCTCCGGTGAGCAAAAAGGGTCCGTTGGACTTGCCTGGTTAGGTAAGTTTATCGAACCGGTCCCAGCTGGCGGAGAGGGAGGGATTCGAACCCTCGGTACCTTGCGGTACACAGCATTTCCAATGCTGCGCAATCGACCACTCTGCCACCTCTCCTTGTTGACCAGCTGAGGGGCGTATCAAAGGCGGGGAGGGGTGTGCGTCAAGGTTGGAGATTGGTTGGGATGGCGGGTTTACAGCGTTCCGGCGGTATTCCGCACTCGAAGCGGTGGATGTCAGGCTACTTTCCTCTTCCCCCAGAGGGGTTTCTGCGTCCAAATGCTGGCTTATCGCTTCGGTGGGGTTTTCCCGCTGGCAACCACGTTTTTCATGTCCCAAGTCCGCGTCCGCTTCGCTCCTAGTCCCACCGGTTTCTTCCACATCGGAAGCGCCCGTACGGCCTTATTCAACTGGCTCTATGCCCGCCACACGGGCGGCAAGTTCATCCTGCGCATCGAGGACACGGACAAGGAGCGCAACTCCGAGGCTTTCCTGCAAGTGATCATGGACTCCATGCGCTGGCTGGGGATGGATTGGGACGAGGGTCCCGAGGTCGGCGGCGCTTTTGGCTCGTACTTCCAGTCGCAGCGTACCGAGCTTTATCAGACGAAGCTGAAGGAGCTCGCCGCCAAGGGCCGCGCCTACGAAAAGGACGGCGCCTGGTGGCTCCGCCTCGAGGGCGCCCGCTCCACGGTCTTCGATGATCACCTGAAGAGGGAGATCGAGAAGGTCGACGCCGCTCCGATGGTGCTCGATGATATGGTGCGCGGCCGCGTCGAGCGCGCCGAGGACCGTGACTTCGTGATCTTCCGCTCCAACGGTGAGCCGGTCTTTCACTTCGTGAACGTGGTCGATGACATCGAGATGCAGATCACCCACGTGATCCGCGGCGAGGACCACTTGTCCAACACGTCGAAGCACCTCGAGCTCTTCAAGGCCTTCGGCGTCGAGCCGCCGAAGTACGCCCACATCCCGCTCATCCTCAAGACCGACGGCCCAGGCAAGATGTCCAAGCGCGACCGCGGCGCCCTCATCGAGGAATACCAGCAGCGTCGCTACCTGCCGGCCGCCGTGCGCAATTACCTTTGCCTCCTCGGCTGGACGCCCGCCGACGGCAAGGAAGTCCTCCCTATCGACGAAATCGTCCGCCAATTCGAGATCTCTGCGGTACACCAGTCCAACGCCCGCTTCGACGAGCGCAAGATGTCGCACGTCAACGCCCAGACCCTGCGCGGCCTGCCTGCGGCGGAGTTCGCCACGTTGGCGCGTCCGATCCTGCTCGAGACCAAGGTCATCGATGCCACGGTGTCCGACGCCCGTCTCGCCGAGGTCCTCGGCATCGTGCAGGAGAAGGTGAACTCGCTCGAGCACTTGCCTGAGTTCATGGGCTTCTTCTTCACGGCCGAGTTCAAGAAGGACGAAGGCGCGGTCGCCAACCTGACCAAGAAGGGCGGCGATCCGGTGGCCCGCATCCGCGAGCTCTTGCCCGCGCTCGAGGCCGCCGAATGGACCGAGCCCGCGCTCGAAGCCGCTTTTGCCGCGGTCGGTACCGCCAACAACCGCAAGCCGACCGACTACTTCGCGCCCGCGCGTTTCGCGATCTCCGGGCAGGGCGGTGGCGCCCACCTCCTCGGCGTCCTGCGCGTCCTCGGTCGCGACACCACGCTCGCCCGTCTCCAGACCTACGCCGCTTAACCACTTTTGCAATGTCTACCGAAGCGCATCGCCACTTCATCCAGCAAATCATCGACACCGACCTTGCGGCCGGGAAGCACGTCAAGGTCATCACGCGTTTCCCGCCAGAGCCGAACGGCTACCTGCACGTCGGCCACGCGAAGTCCATCTGCCTCAACTTCGGCCTCGCGCTGGAGTATCAGGGCAGTTGCCACCTCCGTATGGACGACACCAACCCGACCAAGGAAGAGGTCGAGTATGTCGATTCGATCCAGGAAGACGTGCGCTGGCTCGGTTTCGACTGGGGGCAGCACTACTACCAGGCTTCGAACTACTTCGACCGCATGCATGCGGACGCCATCCAACTGATCAAGCTCGGCAAGGCGTACGTCTGCTTCCTTTCGCAGGAGCAGATTCGGGAATACCACGGCGACGAGAAGCACGGCGGCAAGGCCAGCCCGACGCGCGATGCGTCGGTGGAGGACAACCTCGCGGCGTTCGAGCGCATGACCCGCGGCGAATACAACGAAGGCAAGGCCGTGCTGCGCGCCAAGATCGACATGGCGTCGCCGAACATGCACATGCGCGACCCGGTCATCTACCGCATCCGCAAGGCCCACCACCACAACACCGGCGACAAGTGGTGCGTCTACCCGATGTACGACTACGCCCACCCGCTCGAGGACGCGTACGAAGGCATCACCCATTCCATCTGCACGCTTGAGTTCGAGGTGCACCGTCCGTTCTACGATTGGCTCCTGCGCACACTGGATACCCCGGCCAAGCCGCAGCAGATCGAGTTCGCCCGCCTCAACCTGACCTACACCATCATGTCCAAGCGCAACCTGCTCGAGCTCGTGCAAGAGAAGCGCGTTTCCGGTTGGGACGATCCCCGCATGCCGACCATCTCGGGCCTGCGTCGCCGCGGCTACACGCCGGCCGCCGTCCGTAAGTTCTGCGAGACCGTCGGCATCACCAAGCATAACTCGCTGTCGGACGTCGCGCTCCTCGAGCACGCCGTGCGCGACGACCTCAACAAGACCTCATCCCGCTTCATGGCGGTGCTGGACCCCGTCCGCCTCGTCATCGAGAACTACCCGGAAGGTCAGGTTGAACTCCTCGAGGCCCAGAACAACCCTGAAGACCCAGCCGCGGGCAGCCGCCAGGTACCGTTCTCCAAGACCCTGCTCATCGAGCGGGCGGACTTCATGGAGATCCCGGAGAAGAAGTATTTCCGCCTCACCCCCGGCCAGGAAGTCCGTCTCCGCTGGGGCTACTTCGTCACCTGCACTGGTTGCGTCAAGGACGCCGCTGGTAAGGTTGTCGAAGTCCGTTGCACCTATGATCCCGCCACCCGCGGCGGCGACTCTCCGGACGGACGTAAGGTCAAGGGCACGATCCACTGGGTCTCCGAAGCGCAGGCCGGCGATGTCGAAGTCCGCCTCTACGACCGCCTCTTCGCGCAGGAGGACATGAAACACATTCCGGAAGGCTCCGATTGGCGCACCCTGTTGAATCCTACTTCGCTGCAGGCTATTCGCGGCAAGGTCGAGCCTGCGCTCCTCGCGGTGGCGCCCGGTACCCGCGTGCAGTTCGAGCGCATCGGTTACTTTTGCACCGACACCAAAGATTCCCAGTCCGGCCAGCCCGTCTTCAACCGCACCGTCACGCTCAAGGACTCTTGGGCGAAGGCGAAGGCGTAGGGAACAGGGTGATAGGGAACAGGGTGATAGGGAACAGGGTGATAGGGGATAGGGGGGTGGGGGATGGGCTAGATGCAGTGCAAAGGTGCAAAGGTGGAAAGGTGCAAAATGTTAAACAAGGCTGGGGGAATGGCCGCGGCCTGCGGCCGCTTATGCCTTGAGGTAGGGACAGTACCGCGTGCTGTCCTCGGGGATTACAGAGTACAGATTACAGAGTGCGGATTGGGAAGGAGGTAGGGGACGCTATCCGCTACCACCGTCATTGGGTAGGGGCGTGGTTTACCGCGCCCTCCTGCGGAGGAGGTCAAGGCGAAGCCTTGCCCCTACCCAGATCGGGTGGTGGCGGTTAGCGGCTGGCGGTTGGACGATGCAGGGGCAGCTAGGTTGGCACGCAGTGCCAACCCTACCTCCATGCAGAGGCGTGGAGCTGCGGACATCTACAGGCGAACGGACGCGACGCAGTCGCGCCCCTACCTGAGATGCGAAGTCGTGCAAAGGGAGCGAAACGGGAAAGCGGAAAGATAGCAGGCGGCGAAGCCGCCACACAACCCCTAGCCAACCATACTCCAGCCCACCAGTCCCCTCGCTTCTTCACCTGTGCACATTTCCACCTTTGCACGTTTGCACTGCATCTAGTCTGTACCAGTCCCCTTGTCGGAAGTCTCCGACTTCCTTCGCTTATTTCTTCTCTTCCGGCACTTCCGTCAATTCCTGCACGAGGCCTTGGGCGGTGAAGTAGGCGTTGCGCTGCGTGAAGCGGGCGACGAGTTGCTTGACTTCAACTTCGGTGGCGTCGTCCTTCGGCTTCTCGGCCTTGGCGGCGCGGAGGAAGACGGTGTCGCCGTTGCCAGTGCGAATGCCCGTGGTGATCTTGCCGACGCCGGCGACTTCAAGGACTTGGCCAGTGCTTTCGTTGATGCCGGAGAGGTTCTCAGGCGTCGTCACGACGGTGAAGGGGGCGGGCGTCGAAGTCGTTAGGCCGAGGGCCTTGGCGCTTTCGGTGAAGGCCTTGCCGGCGGCGGCATCTTCTTGGAGTCGCTTAGTGATGCGGCTGAGCTCTTCAGCCTGGAGGCGGCCGCGCTCGTTGCTGCGCCAGTTGGATAGCGCGAGGGCCTTAACTTCTTCAAAGGCCGGGAGGCGGGATTCGATGCGCTTGTTGAGGAGTACGAAGATGGCGGCGTCTTCGGCGCGGAACATATCCGTGCGCCATTCTGTTTCAGTCAACTCGCTGGCGAGGCGGAGGGCTTCGGCAGGGATCTTGGCTTGGGTCGGAGGGTTGTTCACTTCGTAGGCAGCGAGGGTCGTGAGCTTGGCTCCTTGGGCCGTGAGCCAGGCGTTGAAGGCCTTGGAGTCGGCCTTGTGGGCTTCCGTCGGGAACTTGTCGCCGAGCTCTTCGCCCATCTTGCCAGCGAGGTTGCGGAGGGCGCGGTCGGCCCGGATGATTTTCTCAATATCCGCACGGCGAGCGAGCGCCTGTTCCTTGATTTTGCCTGGCTCGAACTTGAACTTCTCGGCCACGTTGTAGCCCTCGAGGACAATCTCGTCGTCGGTGATGGCGGAAGTGTCGGGCTCGGTCTTGGTGAAGGATACCACGGTGACCTCGACCTTGGCGGGGAGGCGGTAGGCTTCCTTGTTCGCTTCGAAAGCAGCCTTAGCCTTGGCTTCGTCGTCCGCGACGGTCGTCTTGAAGTTGGCGTTGGAGAAGGTCGCCGCGTCGACGGTCCAGAGCGTCTTCTCGCGCTGGATGAGGCGCTTGATTTGGGCGGTGGTGGCGTGGCCGGGGCCAGAGAGTAGGGCGACGGACTTGTTTACGCGCCAGGAGTCCTGCAGGTAGCCTTCAAAGCGTGCGCGGGTCTCGACGTCGGAGGTGTTGAGGGCCTTGGTGGCGTAGTCGACGAACTTGTTGAGGTTATCGAGGTTCTCCTTGCCGTCGGCGCCCGCGGTCGCGAGGAGGGCGAGCTTACGCACTTCGCTATCGGAAGGATTGGGGATACGGAGGGAGTCGGCAAGGCTGAGCTCGGCGACATACTGGAAGAGGGAACGACCTTCGTTGCGCTGGCCGGTGAAACTCGCGAACGCGAGGGAGTCACGGTAGCGGGTCTGGAGCTTGGCGTTGTTGAGGTCGTACCCGAGGTATATCCGGGTGTTGGTGTCCGTTGCGCCACTCGTGCCGTAGCCGTAGAAGACGAACGAGCCGACAATCACGACGAGCAGGAAGCTGAAGATCAGACGGTGGTGCTTGGAGGTGGCGTTTTGGAGCCAGGTAATCATCCCGCCACCTTGGTAAGCCCTTTGGCCGCTGTCAATCAGTCGAGGCACCCGCCCTTGCGCTTGCACAGGCCCGATTTCCGCCTAACCCTGCGGCGTGGCTAAGCCCATCCAGTGCATCGTCGCCGTCGCCCAAAACGGCGTAATCGGTCGGGAAGGGCGCCTTCCGTGGCATATCCCTGAGGACCTGGCGTGGTTTTTGGACCAAACCAAGGGCGGGGTCATGATCGAGGGCCCGGCCTGCTATGCCGAGCTCGGCAAGGCCTTGGAGGGGCGGGGGACGGTGGTCGTTTCCCGCGACCCAGCCAAGGCCTTCCCCGGGGCGGAACGAGTCTCCGACCTGACCTCAGCCGTGGCTCTCGCGGAGACCATGCCGTGGACGGGCCCGACCTGGATCACGGGCGGCGAGCGCATCTACGCCGAAGGCTTGCCGCTCTGCTCCAAACTTTTCATCACGCGTATCCACCGCGACTTCTCCGGTGATCGCTTCTTCCCGGCGGATTGGCATCGGCACTTCACTAAACTTGCCTGGTCGAAGGACGGCGAAGTCGATGGTTTGAAGTATACGTTCGAAGTTTGGGAGCGCGGGCGGTAGCCCGCGAGGCGTATGAGAGGCCGATTTGCACGTTTGCACTGTATCTGGCCACCCCCATAGTCGCGCTATGCTCCTCCCCCTGCTGTTCCTGGCCGCAGTCATGCCTCCGGCAATCGATGATGAGGCGAAGGTGCCGCCGTATACGGTGCCTGACGTGCTGATCGCCAATGATGGCCACAAGGTGACCACGGCGAAGGAATGGAACGAGACGCGCCGAGGTGAGGTGATGAAGCTGGTCCAGGATCACATCTACGGGGTGACCCCGGCGGCCGCTGCGCCGAAAGATGCGCCGATCATCGAGGTGGTGGAGTCGGATAAGAATGCCCTCGGTGGCAAGGCCACGCGCACGCAGTATAAGGTACGTCCCAGCGGCAAGGACGGCCTCGTCTTTGACTTATTGCTCTATACGCCGAACGGTGCGAAGGGCCCATCGCCCGTGTTTCTCGGACTGAATTTCGGCGGCAACCACACGACCGTGAACGACCCCGCCGTGCTCTTGCCTTCGACGTGGGTGTCGAAGCAGTGGGCCGACGTCACGTCGAACAACCGCGCCACCGCCAAAGGTCGCGGTCTCCAGGCGTCGCGCTGGCAGGCGGAACTGCTGGTCTCGCGTGGGTACGGTTTGGCCACGGTCTACTGCGGTGATTTTGAGCCGGATCATCCAGAGGGTTGGAAGGAAGGCATCCGCGCCGCCTATGCGTCGAAGGATCCCGCCGCGGTCCGTGCTGACAACGATTGGGCCTGTATCGGCGCTTGGGCGTGGGGCCTCTCACGCGCGCTCGACGCCTTGGAGCGTAATCCCGCCGTCGATGCCAAACGCGTCGCGGTGATTGGACATTCCCGCCTCGGGAAGGCTTCCCTCTGGGCTGGTGCGCAGGACACCCGTTTCGCGCTCGTCGTCTCGAATGAGTCTGGTTGCGGTGGTGCCGCGCTCGGTAAGCGTATCTTTGGTGAGACGGTCGGCGTCATCGCTGGATATTATAAAGGCCGTGGCTTCCCGCATTGGTTCGCGCCCAAGTATGTCACCTATGCCGAGCACGAGGATCGCATGCCGCTGGACCAGCATTACGTCCTCGCGCTGACGGCTCCCCGTCCACTCTACGTCGCCAGCGCTGTCGAAGACCGTTGGGCTGACCCCAAGGGCGAGTTTCTCGGGCCTTGTATGCTGAACCCGTCTTCAAACTCCTGGGACGCCAAGGCTTGGGGGTGACCGAGCCGCCCGCCGTTGGCGTGGCTGTCGGGCAGGACCTCGGTTACCATAACCGTGCCGGTAAGCACGATGTCACCGAGGAAGATTGGAAGCATTACCTCGATTTTGCCGACCGAACGTTACCGGCGAAGTAAGGGGAAGGGTGGAGGGAGAGGAGGCGTCTTTCTCACTCAAATAGGGTAATTCGCTGGTCAAGGTCCGAGGGGTTGTTTAATTTTGTAACGTCACGGTGAAGTCTACCCCCTTACAGTCTCCCCGCCCACGGCAGGGGTTCTCCCTCGTGCTATCCATGGTCATCATGACCATGATGGTGATGGTGGTCGTCGTGCTCGCCTCCTTCCTCAAGGTCGAGTCCTCGTTGGCTTCCATCAAGCAGGCCGAAGCCGTGGCTCGGCTCAATGCCATGGGGGCCGTCCGCTTGGCGGGCGCCGCACTCCAAGAACGCCTCGGCCCGGATACCCGCGTGTCCGCCTCCGCCTCCCTCTACGATGATCCGGCTATCTCCTCGGTCTCCACGCCGGGGGCGGATCCCTTCGAGTATCCCGTGATGGGCGTCTGGCGGAGTTGGGAAGGTAATGACCACGACATCCGTGCGAATAGCCGCTACGCTGGCCGTCCGCAAAAGCCCGACTACTCCTCGAAGCTGAAGGCCTTTAATACCACCTCGGCACCGACCGCGCGTTTCCTTGGTTGGATGCTTTCGAATCAGATGGGTTATGGTAACGCCACGTTCACCTTGCCCAACGGCACAGCCGTCAAGCCCCCGGCTCCGCCTGCGGTCGTCGCGAATACCAGTAGCGTTCCCCTCGTCGGTTCGGCGACCGATCCGCTAGCGGTCCGACAGATTCACGCGACGCCGATTTCGTTCGTCGACGGCCAGCCCGCGAGTTCGACGACGGATGGCACGCAGGGGTATTTCTGTTGGTGGGTCGGCGGCGAGAATCAGAAAGTCCGTCTGCTCATCCCGAACGTCGCCACCACTTCCGCGGGCTCGAACAACCTCGATTGGGCGCAGCGTGCGAAGACCTTCGGCGCGCCGGACCTGGAAGCCATCGGCTATCCAGCGCTCATCGCGAATGCTGTGCCGATGCCCGTCAATCAGCCGTTATCGACGCCGACGGTGCCCCTCTTACCGACGCCCGCAGACGCCTCGCGCCTGACCGACGCGCTGAAGAACGCGACCCCGACCCCGCTGGCCAAGGCTGGTTTCCATGATGTCAGTCTCTACGGCGAAGGCCTGCTGACGAACACGGCAACCGGTGGCTTGCGGAAGGACCTTTCACTGTTCACCGAAACTTGGGATTGGGCCAACGTCCTCGACTCTAGCCGTCAGGGCAAGATGCCGCTCTTCCGCCTCAAGCCCGCGAAGCTCCCGCGCAATGGCGGCGATCCGGATTACGACCTCGCGTTCCAGCGTCCACTGCCTGACGCGCAGTTTCCTGCCGGCGGCATCGGTAATCGTCGTCGCCACGCGCTGATGTATTGGTGGTCCGATTACGGTTCGCTCGGGGGCACAGGGGCGGGCGTCGCGTCGGACGGCGGTACGAACTTCGGCGGCTACGCGTCCCTGTCATCCTTCCCGCCCATCCGCAGCTGGGCCTACCTCACCGACTTCTGCCTGCACTATCGTAAATACGTCACGAACCCGGACCCGCAACTAGCTGGCGTCACCACGATGCTCCCGCCGCAGCCCGAGGTGGTGACCAACGCGGGAGGCCTGTATAGCTATTACGAGCGTATCCATCGTCACCCCCTCATTGCCCGTATTCAGTACGTCTTCGCCTCGTCGGCCTCGGGTTCCAGTGCAGCTTTCATTGCGCAGCCTGTCGTCACGCTCTGGAATCCTTTTAACGTCCGTCTCACCGTCCCCAGTTTTAACGCCTACTGTAAGTGGCAGTCCCTGCCGATTTACATCAACTGCAGTGACGGCGCCGGCTTCGGCGTCACGCAGCACGTGGGCTCCTACTTTCCTGGCGGCGTGACGCTCCGCATCGGCGGTGGTTCGGAAATTACTTTAGATCCTGGTCAGACACGCGTCTTTGCGATGAATGAGGGCAACCCAATCTCGATTCCCTTGGGCTCTGGCGGCACTTACAACCTCACCCCAGGCTATGTCGCGAGTGGTCGCTCCGGTTGGCAGATGACCTTGCCAGGAACGCCGTCGGGCGCCGGGTCCCTCCGTTATCAGTTGGTCAAGAACATCGATAACACGACCGTCGCCCGCGATGGCATCTACTACGACTTCTACCCTGCTAATTATAGATATTCTCCGGTACGCTTCAGTTTCGTCGGTACGAGCACCGCACAGTTCCAGCAGCTCTACGGCCTGGATGCGCCGTATCCCTTCCAGCAGACCATGGCGGATGCGGCGGCGGCCCCGCGCGCGTTTGGGACCTTCGCCTTCGGCCTGCGCCTCTCCAATGACGGCGTGTCGCAATACAATAGCCGTACCGGGGTGAAGACCGTTTCGAAGGGCTTCCTGCAGGCCTCGCCCTTTACGACCTATACGGAGATCGGGCTGAAGTCCGCCGGAGTCCTCACGGCCTTCCCGTATGCTTCAGCCAACGTCGCCGATACCAGCACCGTGTCGATGGTGGGCCAGTATGGGGAAGGGGTCGGCGGCTTCTATTCTTCTGCGAACAGTGGCGTGCAGTATGCGGGCGCGATGAATCCTGCGAATGCGCCGTATGACCTCTACTTCCTGCCGATGACGGGCTTCGCGGACCTCAACGGCCCGCAGTCGGATCCCACGAGCAATTACGGCGGTTTCATCCTCACGGGCCTCGATCCCACGACTGGCCTCCAGCGTGCCGCCGTGGCGGAACTCCCCGTGAAGCCCGTGCAGTCGATTCCGGGACTACAGGGGTGCGATATCCGCGCGACCAACCCCGCTCCGCCGTTCCATTATGGACTCATCGGTAATGCCGACGCTTCGCCGATCTTGCCGCCGGACGACGCCGTCGGTCGCTGGATTGATATGGCGGGTAACTTACGCAGTCGCGATGAGATTCACCAAGCATTTCTGCAGCACGACGACAGCTACTGCCTGAACCACGTCCTCTTCGACGATTGGTTCTTCTCGTCGCTGGCTCCCTTGCCCGCGGATTGGGCCTCGCTGCGTCCGTCCCAGGGCGCCGAGCACGTCTGGAATACGGAGGTCATGACCAGCCTGAAGAAGAATTGGACCTCTTTTGCCGCGGGCACGACGACCTTACCGAACTCGTGGTTCTTGCCGAATGCGAACGCCGCACTCTTTGACCTCGCGGTGACCGGCACGAGCGGTTTCTCCGGTATCCCAGCGCAGCCTGTCGCTTACCAGCGCGTGGCGGCGACCTTGCGCGTCCCTGGCCAGTTTAACGTGAACAGCACCTCGGTCGTCGCTTGGCGTGCCTTGCTCGGTAACCTCCGTTCGACTTCCGTGCCGTACATCAAGCCCGGTAATAGCACGGTCAGCGTTGCCACGGCCGTGAATAACCCCTTAGCCCGTATGTCCATTGCCCACGAAGGGCCCGTCACCGCCGGCGGTTCTTCCGGTGCCGTGCTGGGTTTTGCTGCGCTCACCGATACCCAACTCGAGAGGCTCGCCGTGGAGATTGTGAAGCAGGTTAAGGTCCGCGGCCCGTTCCTCTCGCTCTCTGAATTCGTGAATCGTCAGCTGGCGACTCCGCAGCCAGGTAATCCCTTGGACCCGACGCTGAGTGGGGCTTTGGGTACCGCCCTGAAGGCACTGGAGAATATCAGCAGCCTTAACCCAGCGGTGAACGCGAAGAACCTTGGCAAGATCACGAGTAAGGTCGGCGATTTTGGTGGGTTAGATCAGCAGCTCCCGCTCGGTGACTGGACGAGCTCTGGTGCTGGGTCGAAGGGTGATTACCTTCACCCCAAGGCCGCGGAAGGCTCCTCCACCTTTGGTTTCCCCGGCTGGCCCCGTCAGGCCGACGTCCTCGATCGCCTCTCGCCGGTCATCAGCGTCCGTGATGAAACCTTCGTCGTCCGTGCCATGGGCACTTCGCAGCTCGTCAACGGTTCGACCGCTAAGGTGTGGTGCGAAGCCGTCTACCAGCGCATCCCTGACTACGTGGACGCTACCGTCCCGGCGCATGAAGCCCCGTTAGGCGATGTCACTTTACCGACCTCGTCGAATAACCGTCGCGTCAACGCTATCCTCGGTCGGCGTGTGCGCCTCGTCTCTTTCCGTTGGCTAGCTCCTAAAGACCTATGATCCGCCCCTTTCTTTTCCTCCTGACTGGCTGGGCCGCGATCGTCTCGGCCCAGGAAGGTTCAGCCTCTCGGTCACTCCGTCTGCTCTACGTGCAGGCCCCGGACGATGCCCCCGCGAGCGTTTTTCTCGTAGTAGGGAAGGAAATCAAAGAAGTCGATCTACCGCGTCTCTCGATTTCGACTAAGCGCTTAGCGCTCACGGCGGGCCTTGTGCGGGTGTATGCGACCACCAAGGAACCAACCAAGGCTGAACCCTTGCCGGCCGACGCACCCTTCGTGGATATCCCAGACGGCATGAATGCCCCACTCGTCGTGCTGCTCCCGACGGGTGAAGCGGGCCCCTTGGCGTTTCGCATGCTCCCTGTCGAGTTCTCGCGGACCAAGGCGCCGGAAGGCGCGGTGCTTTGGTTTAACCTCAGCGGGCGCACAATCTTTTCGAAGCTCGGTACGGCCCAAGCCGTCATCACCCCCCGCCAGACCGCGATTCAACTACCACCGGGTAAGGCTGGGGATATTTACCATGTACTCGTGGACGTTGCGCCGGAGGCAGGTGAGACTGAGAGCGTACCGCTGATGCGTTCGAGCTGGGTGAAAGAACCTGGCCAGCGTCATCTGTTGTTCATCGTGCCCGACCCTGATCGCAAGGTCCCGCGTATCGTGGCGGTGCCCGAGCGGATGGAGCCGGAGCCCGACCCCTTAAAGGATGCCAAAGGTGGAGCGAAGTCCGGTGCGGTAAAGTCCGCCAAATAGCCTCTTTCGGGAAGTATTTGACTCCTTTGCAGTCCGCTTGTTTGAATGACAAGACGCTCTCGTATTTCAATGGATAGAATTCTGGCCTCCGAAGCCGGCGATTTGGGTTCGACTCCCAACGGGAGCACCACTCTTTTTCGCAGGGCGAAATAAGGCGGGATTTAAAGGTAGGGGCAGTACTGCGTGTTGTCCTAGCGGATTACGGATTACAGAGTACAGAGTACAGAGTACGGATTGGGAAGATGGCAGGGTACGCTAACCGCTATCCGCCAACTCCTATCCGCTGTCCGAGACAGAACGTTTAAAAGGGAGTTAAAAGGGGGACCGGAATAAGAGCCAAAGGGGAAGCGGAATATGAGCAGTCGGCCGAAGGCCGCCGCACAACCCCAAGCCAACCATACTCCAGCCAACTAGTCCCCTCCTGCCTACACCTGTCTCCACCTGTGCACCTTTCCACTTTTGCACCTTTGCACTGTGTTTGTTCGGCCCCCTCGCTTCTTCAGCCGAATAACTCCGCGATCGGCTTGCCGCCGTCCGTGATAGGTACCGGGCGGGCGCCGTCCATGAGGTCATGCTTCGTGTCCACGTTCATCGCTGCGAGTATGGTCGCATGGAAGTCGGGCACGCTGACCGGTTTCTCCACCACCTTCTTGGAGAGGTCATCCGTGAAGCCGTAGGCGCCGCAGTGCTTGAGGCCGCCGCCGGCGAGGACCATTGAGAAAGCCGTGCCTTGGTGGCCGCGGCCGCCGCGTCCGTCGAATTCCGCCGGACGGCCAAACTCCGTCGCGACCACGATGAGCGTCTTGTCGAGTAGGCCCTTGGACTTAAGGTCGGTCGTCAGCGCGGCGAGGGCGTTATCGAGCTCGCGGATCAGGACGTGTTGGTTGGTGATGCCGTCATTGTGCGCGTCCCAGCCAGTGCCGTTGATGAAGTTCAGGTTGTGAGAGACTTCGATGAAGCGTACCCCGCCCTCGACGAGCCGACGGGCCAAGAGGCAGCGCTGGCCGAACTCGCCGCCGTAGGACGCGCGGAGGTCCACCGGTTCTTTCGTGAGGTCGAAGTGCTTCATGAACGATGGCCCCGCGAGGCGGAAGGCTTCGCGCTGGGCTTCGGCGTATTCAGCCAAGGCGGAATCGGCTGCCGCTTCGCCTGTGGCGGCGAGCAGGGCCCGTCGGTCGGCCTCGCGGTCGCCCGTGAGCCCGTCGGGCCGTGCAAAGCCAGCGGGACCCGTCTGCGTGTCGACCAAGTAAATATAGCCATCCTTGACGCCCAGGAAGCCCGGGCCGCGGCTGATGTTCGGGAAGCCGATGAGCATGTAGGCCGGGACCTTCGGGTCGACGGCCCCGCGACGGTGCGCGACGATGGAACCGATGGACGGGTAGATGGCGTTACCGCTCACCATGCGCCCCGTGTGGACCAGGTTCGTGGCAAAAGCGTGTTCGTCGATGACCTTGTGGTGGACCGAGCGCACGGCGGTGACGTGTTCCATGAGCTTAGCCGTGCGCGGGAGGTGCTCGCAGACGCGGACGCCTGCTACGGAGGTCTCAATTGAAGGGTAGAGTGAGCCGGCCTTCTTCTTGGTGGCTTTGTTATCACCGAGCGCCTTGGGGTCAAAGGTGTCGATTTGGCCCATGCCACCGCCGAGCCAAATGAAGATGCAATGCTCGGCCTTGCCCTTGGGGGCGTGGACGGTGGTGGCGCCTGGCAGCTGTGCGGCGAACGGGGCTAGGCCTAGGGCGGTGAGGAAGGTGCGGCGTTCCATAAGTTTAGTGGTAAAGGAATTCGGGTGAATTGACCAGCGCCCAGAGGGCATCTTCGGCGCGCTGGCGCCAGGCAGGCTGGAGGCGGCTCGTGGCCGGGTCGCCGCGGCGGGCGTCATCCGTCTGCTGCTGGCGGACCAAGGTCGCTTCCTTATCGAGGTGGTTAGACCAAGAAACGTAATAGGCTGGCCGGCGGGGTGGGGGCGTGCCGACGATCATCGGCGTGGCGACAAGCGTGCGCTCAGCGAAGCCGGGGCGGAGGCGCTCGGCGTAGAGTTGCAGTTCCTTGGCCGTGGGGCGGCGCGTGAGCACGCGGAGGAAAAGCGCCACGGTCAGTGCCTCGGGCGACTTGGCCTCCACGCAGAGTTGCGTCGTCCCATGATCGTCGCTTAGGCCCGTCAGCCAAGTGCCCATCACCCCGTTAGCGAGGATGGCTGGTTGAAGAGAGTTCGGAGCGATATCACGATCCGTGAGTGGGTCTGGCCGGCTCGCGCGCCAGCCGAAGGCAGCGAGTACATCGCAGACCGCTTGGATGCGCGGTAAGGCAAGCGCGGGGCGGTCACGCTCGTTGGACGTCGAAGCGAGCATCCACGCGCGGTTTGGTTGGCCGAGTGAGATGGAGTTGTCCGATTCACGGATGCCATCGATGTCGAGGCTGACCTCCTCGGTGTGGAGAGGTTTGCCCGTGGCGGCGAAGAGACCATCGACCACCTGTTCGGCGGAGAGGCGGCGCGGTGCGCGGGCGGCGTAGAGTTCGGGCTGGGACTTCGCGGTCGGTTCATCGCCTCGCTGGTAGGCGTGGGAATTAAGGATGAGCCGGCGCACGTGGTCGGCGTCATAGCCACTGCGGACCAGCTCACGGGCGAGCCAGCGGAGTAGGGCGGGGTGCGTCGTGCGGCTGCGTTCGAAATCGCCGGCTTGGTCGACGAGCCCGCGGCCCATCAGGCCAGCCCAGAGGCGGTTGGCCATGACCTGAGCGAAGCGCTCGTTCTGTGGCGCCGTCAGCAAGGTCGCCAAGCGATCGCGTGGGTCATGCGGATCGAGCGCGAGTTCGTCGGCCACGCTCTCCGTCGCGAACTCTGGGAAGGGCCAATGCGGTTGCACCGTTGCACCAGGTGCGAGCGTTACTTCGATGAGGGGCTTGCGCCCGCCCTCGCGGAGTTTGTCCATGGCCACACTGCTGGTGACCGGGACCTTCACGCCTTTGGTTTCGAGTAAGGCTGCGAGGGCAAAGACCTGTTCCTGCTTGGTCGACGTCGCGGGAGAGTCGTGGCAGCGCGCGCACTTGGCGTCGACCCCAAGGAAGGCGGATGTTAGCACAGTCGCTTTCGCCGCCATGGGGACGTCGTTCTGCGAGGCCATGCCGAAGCCCGCAGGGCCGCCGAAGCGTTCGCTGCCCTTCAGGCGCACGAGTTCAGTGACGAGTAGGTCGAGTGGCTTGTGGTCGAGCAGGCTTTCGTGGAGCCACCAACGGAACGGACCCGAGTTATTGAGCGTCGGGTTAAGGATGTTTGGGTTCTCGGCGAGGACGTCCTGCCAAGTACCCATGCTGGCGTCGGCGGCACGGGGGTCGGCGAGGAGGCGGTCGATGACCTTGGCACGTTTGTCAGATGAGCGGTCTGCTTCGAAGGCTGTAATCTCTGCGGCCGAAGGCGGCACCCCGACAACGTCGAAGGTCACGCGGCGGAGGAAGGCGAGGTCGGATGATAACGGCGCGAGCTTCGTCGGCTGAGGACGGAACTCGGGCCACGGGGCACCTGCCTTAATCCACCGTTCGAGGATAGTTTTTTCGTTGGCGGAAAGACCGGGGCCCTTGGGTGGCATGCGCTCATCGCTGTCGGTCGAGCAGACGCGCGTCCAAAGGGCGCTCTTCGCTGCATCCTTCGGCGTCACGGCGGGTCCGTCGCTTTTACCGCCCTTGAGCGCGCCAGCTAGCGTGTCGAGGTGGAGTCCGCCCTTCGACTTGGCACCTTGGTGGCACTCGAGGCATTTGCTTTCGAAGGTCGGCCAAACTTGTCGGTAAAAGTCGATGCCACTAGTGTCAGCTTTGACGGTTTGCTGGTAAGCGACGAGCTTCTCAGCGATAAACGCGTCGATGGCGTTGCCCGCGGTGAAGCCGGCGGGCAGCGGAGGCACGGGAGTCTCGGCCGTCTTAGCCAACCAAGCTTGGGCGGCCGTACGACGCTGTTTCCAGTATTCTGCTTCGGTGGTACGGGCTTGGGCGCGATGGTGGGCATCCAACTGGGCGAGCCGGGCCTCTTCTTGTTGGGCAAAGGCAGACCAGCCTGAGTCATTGTAAGCCGCGTTGGTGGCGGCGGGGCCAAGTAGCTTCCAAGTGTTTGTGCCCTCGAGTGAAATTGCTGCGACCGTTTCGCCGAGCTCGGCCCGACGGCGCGACTTCGCGTTGATAACGTAGCCAACGACCGTTTCGAGGACGATGCGCTGTTCGCCACCGGTACTCGTGAATTCACACCAAGCCTCACGATTGCCAGGCGGTGCGAAACGGAACGTCGGACCGAGATCGAGGAACTTATCCTGCACCTTGACCGGTTTATCGTCGGAGCCGCCCGGAGGGAAGGGCGTCTTCAGGACGAGCTGGTCGTTGATGAATAGGGCCGCGGCGCCGCGTCCACGGAGCAGGAGCCGATGCTTGCCGGCCGGTAGGTGGATCTTGGCTGCGGCGCGGAAGAAATACGGACTTCCACGATCGCCGCGTACGCCCGTTGACACGTAGAAGTGGGGTGTGCGGAAGAAGCCGAACGCAGGTGCTTCGTAACTTTCGGTGGTCGGTAAGGCTTCGGTCGGCCAGACGTTCTTATCCGTCTTCCAGTTGCCGCTGAGTTGGACGAGTACCTGGCCGGCTGGGACCTTGGTCCAATCGGTGAAGGAGGTGACCTTGACTGTCGGGATGGCTCCCTGCGTGGCCTTGAATCCGGTGTTGTTAGCGCTGTCATTGCCGGCGTTGGCGCTGGTGTCGCGCGGTGCGGCGACGGCGACCTCGAGTGCGGGCAAGGTTGTTTTGAAGCGGGTCGTAAGTTCCTTTGTAGGCACAGCGCGGCGGTGCAGGGCGACCTCATCGAGCCAGCCCGAAAAACTATTATTAACGCTTCCACCCATGGAAGAGCCTAGCCAAACCGAGTCGTCATCGTTGACGGGTGCTTCCTTCGTGGCGCCGCCCATGTCCCACGCACCGGGGATTTCCTGTCCATCCACGAAGCCGCGGACACTGGTTGGGTCGCCGAAGACATAGCTCACCGCCACGTGGTGCCAGCGTCCATCGTCGGCGATACCGCTCTTGGTGGTCCAGCGATGCCAGCGATCGTCGCCTTGGTCGTTGGCGGTCGGGGACGTCGCAAAGAGGAAACTGGGGCAGGCCGAGCCATACATCTCACGCAGGCGGAGCGCCCAGTTCTGATTAGAGGATCCAGTCTTGGTGCGGCCCTTGCCAATGAGGTAGACATTCGCGCCCTTGCGAAGCTCGTCGAGTTTCACCCACGCCTCGAGTGTGATCGCATCGCCGTTCTTGAAATCGAAACCACTGGTTGGACCCACATCGGGTAGAACTAAGTGGGCGCCTTTACCGTTGAACCGAGCGGCGACATTTTTCTGTTCGAAGGTCGGGTAATCGGGACGGCGGGGACCGGGTTGTGCGAACGTTACGCCGCCGACGTTGGTGAGCGCTGGATGGGCTGTCCCATCGAACGCCCACGTCGGAACTTCCGCCGCGGTAAGGGTGCCGAGGCAGCTGGCCAAAGCGATGAGACGGGGTAGGCTCATGGGGACGGCTTTAGGACACGGAAGCGGGCGAAATGTTCAAGGGGGAAGCGGAATATGAGCAGTCGGCCGAAGGCCGCCGCACAACCCCTAGCCAACCATACTCCAGCCAACTAGTCCCCTCCTGCCTACACCTGTCTCCACCTGTGCACCTTTCCACTTTTCCACCTTGGCACGGTGTTTGCCCCCCCGTTCTCTTAAAACTCTCCGAAGCCGAATTGGTCGGCGAGGGCGAGGCAGTCTTTCACGGGACGAAGTCCCTTGGAGGGAGTGGGGTCCTGCAGGCAAGCGGCGGCACAGCAGACGGCGAGGCGGAGGCGTTCCTGTATTTCGAAGCGTTCATGCAGGCCGAAGAGCATGCCCGCGGCAAAGGCGTCGCCAGCGCCCGTCGCGCCCTTGCTGTAACCGACCGGGAGTTTGAGCGAGGGCTGCTTCAGGCGAAGGCCATCGGCGGTCGCACACACGGCACCGTATTCGGTGTGAATCGTGACGGTCTGCTTGACGCCCAGGGAGAGTAACTGCTCCGCGGTGCGCAGTAGCCAGCCGGAATTCTTAGGGTCGATGACCTCGCCGACGGTCAGGCCGGCTTCGATTTCGTTAATCGTGAGGTGGTCGATCATCGGGAGTGCGCTGAGCGCAATCTCACGGAACTCCGGATGCATCGCGCTGCACATGTCGACCGAAGTCTCGAGGCCGGCGGAGCGAGCATTGAAGAGTAATTTCGCCGCCACCGTCTGGCCTCCCTCGAAGCTGTCCAGACGATCCAGCAACATGAGGTACCCAAGGTGCAGAATGCGGGCGTTGGTCTTACTGAACGAGCAGTGTTTGACGTCGAAGTAGGCGTTGGCACCGCGGCAGTGAAAGAAGGTGCGCCGTCCGGTCGACTGCACGGTCATCGCATCGGTGTACGACGTCGGGTAATCCTGGCTGAGGTGTAAGAGCGAGACGTCGATGCGGTGGTTCTGGCAGTCGCGTTTAATCCACTGACCGTTGGGGTCATTGCCAACGAGGCCGCACGCCGCGAGGGGGAACTCGACCTTCATGGCAGCAAGGTCACGAAGAACATTGTACGGGCCGCCGCCATTGGAGCGCGACTCGCTCAGGATGCTCGCGAGCATGTCCTGGGCGGGGTAGGCATCGATGACCTTAACGTAGTCGACGATGAAATTGCCGACGGCGAGGACGCCTTGGCGAGAAGTTTTGGGCATGAGAATTAGAGAGAGACGACGGTACCTTGGGCCTGCGACTGCAGGGCGGCGGCAAAGATTTCGTGGGTGGCCACAGCCTCTGCGGGCGTAGCACAGCCGAAGCGGCCATTGAGTAGCCCAGCCCGTTCCATCAGAAAGGCAGCCCACATCTGCTGGATGACGTCGGCGAAGCCGGGTTCGAAGATACCGCCGGTGACGGTCTTAAAGGGCGTGCTAAAACCGAGCTCGGTGCGCTTCCAGAACTGTTCCTTGCCGCGCTCAAAGAGCCAGAGGGCTTTGGTGTCAGCGGTACTGTAGCGTACGCCACCATCTGTCCCGAGGATTTCGATATACCAGGTATTGGTGGCGCCGGGCATGAGTCGCTTCATTTCGAGACGCATGGGGACTTCGTGCTCACCGGCCTTGATCCAGGTATTGAGCAGGGCGTTGTCCCAGGTATCGCAGTTCGTCACGCCGCCCTTGCCGTCAGGGCGCTGGGGGTAACCCTTCTGGAGCTGGGCGAAGACGCGGGAGGGCTTCCAGCCGAGGCGCAGAGGGATGTGGCAGGCGTGCATGCCGAGGTCGTTGAGGGCGCCGCCTTCACCGCACATGGAGTTAAGGCGCTTCCAGTTCGCGGCCTTGGTCGGGTCGAGGTCGCTGCTGTGGTGGAAGCCCGAGACGACTTCGAGGATGCGGCCGATTGAGCCAGACTTCGCGAGCTCGAAGGCGCGTTGGGCACCGGGGAAGAAGGGCATCTCAGAGCTACAGCGCACGAAGCGACCACTGGCCTTGGCGGCGGCATGGATGCGGCGGGCGGAGGCGAGGTCGATACCGAAGGGTTTCTCGGCGAAGAGGTCTTTGCCGGCGGCGAGAACGTCGCAATAAAGCTGCTCATGCAGGTTGTGCGGGACGGCGACATAGACCACGTCGACGTCCGGGCTGGCGAGCAGCGCCTTATAGTCGGTGGTCTTCTGCGTGCACGAAGGGATGCAATCGAACCACGAGAGCGTGGCGGGATTGAGGTCGGCCACGGCCGTGAGGACCGGGCGGACCGAGACGTCGGTGAGCGCGCACCAACGGGCGAACGCGCTGGCCATTTCGCGACCCATGAGGCCGCCGCCGATGATGCCGATGTTGACTGGGGTCATGGGGGAGGAAGGGGGAAGGGTTACAGAGGAAGGAGTACGGAGTACGGAGGACGGAGTACAGAGTACAGAGTACAGAGTTCAGAGTACAGATTACAGAGGATGGAGGGGGTTTTAGGTGATCGACTCTTTCCGCTTCTGTTGGGCGCGATAGGCGCGGGCGAGGAGGGTGACGGGTGGGACGAGGGTGATGGGTGAGCCGGCTTGGCGGAGGCCACGGGCGATTTGAAGGTGGCACCCGGGGTTCGCGGTGGCGAGGACGGATGCACCGGTGCCGATGACGTGCCCGACCTTGCGGACGAGGAGCTGTTCGGACTGCACGGGCTGGGTGATATTATAAATCCCGGCGCTCCCGCAGCACCAGTTGGCCTCGGGAAGTTCGACGAGCTTCAGGCCAGGGATGAGTTTAAGGAGGTCCCGCGGCTGCTTGGTGACCTTCTGGCCATGCGTCAGGTGGCAGGAGTCGTGGTAAGTGACGGTGAGGTCGCCTAGGCCCGTCCGCGGGGCGAGACAGCCGTACTCCAGGAGCCACTCATGGATGTCCCGTAGCTTGGTATCCCAGAGCTTGGCCAGCGGCGCATAGACGGGGTCGTCCGCAAGCAAGGCACCATAGTGGCGGAGATGATTCCCGCAGCCGCCCGAGTTTGAGATGATGCCGTCGAACTGAGCCGGCGGAAAAAGGTCAATCATCCGCTTGGCCAATGTCTTGGCCGCAGCGGCTTCGCCATTGTGCGCGTGGAGGGAGCCGCAGCAGGGTTGGACGGGTGGGGTGTGGACCTCGCAGCCATTGGCCAGGAGGACATCGGCTGTGTCGCGGTTCAGTTCAGCGAAGACTAGGTCCTGGACGCAGCCGGTAAGCAGAGCCACGCGGTGACGCGACTTAGCGGGCGTCTCGACCGGACGAATCAGTTGCGGCGAAAACTTTGTGGCAATGGTCGGGCACTGTGGCTCGAGGCGACGGAGGTCCGGTGGAAGTAGTTTCGTCAGGCCGATTTTCCGGAAGGCGGTTTGCAGGCCGAGGCGTTGATAAAGCCAGAGCAGTCGACCGGCGAAGCGGAGCAGACGGGGCCGCATGAATAAGCCGCGCATCGTGACCGTCCGCCAGAAGCGGCTAGTGAAGGTTTGGTTCAGGCCAGCGGACTGGACTTCGGCGCGGGCGGTCTCGAGTAGGTTAGAATAATCCACGCCCGCGGGGCAGGCCGTCTCACAGGCCAGACAACCGAGGCAGTAGCTCATCTCGTCGGCGAAGGCCGGTGACAGCTTGAGTTCACCGTCAGCCACCGCCCGCATGAGCGAGATACGGCCGCGGGGGCTATGCCGTTCTTTCTTCGTCGCGACGTAGGTCGGGCAGGCCGGGAGGCACATCCCACAATGCATACACTGCTGCAGGATCGAGTAATCGAGGAGTTTGAGCGAAGGCTTCATCCCTCAGTCGAAGATCTTGCCAGGGTTGAGCAGGTTGCGCGGATCCCAGGCGCGTTTGATTTCACGCATGAGGTCGTGGCTGTTCTCGCCGACTTGACGGCGCAGCCAGGCTTTCTTGGCGAGGCCAACGCCGTGTTCGCCGGTGATGGTGCCACCGAGCGCGAGGGTCTTCGTCACGATTTCCTCGAGCGCTTCGTGGACGCGGGCCATTTCCGCCGCGTCGCGCTCATCGGTCAGGAAAGTCGGGTGCAGGTTGCCGTCACCCATGTGGCCGAAGGTGCCGACGAGAAGATTATGCTTCTTCGCGACCTCGGCGACGAAAGCGACCATCTCAGCCAGCTTATCGCGCGGGACGGTGACGTCCTCGAGGATGGTGGTCGGTCGAACGCGGGCGAGGGCGGAGAAGGCGGAGCGGCGGGCGGAGGCGAGTTGGAGTGCCTCGGCGTCATCGCGGGCCACGCGGACGTCGCGGGCGCCCCGGGCGCGCGCTAAGGCCAGCATCTGTTCGGCTTCTTCGGCGACGGCGGCGGGGTGTCCGTCGGTTTCCATGAGCAGGAGTGCCTCGCAATCGCGGGGCAGGCCAATCTTCGCATAGTCTTCAACGCAGCCGATGGTCATGCGGTCAAGGAACTCTAGTGTACAAGGGATGATCTTTGCCGCGATGATGTCAGACACCGTCTGGGCGGCGTCTTCCATACGATCGTAACTCGCCAGCATCGTGCGGCGGGCGGCGGGGCGGGGCAGGACCTTGAGGAGGACCTCGGTGATGATACCGAGTGTACCCTCGGAGCCGATGAAGAGGTCCTTCATCGAGTAACCGGCGACGTCCTTGACGCAGGCGTTGCCGAACTGGGCGATTCGTCCGTCGGGCAGCACCACTTCTAGTCCCATCACGTAATCGCGGGTGACGCCGTATTTGAGGCCGCGCAGGCCACCCGAGTTTTCGGCCACGTTACCGCCGATAGTACTGATTTTCATCGAGCCCGGATCGGGCGGATAAAAGAGACCGTGCTGCAGGACGGCGGCGTCGATGGCGGCGGTAATCACGCCGCACTGGGCGCGGACGGTGAGGTTGGCGGCGTCGACCGAGAGAATTTTATCTAGGCGCGTTAAGCAGAGAATGATGCAACCTTCGGAGGGTACGCTACCGCCGCTGAGTCCCGTGCCGGAGCCGCGGGTGACGATGGCACGTCCATATTCACCAGCGAATTTTACCACCGCAGAAATTTCCTCGGTGGAGCCTGGAAGCACGACGGTTTCGGCCGGACCCTTGAGGGCCGCCGTGCCGTCAAAACCGTAGGGAATCGTATCCTCTGGGCTCGTCAGCACATTCTCGCTGCCGACGATAGCACGGAGGCGAGCGAGTTGGGCTGGGCTGAGCGCGGACACGGTCTGCTCAGATCAGCTTCAGGGCTTCGTCGACCGACACGTTGCGGTGCACCATCGCCATGAGTGCCTGCGTGATGCCGCGGGGTTCGGGTGCTGGATGACATTACGGCCGTAGACGATGCCCGAGGCGCCCTGTTTGAGGAGCCCTTCGGTGCGGACGAGGATTTCCTTATCGCTCACGCGGCCACCGCCGCGGACCAGGACCGGAATACCCGAGGCGATTTCGATGACCTTGTGGTATTGCGAGACGTCGTCGGTCGGATCGGCTTTGATCACGTCGGCACCGAGTTCGACCGCTTGGCGGACCAAGTGCAGAATCTTTGTGAGGTCGCCATCGACCATGTAGCCGCCCGCGATCGCGTTCGGCTGAAAGACGAGCGGCTCGACCATCATCGGCATGCCGTAGTAATCAGCCTGCGGCTTCAGTTTGAGAATATTCTCCATGCACTGCGCGGTGACGTCGGGTGCGCCTGGAATCTGGAAAAGGTTCACGCAAACACAGGCGGCATCGAGGCGAACGGCTTGGAGCATCGTCTCTTCAATCATCAAGCTAAACGCCGTGTCGGGGAGTTCCTTGCCGTAAACATTGGCGGTGTCGGTGCGGAGGACGAGGGCCGGCTTCTGCTTGCCCGGGATGGACTGCAGGTGGCGGGCCTGACCGACCGTGAGCTGAATGGCGTCAGGGCCGGCGTCGACGAGCGTCGCCACGACTTGGCGCATGTCCTCGATGCCCTGCAGGAAGCCGGGCTGGTTGAAGAATCCGTGGTCGACGGCGACGTCGAAGCAGCGCTTAGACGAGGCGTTGAAGAGGCGGTTGAGGCGATACTGCTTCATGAGGGATTGGGTAGGGACTTAGCTTAGTCCCATGAGGTGCTTTAGGATATAGAGCTCGAGTGCTTCGTAGTCACGGGCGTCGCGATACTGTTGGATGAGCTTTTGATCGACCGAGCGCACCTTGGCCACGAGCGCAAGGAACAGCTCGCGGCTATTCTTGAGGTGGTCGGTGACCGGGCTGCCGCGTTGGGTGCGGATGGCCTTGACGTCTAGGCCGATGAATTCGCCGCGGCGGCCGTAGCCAGATTCCTCGAGGACGCGGACCTGGTTGAAGGCGGCGCGAAGGTTGGCACCGCCGAAGTTCTTGTCCTGGTCGTATTTCAGTCCGTTCTGGTCGTTCAGGTGGACGCTTGCGAGTTTGTCATGGGCGAGGGCGAAGGCCATCTCATCACTGGCATCAAGCCCCGCGAGCATGGCGTGGGCGGATTCGATGAGACCCTTAACGCGCTTATGGTCCTTGGAGGCGTAGGAGAGGGTGAGGGCATGACCGATGGTCGGTACGTAGGCTTGGTCGGTCGGCTCATTCGGCTTCGGCTCGATCCAGATCTCGATGTTCTGGTCGTAGTCGAGCATCGCGTTGACCGTTTCGAGCAAGCGCTGGTAGGCGAGTTTGGCATCCTTCGCTTCGCGGATGTACGTGCCTTCGCGGGCGAGCCAGAGCACGATGGCCTTGGAGCCGACGGCGTTGGCGATATCGATGCACTTCTTGGTGCGATCCCAAGCGTAGGCGCGATCAGACGCGCTATTGGAAGTGTAGGCACCATCGACCGTCTGGTCGGCGAACCACAGACGTGGGGCGACGAACTCCGGGGTCAGGCCTTGGTTGGCGAGCATCGCCTTTACCTCGGTCGCCTTTTGCTGGATTTGGTCGGGCTTAAGGCCGTCCATGCCTGGGACGACATCGTCGTCGTGGAACTGCACGCCTTCGAAGCCGAGGGGGCGGTAGAGGGCGAACTTCTCCTCGTGGGGGAAGGCCTTACGGACCTCGCCGCCGAACGGGTCGCCGCCCTCGCTGATGTTCCAGGGGCCGAAAGAGAATCGATACGTGACGGGGGTGGTCATGGGGCGACCTTTAGGACACGAAAGCGGGGGTAATGTTCAAGGGGGAAAGGGGGCGAGTTACGGCCCTACCGCTTCCGACAGGTGACCTTCTAGACAGATGGCTGTGCCTGCTTCGCTTATTAATATCGGAAAGGTCCCTCCGATACCCAGAATTTCCCTAACCCCATGAAACTCCCCACGCTCCTCCTGCTGGCCGCTGCTTCCGTCTCCTTCGCCGCCGATCCGGCGCTCACAATCTACAATGGCGGTTACGCCGTGGTGCGTGAGACGCTGCCGATTGATCTCAAGTCTGGCGTCAATCAGGTCTCCTTCGCCGGCGCCACCGCGCAGGTCGAAGCCGACTCCGTCATCCTGCGCGACATCGCGGGCAAGGCCGAGTTCCAGATCCTCGAGCAGTCCTACCGAAACGACCCCGTCACGCAGGCGATGCTGCTATCGCTCTTCGAAGGCAAGACCCTCGAGTTCAATCGCCGCGAAGTCAATAAGCCCGACCGCGTCGTCATGGGTAAGGTCGTGCGTAGCGGGTTTGTTCCGGGCGGCAACTTCGTCGAGCCCATCATCGAGGTCGACGGCAAGTTGCAGTTCTCGCTCCCTGGCGAACCAATCTTCCCGTCGCTCGGTAATGACAACGTCCTCAAGCCCACGTTGAATTGGAAACTCAACTCCGCCTCATCCGGTAAGATTGCCGCCGAGGTCGCCTATCTCAGCCGTGGTTTCACTTGGGAGGCCAGCTACAACCTCGTTGCCACCGAGAAGAGTGACATCGTGGACGTCGTTGGCTGGGTCACGATGAATAACCAGAGCGGCATGACCTTCAATGAAGCCAAGATCAAACTCATGGCTGGCGATGTGAACCGCGCGCAGCCGGAATACCCGGAAGCGGTACCTATGATGATGGCGGATGGTATGGCCAGAGGCGCAGCCAAGGTTGTCACTGAGAAGTCGTTTGACGAATTTCACCTCTACACGCTCGGCAACCCCGCCACCTTGCGGGACAAAGAGATCAAGCAGGTTGAGTTCGTACGCGCCACGGGCGTGAAGGCCGAGCGGGTCTATGTCTTTGAAGGCGCCCAGCAATATAATCGTCGTGGCGTCTCCGCGCCCGGCAAGGTGCAGGTCTATCGCGAGTTCAAGAACTCTGAGGCTAACAAACTCGGCATCGCCCTGCCGAAGGGTAAGGTTCGCTTTTATTCTCAGGATGCTGACCGTCAGCTCGAGTTCGTGGGCGAGAACCGGATCGACCACACCCCGAAGGACGAGGTAATTCGCGTGCTCACCGGTAATAGCTTCGACCTCGTCGGCGAGCGTCGCATGACCAACTCGTCCGAAGACGGTGCCAATCGCGTCGCGACCCAGACTTTCGAGATCAAGTTACGCAATCACAAGAAGGAGCCCGTCGAGATCCGCGTGCTCGAGCATGCGACCCGTGGCGGCAACTGGACGCTCACCGCCCAGAGTCAGCCGCATGAGAAGAAGGACGCCACGACCCTTGAATTCCGCGTCCCGCTCAAGCCCGACGAAGAGAAGACGGTCACCTACACCATTCGCTATACCTGGTAACGGGTAGGGTCGGGATCGTGGCACAGCACGTGGCACTGTCCCTGCCCGAGGTAAGGTGCTGCTAGGGGAGGTAAATGGGGAACCGAAAGATGGATGGCGGCGAAGCCGCCACACAACCCCTAGCCAGCCATACTCCAGCCAACCAGTACCCTCGTGTCTTCACCTGTGCACCTTTCCACGTTTGCACCTTTGCACTGTATCTAGTCGGCCCCTCGCTTCTTCTTACCCGACAATCTTCTTATACGGCTCGCCCTCGTTTTGGGTCGGGCGTTCCGGGCGGCCTTTGTAACGGTAGGTGAGGCCCATATTATCGATACCGAGCAACCAGAGGATGGTCGCATGCAGGTCGTGTACATGCAGGGGCGTGTCGACCGCGCGCAGGCCGAGATCGTCGGTGCTGCCGATGGTCTGGCCACCTTTGACGCCGCCGCCGGCCATCCACATCGTAAAGCCAGTGGGGTTGTGGTCGCGCCCATCGCCTTTCTCGGACATCGGCGTGCGGCCGAATTCACCGCCCCAGACGACGAGGGTGTCTTCGAGCAGACCGCGTGACTTGAGGTCCTTAAGCAGGCCCGCGACAGGTTTATCCATCGAGGCGCAGAGGCCGGCGTGGTTGGATTCAATCTTGGCGTGGGCATCCCACTTGGAGCCGGCACCGTGGTAGATTTGCACGAAGCGCACGCCTTGTTCCACCATACGGCGAGAGAGCAGGCACAGTCGGCCCATACCTTCGGTCGTCTTGTCATCGAGGCCGTAGAGCTTGCGGGTCGCTTCCGTCTCGCCAGTTAGGTCGACCACGCCGGGGGCCTCGGCCTGCATGCGCGCGGCCATCTCGTAGCTCGCCAGGCGGGCACCGAGTTCAGAGCGGTCCGGGTAGCGGGCGGCGAAGTCCTTGTTAACGCTGTGGATTAACTGGAGCTTTGATTTCTGTAGGTCAGCGCTGACGGCTTCCGGGGTATTGAGGTTCGGGATGGGCTCGGAGCCGCCCGTGATGCGGACGCCTTGGTAGCCCGCGGGCATGAACCCCGCGCCCCAGTTGCGCGGTCCGTTGATGACCGTGCTCTGGTTGTCCTGCATGACGATGAACGCCGGTAGATTACTGTTCTCGGAGCCGATCCCGTAGTTAATCCACGAGCCCAGCGACGGCTTACCCGCGAGGATTGAGCCAGTATTCATCTGGCAGACGCCCGCCGAGTGATTGATGCCGTCGGCCTTGCACGAACGGATAACGGCGAGGTCGTCGGAGCAGGAGGCGATGTGCGGAATCCAGTCGGAGAACCACTGGGCAGATTGGCCATGCTGCTTCCACGCGCGTTTGGAGGCTAGCAGTGGCGACTTGGATTCACCCATCGCCGTGATGACCGAACCAAAGCTTTCTGGCAGGCGCTGCCCCGAGAGCTTATTGAGCAGCGGCTTCGGGTCGTAGAGGTCCATCTGGGAAGGACCGCCTTCCATGAAGAGGAAGATGACGCTCTTGGCGCGGGGTTTGATCTGACCGACCCCGGGTTGCAGGGGCGTTCCTGCGGCGGGCACGACAATCTCCTTGGCCAGCAGGTCGCTGAAGGCCATGGCACCGAGTCCGAGACCGGCACTAAAAAGGAAGTCACGTCGAGACGTACTCGATTCAATCCGATGGCAGCGTGGGTCGTTCATTCGACGTAGAGGAATTCAGAGGAGTTAAGGAGAGCGTGGCAGAGCGCCGCCAGTGGCGTGGCGCCGCCCTTCGCGGTGGGTGTTGCGACGGTAGTGACGGTGAGGTCGCGGCCCTGGCCAGAAGAATCCCGGAGGGTCCCGCTCTTATTCTCGAAGCGCCAGAAGCCGAGGGTGTCGGGTCGCTGGTCTTCGTTCGTGTAGAGCAGGGCCTGATCGTTCAATACGCCAGTACTGAGGCGCAGTTCATCGATGACGCCGTGGAAAGAACTCTCGTTATCAGCACCCTTGCCGCCGAGTTGAATCGGCTGGGTGGCGGTCCGCACACCGGTGAGGCTCGTGGTCACGCGGTCATGGAGCAGTGGTTCGTCGTCATTGGCGAGGTCCTTGAGGGTGAAGGTGACTTCGCCAGGCCCTTTTTTGTCTGCATAGCGCACGGCCGCGGAGACGTAATAGGGCTTATTCATCTCAATCCGTAGGTTGGAGAAATGGACAGCTTCGCCGAAGGCGTCGTCGAGCAGAGGGCCGAAGGCTTGGAGCACGAGCACTTGCGGGGCGCGCCGTGACTTCAGGCCGGTGACGCCTAATTGCCAGTAGCCATCGGTCTTACCCTTACCGACCTGCGCGGCGATGACGCGGACCGAACCCGCCTCGCTGACGGTGCGTGGCAAGATGACGGCTTCCATGGTGAAACCACGCGCGAGGTCGGCTGCGGTCACGCCCGGTGCGAGGAATGGCTTGCGGTGACTCGCCTCAAGGTGGGCGCCTTGACCATCACGGAAGGGGACTTTCTCCGGCTGGAAATCATTAGCCAAGGCGGCGGTCACGGCCACGGTGGGTTTCTGTGCCCGGACCTCCTGGAGGAACTTGGTCGCTTGCGTGGCTTCCTGGGTAGAAGGCAGACGAGCGAAGAGCACTTGATAGAGCCGGCGGACCTGGGCGGCCTCGTCGCCTGGGGCTTCCTTGGTTAGGCGGTCGGCGAGGGCTTCCCCGCGTTTCAGCATGAAGGGGCTATTGAGCAGCAGTAGCGATTGAATCGGCGTCGTGGTCACATCGCGTGAGGACGTGCTATTAAACCATTGGGGCGCATCGAAGACGTCGGCGAGGGGATCGCGGTTGTTACGCATGATACGCGTAAAAATACTACGGGTGGGCTCGCCATAGACCACGCTCGGCCCGCCTTGCTTGTCGGTCTTCAGGTCGCCACAGGCGGCGAAGATAGCATCGCGGATTTGTTCTGACTCCAGGCGCTGCGGTTGGAAGCGCCAGAGCAGTGCGTTCTGCGGATCCTTAAGCTGGCCTGGCTGGGGGGCGGGGTGGAAGGAGGACCGACGATAGGCCGCGCTCGTGAGAATCAGTCGGTGCAGGGCTTTCTGATCCCAGCCCTTGTCCATGAATTCGGCGGCGAGCCAATCCAGCAGCTCCGGATGCGAAGGCGGTTCACCCAAGCGTCCGAAGTCGCTCGCGTAGGGCGTGAGCCCACGTCGGAAATTAAGTTGCCAGAGACGATTCATCGCGAGACGCGCGGTGAAGGGGTTCGACTTTTCGGTTAGCCAGCGGGCGAGTGCCGTGCGGCGGCCAGTGCTGGTCCCGTCGGCGGTGGGGGTGATCTTGGCAGACTCTGCTGGGTACTGGCCACTGAGGACGGTGAGGAAGGCGGGCGGGACCACGGTGTTCTTCTTGGGGATGACGGCGTCAAGGCCTTGGGCACCCGTCTCGCGAACGGACAGCACGAACGGCGGCTCGGCCGGCTTGAGCTTATCGTGTTCGGCCAACTGGCGCTTTAGGTCGGCGTGCTTGACGCTGTCCGCTCCCTTGATGAACTGGTTGAGACGACCGTATTCATAATCGACCTGGCGCCAGGCGAGGGATGCGACCTGTTGCTCGTAGGGCGTGCGTTGCGCCGCTGGCTTTTGAATCATCGCCTGAACGTCATCGGGGAATATTTCGGTGGCCTTCTTGGTCGCGGTCACGCGGTATTTTTTCTCTAACCCGGCGATCTCGGTGCGGATCGCCTCGGTGGCCTGTTCCCATGTGGCTAGCTGACGAGTATAAGCGGTGGCGGCTTGCTCCGTCCAAGCAATCCGATCCTCGATGGGTACGGTGTTATTGAAGAAACTGCGGAGTGCGTAGTAGTCGCGTTGCAGGATGGGGTCGAACTTATGATCGTGGCAGCGGGCGCACTGCATCCCGGCGCCGAGGAACACATCCCCGGTCGTATCCGTAACATCGTTCAGGACATTTTCCCACTGCCCGCGGACGTCGCGGTTGTTGTATTCGTAAATCCAGTGCCGGAGGTAGCCGAGGGCCGTGAGGGCGTCGGGGTCGCCGGGGAAGAGCTCGTCGCCGGCGAGTTGCTCCTGGATGAAGCGGTCGTAGGGCTTGTTCTGGTTATAGGCCTTGATGACGTAGTCACGGTAGCGCCAAGCGGTCGGTCGGAAGTCGTCGATGCGGAAGCCGTCGCTGTCGGCGTAGCGGACCAGGTCGAGCCAGGCGCGGGCCATCCGCTGGCCGTAGGCTGGGGACGCCAGGAGGCGGTCGACCAATTTTTCGTAAGCCTGGGGATCCTTGTCCTGGACGAAGGCGGTGACCTCTTCCGGGGAGGGAGGCAGGCCAGTGGCGTCAAAGGTCACACGACGAATGAGGACGGCGCGGTCGGCATCGCCTGAAGCGGTCAGGCCCTCCTGAGCGAGCCGAGCGTCGAGGAAGCGGTCGATGGGGTTGGCGGCGCGGCCAGCAGGAAGAGCTGGGCGTTTGACTGGTTGGTAGGCCCACCAGGCTTTTTCCTTTTCGCCGATGGTGCCTGGGAGGTAGCGACCCGCGACGGGTGCCTTGGTGCGGCTCTGGGGCCAGGCAGCGCCCGTCTGCACCCAAGTGTTCAGCAGCGTGACCTCTTCTTTGGTTAGCCGCTCGCCCTTGGGCGGCATCATCGTGTCTGGGTCGGCCGACAGGATGTTCTGGAGGAAGAGACTCTTCTGTGGATTACCCGGGAGCAGGGCAGCGCCGCCGTCGCCCCCGGTGGTTAGGCCGGCGAGACTATCCATCACGAGGCCGCCCTTGTTCTTACCGGCGGAGTGGCTATGGCACTTGAAGCAACGCGCTTCCAGCAAGGCGACGGCCTTCTCGGCGAGGGCGTCGTCCGCCGCCCCGAGGGCCGGAGAACTGACCGCGAGGGCAGTTAGGGCAAGGCCAAGGGTGGTGGACAGGCGCGGGGACATCGGGGCAGGCCCCACTAAGGGGATTAACCTAGATGACTGCAAGCCGAGCCGAAGGTTCCTTCGGGCCTAGCGGACGGGCTTCATGCTCCAGACCCCGGTCATGGCGTTCGCCTGGGGGGAGGGGGCCAGCAAGAGCTCGATACGGCTGCGGTCGCGGCTGTATTCGATACGGACCATATTCCCGGGGAGCTCGGTCACGATGGCACCCGCAAACTGGCGAGCTTGGTTTTTAAAGGCCTCGAGGTCGTTGGAGGGGAATTGGAACCCGCCTCCTCCGGTGTTCGTATCTAGGTTATGCGTTTCCCAGATGTCGTTACTGCCTGCTGGCAGGAGTTCGGGTACCCATCCGCGTTCAATCACGCCATCGAGGCGGGCAGCCGCTAGGTTGGCATGACGAGAGGATACTGTATCAAGGCCTACGTAATCACTGACTTTGAGGGCGATGCCATAGACGACGATAAAGAGGATGACCCCACCAATGCTCAGGAGTCGTTTTCGCGTTACTTCATTCATGGGTTAGCCTGCTTCCACTTTGGGTAATCCTTCTCCAGCAAATCACGGGCGTATTCACCATACCAACTGTAGCCATTGCGACGCTCGTGGCCGATGTCGGCCAGCGCTGGCTTGGGAATGCCATCGCGGTCGCAGAAGTAAGGCTGCCCCGTCTTGAGGTCGTAGAAGCGGGCCCAGAGGGCAGGGGCCTTTGGGTCTTTGACGACTACGCGGTCCTTGCCCTTGGGGCTCTTGGAATCATCGACCGTTTCGATGCGAAGCCCGGTGACCTTGTGTTGCTTGAGCCATTGCACGGCAGCTTCGATGGACGCTTTGACCTCAGGGGTGGGCTGGTCGAGGCTCATGAGGAGGCGTACGATGCCGACGGACTCCGAGCCGCTAAAGGACGGCAGCTCATAGGAGCGGGCCTGTGTTGGTAGCAAGGTTTGAGCGTCATGCTGGGCGCACCAGACGGTCGGCTTACCGTCGACCAAGATCTGGCATTTCAAGATGCAGGCGAGGCCCTTATCGAAGGCCGTTTGGCAAGCCTCGCGTTGCTTGGCATCGACGAAGGTATAGCGGGCATCGTGTTTCACCTCACGGACGAATTCCATGATGCGGACCATCGAGTTGTCGTTGAAGGTCACGTGCCGATGGTACTGCTTACTGAGCGGATAATACTGGGGCCAGCCACCATGCGGGTACTGTGCAATCAGTACATGAGCGAGCCCTCGGTCGAAGGCTTGGCGATAGGCCTCGGCCTTGGTCGCGTTGAATACGCGGGCCAAGAAACGTAGTTCGTCGAGGGTCGCGCCGTTGTCGAAGGTCGCTTGAAGGTCCGCACGCTTGCCCGTGTAGGCTTTGGTTACCGTGTCGGTGTTCTTGGGCCAGCCGCCCGAATCGGCCTGATGGGAAAGGAGGATGGCCGCTGTCTCCTTGGCTTCGGCGGAAGCGTACCAAGCATCGGACTTCTTGAGGAAGTCGCGGGCGCTTTTTTCAGCGGCCGACGCCCAAGTGGCGCAGGCAAGAAAGAGCAGCAGGGCGGGGCGCATGGGTCTAGGGCGACTCTGTCGAGGTTTCTCCGAGAGTGAAAGACGAAAGCACGGTTGGGTCGTGGCTTGTCAAAGGCCGTGCCCACCTTCATGAACTCCGCGTGCCCGCACCACTCCGCTTCATCTTGGCTTCCGCCTCGCCTCGTCGCACGGAGCTCCTTCGCGAAGTCGGCCTACCGCATTCCGTCGAAGTCGCCGCCGTGACGGAACACGAGGACCCATCGACCGACCCACGGGTCATGGTGCTCCATAATGCACGGCTCAAGGCAATGGCCGTCGCGCGGAAGTTTCCGTCTGCCCTCATCCTCGGCGCCGATACCACGGTTGCCCTTGGTGACAGCGCGTTGAATAAGCCTGCTGACCTAGCGGAGTCGCGGGCGATGTTGCGTCGCCTCTCGGGTCGTGAGCATACCGTGCATACGGGCGTCTGTTTGGTCTGTCTTGACCGTGGCTTGCAGGAAGAAGCCGATATCACCGCTTGGGTGCGCTTCAAGGCCTTGAGCGAGGATGACATCTCCCGCTACCAGTCTTTAGTGAATACCTTGGATAAGGCGGGTGCTTACGGCATCCAGGAGGGCCGCGAAATCATCATCGACGATTACCAGCGCCCCATCTCCACCATCATGGGCCTCCCGGTCGAATATGTCGCCGAGCGGTTAGAAGCGCTGGGCCTCCGGGCAGTTTTACAGGCTTGAACGCCGATTTTCCACGCCTGTCCTTGAAGTTGAGTCAGGGGGTCGTATGTTAACGGCAGTGCAGGAAGACCCGCTCATCGACACGCGCGCCGCCCTTTGGGCTGGGGTGGGGACGATCGTGCTACACCTAGTGCTTCTCTACACCTTACCGAAGACCCTGCAGGCGCACGTCTTCCCGTTTCGTCTGGTGGAGGTTTCCGTGGCGCCAGCCGTCATTCCGGAGCACCGCCTGCCGCCGTCGATGCGTCTGGCCGAGACCAATGCCTTGGCTAACCGTATCGCGCCGAAGGAGACACCCTTCGTTGCCGCCCGCAATCAAACGGCGGCGCAACCTGTCCCCGAGCCGACTCCGACCAAATCTTCCTTGCCGCGTTCGGCGGGCGAATCGGATGCGGTCCGAGTCGCGCAAGCCAGGCCTCGTTCGATTGACGTATCTGAAGTCATGAAAACCGAAGGCACGCCGGGCAGTGCTTCCGCCGTGGTTGGTGCTAAGCCGAAAGTCGGTGAAAAGGGCCAGAGCTCAGAAGCCCCGCCTACTCCCGCCGTCAATCCGGACCGTCCGCGGGCATCGGTGCCCTCAGGGACCACTGGCCTGCTCCTGCGCAATAACGTCGGCGTCAATAAAATCGGCACGGTCGGGGTCGATGCCCGGTTTAGTAATTACGGCGACTATGCCCAGCGCATGAGGGAAGCAGTCCAGTCCAGTTGGTGGGACATCATCGACCGTATGCGCTTTGAGTCGGCGTCGAGCGGCACCGTGGTGGTGCGCTTTAAGCTGCATCGCGACGGGAGCGTCACCGACGCAACCATCCTTTATGAGGACGTCCCGCGTTTGATGGCCTTGGCCTGTAAGGATGCCGTTCAGTCGCCCGCCCCGTTCGATGTCTGGCGGGCCGACATGGTCGCGCTGTTTGGGGAGAGTGACGTCATCACCTTTACTTTTCAATACCGCTAGACCCTATGTCCGATTTTGCCTGGATTCCTTTCGGACGTGGAGTGCGGCTCATTGCCTCACACCCCTCGGGCTTATTGGCCGTCGAGAAGCCGGAAGGCATCTTGGCACATCCTAACCATGGCGAAGCCGGCGACCGCGAGAGTACCTTGATTCAGGGCAACTACTCGATGGAAGAAGAAGCCTTCCATATCCGTGATGGCGTCGGTGGTATCCGTCGCGTGTATCTCCTTAACCGCTTAGACTCGCCGACCAGTGGCGTCTTGCTGCTGAGCTTGGATGCGGGCTTGGCCGATGCCGTGAAGGACTTATTTGCCAAATCCAAAGTCGCCAAGAAATACGTCGCGATTGTCAAGGGTCGGGGCCTTCGGCAGCCACGAGGGACTTGGCAGGATCAACTCGTGAAATCCAAAGGCCCAGGCGGCGGTGTGCGTTCAGGTACTTCGGCGGGTGGCGGCGCCCCGGCGGTCACCTTGTATCAGTGGGAAAAGGCCGCGGCCGATCCGCTCCCGCTTTCGTTGCTCAAACTTGAACCACGGACGGGTCGGACGCATCAGCTGCGCGTGCAGACGGCCGATCACGGACACCCGATCTTGGGCGACCGTACCTACGGTGATTTCGAGTTTAATAAAACCTTTGGCACGGCGCGTGGATTTAAGCGCCTCTTCTTGCATGCCTACTCGACCGAGCTCGAGTTGGAGTGGCAAGGTAAGCCCCTGACCTTTAAGGTCACCTCACCGATCCCGCCAGAGTTTCAGAAGGCCTTAGGCGAGCTGGGTGAAGGCACCTCTGCGAAGGTGCGCAGGCCCACCACGCCGGGCACGGTCATTTCGCCGCGCCTGCGAATCCGGCTCTGAGCCAGCTTATTCCGCGCCCCAGATCTTCTTGAGTAACACGACCATTTCTGGGTCGTGCGCTTCGAGTTCCTTGCGGTTGTAAGGGAAGAAATCGTTCTGGCCAAAGAATGCTTCGGTCGTCTCGGAGAAGTATTCCATCGGGGTCGTCATGGCGTAGGCACGGACCCCTTCGGTCATTTTGCCCTCCCAGTTCTTACGGCTGACCTTATCGTAGGACTTATTGGCGACGGCTTTGTCGTAGAAGGCCTTAATGCCGGGGTGGTTGAAGCCGAGGACCTGGTCGTGGTAGGCATGAGCCAGCTCATGGAGCGTGAGAAAGGGCATGCGTTGGACCTCCTTGTCGAGGTTGGCGACGCCCGAGAATTCGACTCCCTTGACCATCGCGGGGTTCCGGCCGTTCTGTTTCAGCCAGCCTGCACCGGGGTGGTATTCGGCGCCGGCGCTTTTTTGGTAAGGAGGGGATAGCCAAAGCGTCACCTTCTTCAACTGGGTGACGGCCTTGGCCGGGACCAGACGTTCGATATCTTCCAGTTGCTTGCCGATGAGCACGATTCCCTTCTCGGTTTCCGCCCGCTTCTCGTCCGTCAGCAACTCGACGCGGATGAACACGGACCAGCCACGGAGGACGCGTGACTCATAACGCAGCGCGGGCGTGGTCGGTGCGGTGGTTTCGGCTGCCGGTAGGGATACGGCCAAAGCCATTAACCAGGTGTAAGCAAGGAAGCGGGGCATGCGTGAACACATACCCCGCAACCGGGTCGAGGCAAGCCCGCCCTTAGCCCTCGCCGTTGGGGTCGTACAAGCCCTGCCGGATGACGAAGCGGATAACTCCGGCGACGTCATGGATGCCTAGTTTACGCATCAAGTTCGTGCGGTGGCCGCCATTTTCCGCCCGTGACTCGGGTGAAACCAACGAACATCACCGGGCGATGGCTTGGTGGGAACCTCGGCGGGATTGGTGACGGTGAGCTTGGGCGCGGGTGTCGCGGGTTGCGCGCCAGCCTTGGCGATAAAGCCGGGGGCGAGCAGTGCTGCGAGGACGGTGGTGCGGAACTAGCGGAACGCGCTTTTCGTAGCGGCGAGTTGTTTCTATTACTTGCCGGGGCGGTTTGGTGTGTCGCTACCTCTTGCAACATTCAAAGCATCGCCCGGCGGGTCATTGTGTGCATCGAAAGCAGAGAGCACCGCTTTTTCCTTGCTGTTGGCGATGACGCGAAGGCGCGCCTTGGATGTGGTTTGCGGGACGATGGCGCAGACGAATTCGCCGCCGATGCCCATACCATTAAAGCAACTCTTCCACTGCGACTTTTGGTCATCCCAGGTTTCGATGATGTAGCGCGAGATGCCGGAGGCCGGATCTTCTTTGAGTTTGAATTCGTTGATGAAAACGGGGCGCCCGAAATCGAGCAGGAATGTAGGGCCCGTCGCATCGGCAGCAGCGGCAATCTGGGTCATTTTGGCGGGATGTTTTGGTGAACTGCCGGCACCGCTGAGATTTTTGACGAAGCAGTCCTTGAAAGTGGAGCGCTTGTCTTTTTCGCGATCCATCACAGCCATGATGCCCTCACCTTTGGAGAGGTAAAATCGGCATTTGTTCCACGTAGCCTCGGTCCAGTCGGTGGTGTTGATAATAGCTGCGCGAACGCGCGGCTGAAGGGGGCGCTTGGATTTCGCGTTGATGACGCAGTTTTCCATGACGATGCCCATGTTGGGATGCCCATCCGAAGCATAGCAGCAGAGGAGGAAGCCAGGGCCGTCGGTATCGTGGAAGTTGCAATTGCGCATGATCATGTTGTCGCAATTACCCTCGAAGTCGAAAGCCTCGCCATCACCGCTACCAAGGCCGATGTCCACAAAGCCCCACTCGCTGTCCTCGAAAATCCAGTCTTTGCAACGGAAGAACATCGCTCCGGCCACACCGTTAAAGGAGCGGAAGCCGCGACCAATATCGAGAGTGACACAGTTTTTTACGGAGCCTTTGATCACGCCACGGATACCGAGCTGCCACTGGTAGCCTTCTTCAAAGAGGCAGTTTTCAAAATTCAGGTTGGCGAAGTTGTAAACGAAGGATGCGTTCTTGTTGAAGTTGTCGGGACTGTTCGTCCAGAAGCCGGATGCGAGTCTGCGGAAGACACAGTTTTTCACCATGATGTCCTGCATGACGATTTTCTTGTCGGTTTCCCACGAGAAGAGGCAGACGCCAAGGCCGATCTTGCGCTTCGGGTAGTCCTCGTAGCGCCCGTAGTGCAGTGAGTCACGGAAGTAGCAGTCTTCAATCCAGAGGTATTTCTGGGTGGGAGCGCCCTTGGCGTATTCGGCGTAGATGCCGGTCATACAGCGGGCGAATTCGATGCCCACGATCTTGTAGCCGCTTTTGTTGTCGAGGCGGATGCCGGTGCGGTCCTGCTTGAAATCCTCGCGGTCAATGAGGGGCTTATTGCCCTGCCCATAGGAACTGATTAGGATTGGCTTCTCGGGTGTGCCACTACCTTTCGGGGTGAATTCTTCGTTCCAAGTGTCGCCCTTTTTTAGAAGGATGCTGTCGCCGGGCTTGTATTCGGTGGAGGCTTTAGCGAGCGTTTTCCAAGGGCCATTCGCTCCCGCCTTGGCGGCGGCGAGTCCGTCGAGGCTGTCATCACCGGTGGACTGGCTGACGTAATAGGTCGCCGCATTGGCGGTGAATCCGCCGCAAAGCAGGGCGGCTGCGAAGAGGGAAATCATACTGGCTCGATATGATTTCATTTTGGTAATTGGTAGAAGTTAGCGCGGAAGAAGCGGAGCATGCCCTACTTCTAGGGGCGCCCGGAGGTCTAGCAAGCCTCAGCCTTCGCCGTTGGGGTCGTACAAGCCCTGCCGGATGACGAAGCGGATAACTCCGGCGACGTCATGGACGCCTAGTTTACGCATCAAATTCGTGCGGTGGTTTTCGGCCGTCTTGGTGCTGATGTTGAGTCGGGCGGCGACTTCCTTGCTGGAATTGCTCTTGGCGAGGAGGACGGCGACCTCACGTTCGCGGCTGGTTAGCGTCACCGCCATCTGGTCGATGCTGGACTCCGAGTTCTTGAGAGCCGTCATCACGGCCTCATTGAATTCCGCACTGAACCACGTTTGGCCGTCGGCGATGGCATCCATGGCCTTACGCAGTTCGGACAGTGGGGAGTTCTTATTGACGTAGCCCCGGACCCCTTCCTTGACCAGACCGCGGGCCAATTGTTTTTCAGATTTTCCGGAGAAGACCAGAACGCTCAAGCCGGGGATGGTATTGCGGAGGCGGTGGAGGACTTCGACGCCGCTGATGTCTGGCAAGAGGATGTCGAGGATCAGAATGTCTGGCTTAAGTCGCAGGGCCATTTCGACCCCGGCGGAACCGTCGGCCGACGTGCCGACCACACGGAACTTCCCTTTGGCCTGTAGCATTTCGGAGACCAGTTCGCGGATGGCAGTTTGGTCTTCGATGATGACGACGGTCTTGGATTTGACCGAACTAGGCTTCATGGTGAGTTGCATCGTGTTTGTTTGATTGGGTAGAGCGATAATAAATGAATAGAACACACTAAGAGGAATACCTATATTGTGGGGTATTCAGCCTAGTCGCTTAGTCCGTCGCTGGGTCGACTAATCCATGCCGGATAGCGAAGCGTACGAGCCCAGCGACGTCGTGGACGCCCAGTTTACGCATTAAATTAGCCCGATGGTTTTCGGACGTCTTGATGCTGATGTTGAGTTTGGCGGCGACCTCTTTGCTACTGTTGCTCTGGGCGATGAGGACGGAGATCTCGCGTTCTCGGGGAGTCAGGAGGTCGATCATCGAGTCCGCCTGGGTGCTGGGTTTAGCCAAGGCATCGCGCACGGTCTTGCTGAAATGGTCGTTAAACCAGGTATTCCCTTTGGCGATCTCATCGAGCGCCTTCCGTAAGTCGGAGAGCGGCGAATTTTTGTTCACGAACCCGTGGACGCCTTCTTGGATAAGCCCCCGCACAACTTGGGGCTCCTGCTTGGCGGAGAAGACTAAGATGCGCATCTTCGGGAGATTACGACCGATGCGGCGGAGGACCTCAATGCCGCTGAGCCCAGGCATCATGACGTCGAGAATCAAGATATCTGGTCGCAGCTTTAGAACCATGTCTAGGCCCTGATTACCATCCGCCGCCGTTCCGAGGATGCGGTAGGTGCCACGGGTCTCGAGCATCTCGGTCGTCAACTCGCGGATAGCGGTTTGGTCTTCGACAATCACAACTGTTTTGCGCCCGTCGGGCGGCGGCAGGGGAATCGGGCGGAGCGAAGGGCGCGGTACAACATGCGTGGTCGGCACGGTGGGAGTCTGCAGGTTTTTCTTAGATGGGGTCTTCATACGATAGGCACAGAGGAGGTCTCCTAGATTGTGAAATAATCCGCAAACGAAAGAGTGTGGGCTCTGTCTACTATGAAAACACGTGATGGGTTTACCCTATTGATAAGTTTATTGACCATGGCTGCAGCGTTGCTAACCGCGCTGACGTTGGCGGCCTTCTTGATTGTTTCAGGCCGTGAGTCTGGGCATGCGGAGCGCCGCGCGCAGTTGCGCGCCGCGGCGTTGGTGGGTGCGCAGACGGCGCTCGGTGAGCTGTCGTCAGCGATGGGCCGCGATGTGGGCTTCACTTATGTGGACGCGGCGGGCGTCGTGACTTTCGGCCGTGGGGATGAGCGTTTCCGCTTGCGTGAATTATTGATTGAGGAAACAGCGGGCGTGCGGGTCGCCGTCACGGTCGCGGATTTATCGCAACGTTGGGATGAACAAGCGGCCGCGGCGTCGACGCTGCGGGCTTCGCCCTGGATGCAGTCCCGCTTGGGGCGGCAGGCGTTGTCCGTAGGGCCGTTGGGTGTTCCGCCCTCCGCCGCGACGGCGCTTGCTTTAGACCTAGGCGACGAGGGGTTCTATTACGCCTCCGTAGGTCGCAGCCCTGCCGCTGGGGCGGGTTGGGGTTCGTTTGGTTTGCTGACGGATGCGACGCGGGGAGGGTGGCGGCGTAACCTGTCAGACCCCGCGACCTTAGCTGGAGTCGTCGGCTGGGGGCTGGCACCGCGCTTGTTGGTGCCCGAGGCAGCCTTTGCGGCGAATCCTGCCAAGGGCTTGGCCCCTTCGACCCTAGCATCACCGCCCTACGCGCTGACGCATGCCCCGGTTCTCGCAGATTTCAGTTTGAGTCTGGGCTGCTTTAACTCCCGTTCGGATGGTCGGCATCGGGTACGTTTTCATGGGTCGGGTCGTTGGTGGAATCCTTCGGCGGCGCCTTTGCTGGCAGATACGAATCACAACCTATACCTGATTGAGATCGAGGGGGCGCCTGAGGTGGAGGTGCGTAACGTCACTTCGGGGGCGCAGTTCACGGCTGATCTCGATGACAGCATTCAGGCGGACTTTGGTATCTTTTCTCAGGGCCCCCGTGAACAGGGCCTTTGGCTCTGGGGGCAAGTCGCCGATGCCCAGGCCTATGGCATGACGCGTCGCGGGTTGTTGCCGGGCGAGGTCTATGGCTTCGTCACGCCCGAGCCGGGGCTGCAACCGCAGGGCCTCTCGCGGATTCTGACGAAGACGACCTGGCGGCTGGACGATTCAGCGCATGCCGCGAATTGGAAACGTCCGTCCCCCGAAGTCTTCACGCCTTCCGATCGAATCGAAATTGCCGTGCGCTTTCGTGGTCCGATGACTTTAAAGCTTCGCCCCGCCAACGGGCTGGCACCTATCGACCAAGCAATTCGCGACTACCCATCGCCACCGCAGGTCGTCATCGCGAACGTGTCCTTCCCCGATTTTCTGATTGAGACCACGGGGGCAGATTATTCCCGCGAGGATAGTGCGGGCTACACGATTACGGAGCGGCGGGCTTGCCTGCGGGTGAAGTTGCGGGAGCGGCCGGCGGCGGCTTGGTTGGCCGGGGCCCGTGGCGGGCCGCTCCTGAAAGCGGCTTGGGATTTAGCCGACCCCACCGACTTCGCCGAGTGGGAGGTGATGCACCCGCTCTTGGCGGTCTTGGAGTCACGGGAAGGGCCGACGACCCCAACTGAGTCGATGCTCTGGGATAAGTATATTAATGCCCATGTGGGGAATGAAGCTGGCGCCTTTGCCCGCATCCTAGTCAGGGACATCCCGGCATCTCCGCTCAGTTCGGTGGCGGGCTTGCAGGCCTTGGTGCCGGAGGATGCCCGAGACTGGAAATTTTGGTTGGAGGCCGCCTTTGTGGCCGCTCCGAGTACCACGCCCCGGCCCACCGCTGCATCGGATAATCCCCGCCTGGTGGCTTTAGACGCTCGGGAAGTCCTCAAGCGTGCGGACCTGCTCTCGCCTGAGGCCGCCGCGCGTTTAACCTTGGCTGGAGCCTTTAACGTCAACTCCCGCGACGTGGATGCGTGGGAGCGCTTGCTGACTTCCGCGGCTTCCACTTGGTCGTCTGACGCTGGCGGCCCTTGGGGGGTAAGCTCGTTAACAGGTGCCTGGTGGGCGACTTTACCCTCCGGGGCGCACTTGGCGCCCTTCGGTTCGCCCGTTCCGGTAAACCTCACGGATGCGGAGTTGGCGGCCTTAGCGCCCGAAGCCTTGCAGCCCGTCGCGGCCCAGCAGGGTATCCGGCAGCTATCACCCGCCGTCAGTCGCCGCTGGGCGGAGGCGATTGTGGCGAGTCAGCCGACCCATGGCTGGCCCTATCCCTCGCTTGAGGCTTGGGCACGATCGGGTCTCATGGAGAAATCGCTTAACGCTGCGGCGGTGAATCAATTCCTCGGTGTCGAGCTGGTCGATAGTCCCGCGGACTTACGAGCGGGACATTTCTTCCGAGCCTTTGCGCCCTTACTGACCGTGCGTGGGGATACTTTTATTATTCGGTCTCGGGCGATCAGCGCCTCGGGGGATGCGGCGGTCGAAGTCGAGTGGACCGTCCAACGCATCCCCGAAACGCAGGCTATTTCAGCTTTGGGGCGTCGCTTTCGGGTAATTCGTGCCCGGATTCGTAACGGATGAACTCGGGCGTGGGCTTGACTGTAAGCAAAAAGGGCTAAGATTTAGCCCATGCACGAAAATAACCCGTTCATCGTTGATGTCGCTCCCGTGGAGGAGCGCGTTAGTTTCTACCGCCGTACTTACCTGCACGTTGCGGGAGCCTTACTGGGCTTCGCAGCGCTCTTGGCACTTTTCTTCGCGGGCTATGACCAAGGTACCGGCATCGCCTATGTTTTGGCGAAGAGCCTCTTCGCCTTGATGGGTTCTTTGGGAGCATGGAGTTGGCTGCTCGTGATGGCCGCCTTCTGGGGTGGCACCATGGTTGCCCAAAGCTTGGCTTCGAACCGTGCTTCTGTGGCCGCCCAGTATTCTGGGTTGGGTCTCTATGTCCTTCTGCAGGCCCTCATGTTCGTTCCGCTCTTAGCTATTGTGCACAGTTCGACTAGCGGCCAGATGGCGCAGATTTTAGTCCCAGCTTGTTCCCTCACGGGTGCACTGGTCGTTGGCCTCACCTTGTCGGTCTTCATGACCAGCGCGGATTTCTCCTTCCTCCGTACGATCATCGTTATCGGTTCAGTCGTCGCCCTCGCTGTGGTACTGCTTTCGTTCTTCGTTCCGATGGTTCTCGGGACGTGGTTCGCGTTGGCGATGATTCTGCTCATGGCCACGGCCATTCTTTACCAGACCTGGGTGATTAAGACGCAGCTCACGACTGGTGATTACATTATCGCCGCGTTCATGCTCTTCTCGTCGATTGTCACGCTCCTCTGGTACGTGATCTCGTTCTTCCTCGGTCGTCGCAGCGATTAAGCGCTAAGCATCGCTCCAATAAAAAGGCCCCGTGGAGTCTCCTCCGCGGGGCCTTTTCGTTGGTGTCAGTTACCTCAGCGGTTCGGGTCTGTGGTGGTCAGGCTGAGTTGATCGAGGAAAAAGGCCGATGGCTCGTTGGCGTTGCTGATGAAGCCAATCCAGTTGACCGTCCGCAGTTCTTTGCTGCGGAAGGGCAGATTGGTAAAGGCCTTCGTGGCGCCGCCCGTGGGCGTGACTTTCAGCGTCCAGGTGCCCGTGGTAGCAGCACCGATCGTCGCCGTGACTTCATAGTGTACCCACTGGCCGGAGGGGATATCCATGAGCGGACCCGTGGGTCCGACGAGTTTGCCGTCCTTCAGGGTGAAGGTGGGCCCGGCGTGATAAGGGGAAGCTTGGTCGCGCCATTCGTGGACGAAGTACGCCTTCGGTTCGAGCCACACGTCGAAGCTGCACGTCGTCACGCCGGTGGCATGGTTCGGCGCGACGGTGAGCATGGGGAAGTAATGCGCGGAAGCCCCCCTTTATCGGTAAACTTGAGGCTCTGCAGTCCATCACTGCGCTGTTCTTTCGAGAACGACAGGCTGTCGCCCTTGCCGCTGATGGAGCCCTTGGTGAAGCTCGTCGGGGCCTTAGGGTTACGGAGAGCACCCTCGAAACTCGTACGGAACGCTATGGCTGGCGGGGCAGGTTGTTCGGGGCGGGCCGTTTCCGCTGGTCTGTTAAACGTGCGGGCGAGCGTCTTCCAGGCTTCGTCGCCAGTCACGCCCATGACGCTCGTGTCGATGGGTTTGAAGCCTAGGGCGAGGGCGGGTGAACCGGGGCGGAGGCGGAAGTCGCGTTTGGCGGCATCCATGAAGAGCGGGTCCGCGATGACTGAACCGACATCTTGCCCCGTTTTTTGCCAGTCCGCCAGAGTCAGCTTCTTGGCGGTGAATGTCACGGGACGGCCGGAGTAGTCCCAGTAGAGGTTGCCCTGTAGCAAGTAGTTGGCTGTCGTGCCGGTCCAGACGCCGCCGAGCGTGTCGCCGCGTTCGAAGACCACGAGGTTCTGTGCGAACGTGAAGGAGCGATGCTCTTCGGCGCGGCTGCGCTTGAACTGATAGAGGTCGGCGAAGGCGAAGATATTATTCCTGACCACATTGTCTTTACCATAGTGCTGGTGGTAGCCGCCGTCGGTCGTGTCGTGGCAGACGTTGCCTTCTAGGGTGATACCAATGCTACCTTCGTCATTGTAGAGGCCCCAGCCGCCGTAGCTGAAGCAACGGACGTGGTGGATATGGTTGTGGCTGATGGAGGTCCCTTCCGAAGGTCCAAGTGTATAGACCCCGCCCATATCACTGAGCACGCCTTTGCCGAGATGGTGAAGGTGGTTGTATTCGATACGGTTACGCTTGGCGGAGCTTGCCGCGTAGCCCCAGCGCCAGCCGACGGAGATGGCGGAATAGAATAGGTCGGAAACCTCGTTGTGCGTGACCACGTTGTCGGAGGCGAAGCCGATCCAAATGCCGACGGCGCAAGGGTAGATGTGGCCACCATCGCGGAGGATGCAGTTATGGATGGTGTTATGGGAAACCAAGTCGGCGGGATTCGCTGCCTCCGCTAAGTTGCCGATGCGGACGGCGCCAGCGCCCATGTCGGTGATGAGGCAACGCTCGACGCGGATCTGATTACAGCCCTTGCGGAGCGACACGCCGTAGCTCCCAAAATGGGCGAACTCGCAGTCAAAGAACGTCACCGACTGAGCGTGGTCGAGCGTGACGACTCCATCCACGGTGGAGACCGCCGCTTGGTTGGGGTTGAAGAGGTCGGTGTTCTCGACGCCCTTGGCGTGACGGAATTTCAGGCTCTGAAAGCGTAAGTGGCTCACGGGGCGTTGCGGTTCGCCGACGAAGCTTAGGAACTTCGTCGTCACCGGAATGACGGCGATAGTTTGCCCAGGCTTTTCGCCGACCCGTGGAAGATAGGTGAGTTGGCCGGCGCGGTCGAGGAACCACTCTCCCGGCGCGTCCATGAATGCGGGTAGGTTCTCGAGGACGAAGCCGGTATTATGGTCGAGCGTATTCCACGGCTTGGTCGGGCCGCCGACGACCGTGATGGTGCCTTCGCTCACGTCTACGGATTCGATGCGCCGGCGGGTATTGTCCCACTTATGATAAAAATTGATGACTGCATCGGAGACCTCGGCGGCACTGGCCTTTTGGAATAGGGCCATGTCCGCGGGGGCGAGGCGCACCTTCTGGCGAAAAAGGTCGGGACCGACGGGAGTCTCATCTTCGAGTTGGCGGACGAAATGATAGCCATCGTTGAAGGACTTCGCGCGTGGGGCGCGCTGTCCGCCGACCCAGAGCTGTTGGGCCCGCCCGTCAGAGAGTGGGGCCTTCGTGGTCCAGTGGCCATTGGCGGCCACGGTAAAGGCCGGCAGGGGCTGTCCGCCGTCGAGGATGACCTCTGCCCCGGTCGCGGCTTGGTAGGTGATGGGCGCGTTCGCTTCGCCGGAATCTTCCCCCGTGAAAGGGATGGCTTCGGTGAGGCGGTAGGTACCCGCGGCAAGCGTCACCTGAATGGGCTCCTGGAGTGGGCGAGGCAGTTTACGGATAGCGCGGCGGGCGCCGTTGAGGGTAGCGAATGGGCCGTCGGTGTGGGCGGCATTCGGTTGGGTCAGTTTGCCCGACCAGTCGTCGTTACCGTTAGTGGCGACATGCAGTTCGAGTGACCACGCGAGTGGGCAGGCGAGGCTGAAGCAGATCCAGGCCGTGATGGCGGAAAGTCTCATGGGAGCAGGACAATGCTTTGCCTAGGGTGGTTCCCTCAAACCCTTTCTGCCACGTAGAAGCGCGTTTCCCCGGCGAAGGCCCGCACGGCGGCGTTCTCCGCCGTCACTTCCGATCGTAACGGACACTTCCGGACGCGGAAGCCGGCGGCCGTCAATTCCGCCCGCGTTTCCGTTTCGGTACTACTGTGCATGAAGACCGGTGTCGAATCCGTCTCGTGCCACCGGTCGCCGGGTTGGCAGCCGGGCAAGGTCGGTTCCTTGGTCCAGAGCTCGCGGTGTTCGCTCGCCGCGCGGTCGTTGGCCGTGAACAGAAAGACACCGCCGGGTTTTAGGACGCGGCGTATTTCTGGTAACGCGCGATCGCGGTCGGCTTGGCCGCGCATGCACATCAGTCCGTTGAAAGCAAAGATGACGCCGTCGTAGGTTTCGTCTGCGTAGGGGAGGGCGCAGGCGTCGGCGACCTCGACGCGGTCGGCCCAACTAGGCTCAACCTCGCCTAGCACGCCCTTCGCCATGTCGACCATCGTCGGGGAAAAGTCGGTCACCGTTAGCTCATGGTAGCCCAGTCGCAGTAGCCCGAGTCCCACGCGTCCCGCTCCGCAGCCGAGTTCGAGGAGGCGGGCGTCTTTGACCCAAGCTTCCTCGATTAAGCATCGCTCCGAGGCCCAGAGCCCGACCTGCACCGCGGCCCTGGCATAGTGCAGGGCCGTGCCAGGGTGGCGCCAGTGGGCTTGGCGGTCGGTTTCCATGGCGTAGTCCCGACTGCAAGCGAAACTTGCCTTGGACGCAACAGCGGGAACACTGCCGCCATGCTTCGTCTCAGCCTCTTGCTCGGCGTCTTCGCCTTGACCGCCTGCGATCGCCAGCCGGCGCCGGCGGCCGCGGCTACGAGCGAGGAAGCCAGCGTGGAAGTTCGCTTCCCCGTGCGTCAAGGCTCGGTCGGCACCCGTCTGCGCTTGGCCGTGACCGACCTCGAGAAATCGCGTGGACTCATGGGCACGGCCAAATTGCCAGAAGGCGAGGGGATGGCATTCATGTATGAGTCCGACACCCAGATGCGCTTTTGGATGAAGGACACCCCGCTCGACCTCGATATCGCGTTCGTCTCCGCGGAAGGCGTCATCTTGGAAGTCAAAACCATGCGGGCCGGCGACACTGCGACTACTACCTCCAGTTCGGATAAAATTCGCTTCACCGTCGAAATGGCCTCCGGTTGGTATGCACGTGCTGGCGTGAAGATTGGTGATAAGGTCGACATCGTCGCCCTCCGTGCAGCCCTCACGGCCCGCGGTTTTCAGGCTAAGCGTTACGTTCCGTAAGCAAATAGGATTCTTCACCTAGTATCTTCTGGGTGTTCAATGATGTGACGCATCATTGAGCATTGCTTGTTGGCGTCTACTTAGGTGGCGTGCGATTTGAACCCTTATTTCTAGTTGGTCTGACGTGGTCTTTGCCGCTTCATGCGTTACGGATTAACCTGATCGAGGATAACTCCAACGGGCTCATCACGGAGGAAGTCCGCGCAGGTTACGCCCAGGCGGCCAGTTTGTGGGAGAGCGTCTCGGCGGCTGACGTCACCATTAATATTGGGGTCTCCATGGATAATCTCAGTTCGGGCGTCATTGGTCAGACGGATGCCGGGCTTATTGGCATCGAGTATACACAGTTTCGTAATTACTATGACGCCTTGGCGTCAACGCCGACGACGTTGGCGGTGAAGAACGCTTTACCCACTGGCTCCAGTATTTCCTTCCTGGTCAATAATACGTCCGATGCTCCGGCCGGGGGTGGCAAGTTCCTGGCCACTTCGAGCGTGGTCGGCGTGACCAAGGCGCAACTGAAGGCTTTAGGCGGGGGGCAGGTGCAGGCCACGGACGCCTCGATTCAGTTCAGTTCGACGTTTGCCTTCGATTTCAACCCGAACGATGGCATCGCGGCCGGTAAGATGGATTTCGTCGGTGTGGCGGCGCACGAGATTGGGCATGCCCTTGGCTTCATCAGCGCGGTCGACTACGTTGACCTCGGCATCTTTCCTTCAAGCCTGATTAATCCGACGACCTTGGATATGTTGCGTTATTCTAACGATAGCTTTGCGCAAGGGGTGCCAGATTTATCGGTCGGTTAGAAGACAAATACCTTATACTGGGTGGGCTCCAAATCGGGGTGTCGACCGGCACAACCAACGGTAACGGTAATCAAGCTTCGCACTTCTTGCCAGGGGTTGGGCTAATGCGACCTTCCGTAGGCTTTGGGCAACGGCTCGTGTTTGCGCCGGAGGACTACCTAGCATTCGAGGCCTTGGGGTGGCAGATAGTGCCGGAGCCTTCGACTTACGGTTTAGGTTTAGGGTGCTTGGCAATCGCCGCCGTGGCGGTCAGCCGTCGGCGTAGGTCACAGCGACCACCAGAACCACGTCAGCGTGGTGGCTAATCCTAGTACGCTTAAGATCAGAGCCAACGCGAGGCGCTCGGAATAGGTCGTCAGGAAAAGCTTCACGCGCTTGGTGCCAACTTGGCGGCAGCTTGGCGGAGGAAGCCCGTTAGGCGGAGTAAATAGAAGGGCGAAGGCGAGCCTTCAATCGCCGTCAGTGCTTGTTCGGCGGAAGCTACTTCGGCGTCGAGCATGCGGAAGCATTCGCGCCAGGTTTCGGCGGAGATGGCTTCACGGGCGGACCGCCCTTGGCGGAGTTCCGCGAGGATATCGACCTTCCGGCGATCGCGTTCGAGTAGCATCGGCAAGGTCAGTTTACCGCTGGCGGCGTCGGTCCCGAGCGTCTTACCCGCCTTGGCGTCGTCTTGCAGCAGGTCGACGAAGTCATCGTACATCTGGTAGGCGATGCCGAGGTGGAGCCCGAAGGCGGCGCAGGCGTCGATGTGGACTTGGGGTAGCCCGCGACCAAGGCGCCGACACGGCAGGCCGCCTCGAAAAGCACCGCCGTCTTCATGCGAATCTGGCGTTGGTAGTCGGCGAGGCTGAGCGCTTGGTTATCGCGCGAGAACGTCTGGCAGACCTCGCCAGAGCAGACGTCACGCGAGGCGCGGGCGACGATGGAGCAAAGGGTCGAGGACGTGTGTTCGCTGGCCAGCACGAGGGCGTGGGCGAAGAGGGCGTCGCCGAAGAGGACGGCCGCGTGGGCGCCGTGGGTGTGGTTAGGTGTATCGGCGCCGTGGCGTGTGTCGGCACCATCGAGGACGTCGTCGTGGACGAGCGTAGCCAAGTGGACTAATTCTACAATCGCCGCGCCGCGAACGAGGTCGATGGACGGCCCGATGCCGGCGCCGGAACCGAAGGCAAGGAGTGGGCGGAGGCGTTTGCCAGGGTGAGCGAGGACCTCGCGCACCATCGGCCGGACCTCAGGTTCAAAGCTAGCCTCCTGATCCGCGAGGAAAGACTCGAGGGCCGCGAAGTGCGGTTCTAGTCCGAGATGCAGGGGGGAACTCACGACCGCACCTTGCCAATCCCCTCGGCGGGGCGCAAGCGCAGGTTGGCCCTAAACGAGTTTACGGGGCGAACTTCGTCTCCGTCGTCGTCGACAGCTTACCGGTACCTTCGCAATTGTGCAGGGGATACGCTTATCCTCTAACTTGCCCTTTTGGGGCTCGCGCGTGTAGCCAAGGCTATTGCAGGTCTTGCAACCGACCCGTTCAGTCGTGGTCACACTAAACTCGCCACCTTGGGCGACCAGTTCGATGAACTTTGCCAGGCTAGCATTGGACTCCTCGATCGGCTTGCACTCCACGAAAGCTTCGCGGCGAATCGTCAGCGTCTTGCCGTCGATGGGACTGAATTTAGCGGTGAAATCGAGGGCGACGGTACCGGCGTGCGTGCCGGTCATTCGGCCCGTAGCGCCGACCTTGACTTCCTCGTCGAGGACTAGGATGGCCCACGCGTTGGTGCTGGCGGGGAGCGCTTCGCCGACCGTTGGCCAGGAGGCCTTGGCCACGTAGCGCTGTTCGCCCAGGTCTTGCAAAATCGTGTACGAAACCGCCGTCACTGGGCCGGGTGCCTTGGCAAAGGTTTTTCCGTCGGTCACATATTGCGTGGTCAGCACGGTGAAGAGACGCTGCAGTTCGCGGGTAGTCTCGAACGCAAGCGGCCGATTGAGGTTAGCAATTTTGAAAGTGCGCTTTTCGAGGGCGGTCAGCGTCTTGGCGGGGCGGAACGGGGAGATGGTCGGTTCTTCTTCCTCCTGGGCTTTTCGGGGTCGTCCTTCTTCATCTCGGGCTCGCCTTTCTTGGCTTCCGTTTCAGCCATGGGCTTCTTGGGGGCCTCGGCCTCGTCGGCCATTTTGGGCTTGGTAGCAGGCTTGTCACCTTCGGCCATTTCCATCTTAGGCTTCATACCTTCCTTGGGGGCCTCCATTTCTTTTTCCATGGCCGGCTTCTCCGTGGCGGGGGCCATCTTATCGGCCGGAGCCTTCTCGACCTCGATCACCTTGGTAACGATAACTTTCTCCGTCGTACCGGCTTTCTTTCCAAACAGCGTATTGTCAGGGTCCGCCGCGTGAGCGAAGGGCAGGGCGGCCAACAGCAGTAGGGAGATTGGGAGGCGCATGGAGGTGGGAGAGATTAGTCGAGCGAGCTCAGGTCGCCCTCGGCGGGTGGCGGGGCGGACTTGGGCTTGGCCGTGATAGCTTTGGGCTCGGAGGTGACGGTTCTGCCGGCGGATGAGCCGTAATTAGAAGATGAGTCATTCGGGCCATCCGGATCTGGTTCGTCATCGTCATCATCGCCGATATCGTCGTCCTCAGGGTTCGGCTTATCGCCGCGGGCAATGCGTTTGCGACGGACGATGGCTCCGCCCACGCCCACCGCCACGAGGTAGAAGCAGAAGAGGATTCCCGTGAGGACAAAGAGAGAGAGCGGGTCACCAATCGGCGTGATCAGGCCGACCAGGACAAGGATACCGAAGAGCATGCCGCGCCAGGATTTGAGTAACGTGCGGGGGCGGACCAATTCGAGCCACATCAGGATAATCAGCGCCAGCGGGAATTGGAACGTCAGGCCTGTCAGCAGGCTCATCATCGTCACAAAAGAGTAATAATCGGAGGCCTGCCAAGTCACCTCGATGCCCATCCCGCTGGCGAAATGGTGCCAAATCTGGACGGACATGGGCGTCAGCCAGAGGAAGGCGAGGGAGGCCCCGCAGAAGAAGAGAATAAGTGCCGCAACGCAGAATGGGATGAGCCCGCGCTTTTCTTTGTTGTTCAGCGCTGGGCCAACGAAACGAACCACCTCATAAAGGAAGATGGGGGAGGCCAAGGCGATGCCGGCGGCGAAGGCTGCGTACATGAGTACCGACCAGACGCCCATGAAGGTGAACTCCTTGAGGTCGCCGAGGGCCGCGAGCGATGGTTCGGCTTTGCCGATGAGGAAGCCAATCGGTGAGGTTTCAGGGCTTTTGGCCCATTCGAGCGGCAGGTTGAGGAAGGAGGGGATCTTCTCGTAGAAAATCAGGGACGCCACCATGCCGACCATAAAGACCGCCAGCACGCGAATCAACGAGACGCGGAGGTCGTCGATATGCTCCATGAACGACATCTCGCTCCGGGGGCGATTGCGGCGAATGAGTGTGGAAAGCATGGGGAGTGGTTAGACCGTCAGGAGGGCTTTGATGTCGTCGAGGCTGAGGGCAGACGAGACGGAGTCTGATTCACTGAGGAGCTTACGCAACATCTCAGACTTGGACTTTTGGAGGTCCATGACCCGCTCTTAGATCGTTCCAGCGGCGATAAGCTTGATACTGGTGACGGTCCGGGTCTGCCCGATACGGTGGGCCCGGTCGGTAGCCTGGGCCTCGGCGGCGGGGTTCCACCAAGGGTCGTAGTGGACGACCGTGTCGGCCCCGGTGAGGTTGAGGCCCGTGCCGCCCGCCTTGAGAGACATGAGCATGACCGGGATCGTCGGAGTCGAGTTGAACGTATCGCAGACCCCTTGGCGGTCGTTGGTCGAGCCGTCGAGGTAGCAATAGGGGATGCCGCGGGCTTCGAGTGCCTTGCGGATGATCGTGAGCGCGGAGACGAAGGTCGAGAACACCAGCATGCGGTGGTTCGCATCGATGGATTCTTCGAGGAGCTCGAGGAAGGCTTGGAGCTTGGCGGAATCGGCCTCGTCCATCTTCGGATCGAGGATGCGCGGGTCGGCGCAAATCTGGCGGAGCCGGAGGAGCTGGTTGAAGGCGGCCATCCGGATGGCGTTGTCCTTGGCCCCACTCATTTCCATATCGAAGATTTCCTGCCGGGTCGTTTCCTGCATCTCGTCATAGAACTTCTTCTGGTTCTCTTCGAAGTCACAGTAGAGAATTTGTTCGATTTTCGGCGGTAGCTCCGGGGCGACGGCGATTTTGGCACGGCGGAGGATGTAAGGCGCCGCCATCTGGAGCAGACGGTCGTCGTGCCACTTGCGGTCATCGGACGCCAGGCGTTCCTCCGGCTTGGGCAGGTAGCCCGGCATGAGGTACCCGAAGAGTGAGCGGAGGTCTTCGAGGGAATTCTCTACCGGCGTACCGGTGAGGATGTAGCGGCCCTTGGCGATAATCTGCTTCACGGCCTTAGTGGCCTGGGCGCGTGGGTTCTTAATATTCTGGCCTTCATCGCACGTGGCCGTGCTCCAATTGACCAGCGCGAAGGAACCCACGTCGCGGGCGAGGGTGCCGTAGGAGGTGATGATGAGGTCGAAGCGCTTGAGGTATTCGGGCGAGGATTCCCGGGACTGGCCGTGGTGCGCGAGGACCTTGAGGGCGGGCGTGAAGCGGCGGGCTTCGCGGCGCCAGTTCTCGACGAGCGAGGCGGGGCAGACCACGAGGCAGGGACCCTCTTCAGGACGTTCCCGGCGGACTACTTCCATAAAGGCCAGGGCTTGGACCGTCTTGCCGAGGCCCATTTCGTCGGCCAGTAGGCCACCGAGGTGATTGTTATGCAGGTGCCAGAGCCAAGCCACGCCGACCTGTTGGTACAGGCGGAGCATCTGGGTGAGCTCAGGGCGAATCGGCGCGGGCTGCAGCTTCGACAGGTTACGGATGGCGTCCGAGCGCTTGGCCCAAGCCTCGGGCGGGGCGAAGGCGGCTTGGAGTTCCTCGGCGATGGCATCGGCGCTGGCGAGGTCGGCGAAGCCGATCTTCAGGTTGAGGTCGAGGTCGACGTCGCGCTTGGCTTCGCCCGTGATACGGCGCTGGGCGTTGCGGATGGACTCCATCAACTCGGGCGTAATCAGGCGCGGGCCGCGGTCCGTGTAGAAGAACATGCGGCCACTCTTCAACGCTTCTTGGACGACCTTGGAGCTCTTACCTTCGGGGTCGATGCCGATAGCAAAGCGGAAACCGCCAGTCTCTTCGGCGGCGTCGCATTTCGCCTTGGCGAAGTCGACGTTGCGCAGGGAGTGCTTCAGGTTGTGCGTGAAGTACGAATCGTTATCGATGCAGAGGACCTTGTGGTGGCGGGCCAGGAAGTTGAGGACTTGAATCGTCCCGTTGAGGTACCATTCGCGTGTGGCCGTTTCGAGGACGAACCCGTTGCGCTGCAGGACTTCGCGGAGCTCGGACACCGGGCCACTCGACTTCTGGGGCAGGCGGATGCGCAGCCACTTCATGGAGCCGTCGACCCAAGGGGCGTCTTCTTCGCCGCGGTCTTGGGAGCGGATTTCTTCCTTCTCGTCGTCCAGGGCCTCACCGTTGTGCGTCGTCTGCGGGGTAACTTCAGGTTCCTGCAGGTGCGTATGGACGCCCGCTAGGCTATCACCGGACCAGGCCAAGGGAACCTCGGGCGCATTGGCCATCCGGAAGATGGCGAGGCCTTTGCCGACGCCGAGGAGCTGGCGCAGGTGCCGGCGGGAGAGTGGTAATAGGCCCTGTAGCTTGCCGTTACAGAGGTTCTCGAGGATAGCCAAGAAGAAGACCGTGTCGGGCTCGATGGTCCAAGCCTTGGTGCGATCGATATTTTCTGGGGCGGTCTGGATACCGTCGATGCGGAGCTCCAGGCGGCAGATGATTTCGTCGCGCTGGGCTGCCGTGGCGATGTTCGGCGGTATGATGAACCGGACCTCAATCGGCGTGCCGCGTTTCGGGGAGAGGTTGAGGGATTTGAGCTTCGGCCCCTGAGGGGCGGCGGTCGGCTCGGTTTTGGCGGATTTAGAGTTTTCTTTTACATCGGTCTTACTGGCGACCGCTGGTTTGGGTGGCGCGTCTTCCGTTAGTTTGATTGTCCCTTCCTTGGCGGCCAAGGCCAGGTAGGCCGCGGCCGAGTGGACGCATAACTTTCTTTGCCGAACGGAAACCTCGCAGGCGCACTCGTTGCGCTGGAAAGTAATGGAGCGCAGGTTCCAGCTGGCTTCACGGGATTCGGTGCCGTCATCGACCAAGGCTTCCACGTTGGGGAAGGCCCAGATCGCTTTCTTGACCTTGCCTTTAAGGACGAGCTGCTTGGCGAGGAGCACGGTCGCACCGCCGGCTAGATCGATGAGATCGTCCTCGGTGAGTGCGGGCAACGGCTGACGCGGCGCCATAGGTGGTTCGTGCGGGAAAGCGGTGTGGCCCGGAAGTGGGCACACCGAAAGTGAATGCTGCTAAAGACTAACCGCCTTAGAGGGCGACGTCTTGGACCGGAACCCCAGGGTGCATCTCGAAGACGCCTACCGGGGTGGTCGGACCTGTCATCACGATGGAGAAGTCCGCCCCGATGCCAATAATAATCTTACCGCCGGGCATATGGACCGTCAAATCGGCGTCTACCAGGCCCATTTTACGGGCGACCGCAGCCGAAGCCGAGGAAGAGGACCCCGAGGCGAGGGTGTAGCCAGCGCCGCGTTCCCAGATCTCAATTTGGACGTTCTGGCGGTCGACAATCTTCATGAACTGCACGTTCGTGCGATTCGGGAAATTGGGGTGCGTCTCGAGCGCCGGGCCGTAGGTCTTGGCGAGGTCAGGCGAGAGGTCGTCCACTGGGATGACGCAGTGCGGGTTGCCGACGGTGGCCGCCCAATATTTAAACGTCTTACCGTGGACGGTGATGCTTTCGCCGAGGACTTCGCGATCGGCGCCAATGTGCGGAATCACGGGAGCGCTGAAGGACACCTGGCCCATCTCGACGCGGATACGGTTGCCGCCTTCAAAGACGGAGCAACCGACGAGGCCGCCCAGGGTGTGGACTTTGAATGCTTGGCCTTCCTGAACGCGCTTAGTCTCGAGGAGGTGGCGGCAGAAGATGCGGATACCGTTGCCAGACTTCTCTGCTTCCGAGCCGTCGGGGTTTAGGATGCGAAGGCCAAAGGCGCCATCGGTGCGTTCAATGGGGCCATAGAGGATGCCGTCCGAGCCGAGTCCATAGTGGCGATGGCACACCTTGCGGATGGCGTCCTGTGAGAAGAGGGGAGCGCAGTCCTTGGGTTCGAGAACGAGGTAGTCGTTGCCGAGGGCGTGGTACTTGAAAAAGCGCATGGTTCTGGATTGGGTGGTTTGCGGGCTTTTGCAAGTCAGCCCTGTCGACTGCAGGCTTGGAAATCTCCGCAGGGCTGCTTAGACCCTTCCCCATGCGCCTGTCCCCCTTGCTGGCATTATTCTCCGTTGCTCTGGCCTGCGCCGCCGAGCCCGCGAAGCGTCCGCCGAACATCATCCTGCTTTATTCCGACGATATCGGTTGGGGTGACCTAGGCTGCTACGGGGCTAAAGTCATCTCCACCCCGAACCTCGATCGGCTCGCCGCCCAAGGCCTCCGCTTCACTGCCGGCTACTGTACTTCCGCCACCTGCACGCCGTCCCGTTATTCCTTGCTGACCGGCGAGTATGCTTGGCGCCGGCAGGGGACGGGCGTCCTGCCCGGTGACGCTAACATGATCATCAAGCCAGGTCGGCCAACCTTACCAGCGAGCCTCGCCAAACTGGGTTACGCCACCGGCGTCGTGGGTAAGTGGCACCTCGGTCTGGGCGGTGAGTCCGTTAATTGGAACAAGTCGATCAGCCCTTCTCCGAACCAAATCGGTTTTTCTTATTCTTACATCATGGCCGCCACAGGCGACCGCGTGCCGACCGTCTTCGTCGAGGATGGTACTGTTGTCGGGCTCGACCCGAAGGATCCGATTGAAGTCAGCTACAAGAATCCGTTTCCGGGCGATCCCGACCTCACGACGGCGGCCGAGCGGGCCAAGTTGAAGATGGATTGGTCGCACGGTCATAATATGGCCAATGTGAACGGCGTTGGTCGCATCGGTTGGATGAAGGGCGGCAAGGCGGCGCTCTGGAATGACGAGACCATGGGCGATGTGTTCGCCGACAAGGCCTGTGCCTTCATCGCGGCCAACAAGGCCAAGCCATTCTTCCTCTACTACGCTTCACACGAGAACCATGTACCCCGCGTGCACCACCCGCGTTACGCTGGACGCACGCCCTTGGGCCCCCGCGGTGATGCGGTCGTGGCCTTTGACGACCAGGTGGGGCGTATCTTGGCCGAGCTCGAAAAGCAGGGTCTCGCGGAGAACACCCTCGTGATTTATACTTCGGATAACGGCCCCGTCCTCGATGACGGTTATAAGGACCAAGCCGTCGAGAAGAACCAACAGGCCGGCCATCGCCCAGCGGGACCGTTCCGTGGGGGTAAGTACAGCATCCTGGAAGGCGGCACGCGCGTTGGTTTTATTGCACGCTGGCCGGGCCAAGCCCCAGCGGGCCAGGTTTCCGATGCCTTGATGTCGCAGGTTGATTTGCCGGCAGTCTTCACGAAGGTAGCCGGCGGTGACCCCGCGGAGTTCTTGAGGTTGGACGGCGTCGACACGTCGGCCGCGTTGAAGGGCGGGGCCGGGCGCGAGACCGTGATTTCGAGCACGCAGGCCAATACGCTGTCCATCCGCGATGCCCGCTGGAAATTCATTCCTGGGGTCGGTGCACCAGCGAAGGCCAAGAACGCTGGTGCGAAAGCCACCGGGCCCTTGGTGGCTTTACTGGGGTCCGCGGAGGACTTGGAACGGGACCGTCAGGAGCAGTCTGGTCCGCGCCTCTTTGATCTCTTGGCCGACCCTGCCGAGCGTAAGAACGTGGCGGCCGAAAACCCTGAGGTCGTCGCACGCTTACGGGCTAAGCTCGACGAACAAAAGGCCAAAGGCGTTGCGCAGCCGCTCCCGCGGTAAGGCATAATCGCTCGATAGTGGGCGTGTGCGGGGCATCTCTCGGCTTGAAGCGAGTTGGGGACTAGTGATGCTGTTCCCAACCCCCTCCTCCCCATGCAAGATTCCTCAGCCTTGAAAGTCCCCGCCCGTTTCATTGCGGGTCTCGTGATGTTCCTCACGTTCTTTGGTTGGGGCGTCTTCTTTGTGCCGATGGGGAGTTACCTCGCTACAATCTATCCCAAGGACGATACCATCATCGGGGCCGCCTACAGCATGGGACCCTTGGCTGCGATGATCTCCGCCTTGTTAGCGGGTTGGTTGGCCGACCGGAGCTTCTCGCCCCGCCTGCTGTTGGCAGCCTTGAGCGCACTGGGTGGCCTCTTGCTGGTCTACGCTCCGCATGCCGGTGGTTCGTCCGCCTTTCAGGTGGTCTTGTTTGCGCATTCGCTCTGTTTCTTCGCGGCACTCCCCTTGTTGAATTCGGTGGTCCTCGCTTCGTTGGATGATCCCGGTCGCCAGTTTGGTGCCATCCGCCTCTGGGGTACGATCGGTTGGATCGTCTCTGGGGTGCTAGTCGGCACGGTACTCGCCAAGTACTACGATCCGGCCGTGGCTACTCAGCCTATCATCTTCTATCTGGGCGGTGCCGCCTTGATTCTCGTCGCGGGCTGTTGCTTGCGGCTCGCCGACCCTGTGAAGAAGGAGGCTGGTGCGGCTGTCTCCGGCGGTCTGTGGAAACTGTTGGGTGACGGTAAGTTCCTACTCTTCCTGTGCTTCTCCGTCTTATTCTGTATTCCGTTGGCGCTCTACTACTCTTACGCCAACACGTTCCTAAAGAGCGCGGGCATCAGTCAGACGGAGACTTTCATGACGGCTGGACAGGTGTCTGAGGTCATCTTCTTGGCTTTACTCCCTTTGTTGGCCGTACGTTTCTCGGCAAAAACCATCCTCCTCTTCGGTATGGCCTGCTGGGCTCTGCGCTACTGGTTGTTTGCAGAATTCCCCAGCTCTGGCCTGGCCCTCTTCACGGCTATCGCCATCCACGGCGCTTGCTACGACTTCTTCTTCGTGACGGGTACGTTATACGCCGACCGTAAGGCCCCCGAAGGCCTGCGTAATACGGCGCAGTCCGTCGTGACTTGGGCCACGTTAGGCTTGGGCTTATTCATCGGTAACCGCATCGCACCTTTGTTGCATGAGCGCTTCATCACCGTGGTCGACGGCAAGACGATCTTCGCTAAGGAATTCTGGCTCTATCCTTCCGCCTTCGCCCTCGTCCTGTTGGTGCTCTTTGCCTTGGTCTTCCACGACGACACGCGACTGTCCGATAAGTCTCAAGACTAAGCCTTTTTTCTTTCATGGCTTCTCCTATCCGCATCCTTTGTGTTGGTGCCGGTCACATGGGCCGTTCGCACGCCCTAGCCTACCATAAACTGCCGGGCTTCCAGATCGTCGGTCTGGTGACGCGTTCGGCCGCTTCTCGCACTAAGCTTAATCAAGAGCTCGGTGGTGGGTACCCGGAGTTCTCCGATTTCCATGAGGCGCTGAAGGCGACCAAGCCGGACGCGGTTTCGATTTCGAGCTACCCGGACACGCATGCCGAATACACCATCGCGGCCCTCGAGGCTGGTTGCCATGCGTTCGTCGAGAAGCCCCTCGCGGCGTCCGTCGCCGAAGCTGAGCAGATTGCCGCTAAAGCCAAGTCGACAGGCCGTAAGGTCGTGATCGGTTACATCCTCCGCCATCACCCCGCTTGGACGCAGTTCATCACCGAGGCCCAGAAGCTCGGGAAGCCGCTGGTCATGCGCATGAACCTCAATCAGCAGAGCTCCGGCGACAATTGGAAGACCCACCGCGCGCTCATGCAGACGTGCAGCCCAATCGTCGACTGCGGCGTGCATTACGTCGACATCATGTGCCTCATGACGGGCAGCCGCCCCATCCGCGTATCCGGTATCGGCGCCCGTCTTTCCGACGAACTTCCAGAAGGCATGGTCAACTACGGCCAGCTCCAGGTGACCTTTGCCGATGGCTCCGTGGGTTGGTATGAAGCCGGCTGGGGTCCGATGATGTCCGAGGAGGCTTTCTTCGTGAAGGACGTTGTGGGTCCGAAGGGTTCCGTGACGATTGTCGCTGGGAAGGGCGCCCAAGAGGGCAATTCCGCCGACGTCGACGGCCACACCGGCGCCCAGGCGCTCAAGGTGCACCATTCTGCCCTCGGTCCTGATGGGAAGTTCTCCAAGCCCGACCAACTCGTCGCGACTGAGGCCGATCCGGGTCATGATGGTCTGTGCGAACGCGAGCAGGTGTATTTCGAGAAAGCGATTCGCGAGAACCTCGACCTCACCGCCCACCTCGATGACGCTGTGAATTCGATGCGCATCGTCGCGGCCGCTGACCAGTCGTTCCGCGAAGGCCGCACGATCAACCTCTGAGTCCGTCCGTGGCGCACCCAAACGTCGTCTTCATGGGCGTCGCCGGCTCGGGTAAGAGTACGGTTGCCATGCACTACGCCAAGGGGAGCGGCTTTGTGTTCGTCGAAGCGGACGATTTTCACCCTCCCGCGAACGTCGCGAAGATGAAGTCTGGCCAGCCGCTCACGGACGAGGATCGCGTGGGCTGGCTATCGGCGATGGCTCAGCGTATTGCCGAGGGGAAAGCCCGTGGCGAGACGATGGTCATCACCTGTTCGGCCCTCAAGCGAATCTACCGCAATCAGCTCCGTCAGGGCGATCCGGCTCTCTTCTTCGTCTTGTTGGATGGCCCAGAGGCGCTGCTCGCGCAACGCCTTGCCGGGCGCAAGGACCACTTCATGCCGCCGTCGCTCCTCGCGAGCCAGTTGGCCATTTTGGAACGTCCGGTCCCGCCATCCGAAAGGGCGGTGACCTTGCCCATCACGATGCCTCCAGCGCAGTTGGCCGATATCCTGCGGATCTTCTTCGAGAAGCTGTCGGCTTAGAGGCCGAGCGGGATGGTACCGCTATCCGTCGGTTGCGCGAAGGCCTTGCCTTCAAAGAAGGACCAGTCGGCGTGGCTGGTGAGCGCGCCGCTTCGGCTGCCGAGGGCTTCGGAGCCATCCGCCAAGGTGACCGTAAGGCGAAGGCTGCGCACCTTGAACTTATCATCGGATTTCGGACAAGTGACCGCCGCGATGTTAGCCTTGGTCAAAGTAGCGAGGGCGGCAGGCGAGAGCTTGAACTCCGCCTTACTCCATTGGTCAGTGCCGGCGGGTAGGACACCGAGTAACACGCCGTTCAGGGTGAGCGTCTTGTCGCCGAAGGCCTTGCCGTTATTGCCGAAGACCTCGAGCGTGAGCTTGGCAGACTTCGCACCTTTGATGGCCTCGGGCGAGAGGTCAGACGGTGGGATGACTACGGCCGCATAGGCCTGTGAAGCCAGCAACTGGGTCGTGTGGCGCATCGCCCCTGGTAACGTCAGCGGGGATACCGTGGGCTTATCGTCGGCACCGAACGGACGCTCGGTGAGCAACCAAGCCTCGGCCGTCGTGGCGGATTCGCCTGGGACGATTTGGATTTCAAAGTTGGCGCCATAGGCCTTGAGGTCGTAACCAGCCATCTGCCAAGGTTTGGCCTCGGTACTGAGCATGCCGTGCCGGGCATAGCCGGGGTATTGATTAATCGCCGCGCTGCGTTGACGGGTCGGCTTCACCAGCTGGCCGTTGATGAGGAGATTGGGTAGGGCGGGGCGGCCGATGAGCAGCAACTCGCGGCGGTCGGTGATGAAGTCGGCGATCTTCACGGCGACCTTTTGGCTAGCTCCCGTACCGCTAACCTTATGCGAACTATCGGCGGCCAGCCTAAACACTGGGCCACGGGCTTCGCCGGGGCTGAACTCCAGCGCTACCGTCTCGTAGCCGGGGATGGAAATCTCCGCCCTTTCACCGCCGCGATAGGTCGTGGGCAACTCCATACGATACGGATAGACCATGCGGGCGTGCCAGGCTTGGCCGGGCTTGCCGGCGAAGAACGTCGTGGCGTCCAGGCGGACCGAGAGCGTTGCGGTCCTAGCGGCGGGGTTGCGCGCGACCAGCGTGCCCGTCTGGCCATCGCGGGACCAGCCTATGTAGCCGTAGGCATGGCCATCATCGGGTCGGCCGCCCACATAGCAGGTATTGATCATGTCGGGCTTACGGGCCTCGGTCCATTGGTGGACCGCGATGAGCGCCTTCCATTCGTCGGGCGTCACCGAAGCCGGCGACAGGTACCATTCGCGGAGCAGGGTACCGCGGCCGTAGTGCATCAGCACGTGGTCGGACCAATCGCGCGGCAGGTCGGTTGGGAAGGACATCTGCCCGCGGGCGTTACGGATGATCCCGTGCGTCATGATGTTGGCGATCGGGAACCACGGCCGATCGGCCGGGTCGCCCCACATTCGCCAGAAGTACACATCGCGGTCGGTCGTGGCCTGCGCGCGGCCGGAGAGTTCGGGCCAATTGCCATTGAAGCCATCATCGCCCGCCAGCAGCCAGACCGAGTCCGCGTAGTTCAGCCAAGCCGGTGAATGCCACGTCCAGTTGGTCGCGTTGATGAAGACGCCCTTCGCACGGGCGGGTTGGGTCGCAATGGCGAAACCAGTGAACTCGCCTGCGTGACCGTGGCGATCGGTGGGCAGGATGTGGGAGAGGTGATTAAAGTCGAACTTGAGGTAGGACACCTTGGTCTCGCCGGACAGTATTGCCATTTGTTGCATGGTTGCTTGCTGATATTTTTCGTCCGCGAGCGAGTAGTGGGCGAAGTACTGTTTGAAGTAGCCGTTCGCTTGGGCCTTCACGTAGCCCTCCTGGACGCCCCAGTTAATGTCATTGGTCGTGCCGTCTACAGCCATCCAGAGGCCGAGTGACGAACCTTGGGCGAGCAATGTCTCGCTCAGTTTATTCAGGTCTTTCATGCCCTCAGGGAAGGCGCCAGCGGCGGGTTGCCAGACCGACTTGCGATTTTGCCAACCGTTATCGGGCACCAGGCCGTCGACCTTGATGCCGGAGCCCTTCAAGGCCTCCAAGAACTGGCGATGAATGGCCGGCAGGTTGTCGCCCTTCAGGTTCTTGCCCGCCGGGTCGAACCAGTTGTTGTAGTGGGTGTAGCTCCGCGTCTTCGCTGTTGGGCGGCTGTAATCGATCACGGCCTGTTCCGGGCTGAGGCCCGCTTTGACGGCGAAGACGGCTACCTCGTCGCTCATCGTCGCGGCGGCGGCGACGCCTGGCCGAGCCCAGGCCAAAGCCTTCGGACGGACTCGGTCAAAGGAGAGGCAGCGCACTAGACCGGATTCTGGGTTCGTTTCAATATCCGCCTTTTCGAAGTCCACGAAGCTGTGGTTACCAACGCTCTCGAAGCGATGCGAATAGGCTGCCGGTTGATTGCCGTCGGTGTGGCGGGTCAGGGCCGTCGGGTTTTCTGGCAAAAGAATCCATGCATCATCGAACACTAATGGCTCCCCGCGACCTCCACGGTAAGTCTTCGCCTTGGTCCGGAAACGTTCCGTCTCAAGCCCGGCCTTGTCGTCGACTTTACCTTCGGGCCACCGCACCTCGATGCGCTTCCAAATTATCCCCGTGACGCCAGGTTTCAACGTGGTGGAGAACGTTTGGGTGACGAAGGGAGGGGCGCCTGCGCGGGTACGACCTGGGCGTAGTTGGTATTCGATGTCGGGTAAGGTCTTGGAGTGGGAGCTGCGGGAGCTTTCGGCTAAAGCCCACACCACCACCTTTGCCTCGTAATCATCGGCCGTGAGCACGGTGCCGTCTGATAGGCGGATGGCGAACTCATCGCTGTCTACATCGAGCGTGCGGCCTGTGGCCTTGTCCGTCCAACCGAGCGTGCGGAAGCGTCCGTCCTTCAATTCGAAGCGGCGGATGAGGTCACCGCTGCGTAGCTCGTAGGTCTCGGCGTGGAGCGAGAGGCCAAGGCATAGCGTGAGCAGGGCTAAAACGAAGCGGGGCATGGCAGGAAATCTGCCATGCCCCGTCAGGGCTTCAAGCCCCGCAATCAAGCGAAAACCTTTATTACTTCTTCCAGACGACCTTGGACGGCTCGATCACGCTCGTCTGGTCTTTGGTGGGGAAGCCTTCGGGGATGGCGATGGTCACCTTGCCGGTGGCGGCCCATTCGGTGGAGCGGGCCAGAATGGTCTGGAAGCCCACGCAGTGGAGGGCTTCGAAGGACTTGTCGCCGGCCCAGAGGTGGCCCATGGAGGTCGTCACCACGCGGCCTTCGCCGAACTTGGCCCACCAGACCATCGGCTCGTGCATCTCGGTGCCACCGAATTTCTCGGACGAGAATGAACTCTCAAGGACTTCCATGTGGTCGGGCGAGCCGCGCATGCGGTGGTAGAGTTCATCGGAGGCGTGGAGCCATTCGGTCGGGATACCCTGCATGACGGCGTGGGCGGCGTCGCGGGCCTTGAGGGTGAACGCGTGCTTGGGGCCGTGGCCGGAACCGAAGCCCTTAGCCTTAATCTTTTCGTCCGCCTCGGCGACTGCGACGGCCTTACCCGTAGCGTCATTGACCGCAATGCGTTGTCCGAACGTCGCGCCGCGCCAGCCGCAGCAGATCATCTCATTAAAGTTATCCCAGCCCGTGAAGGAATTATTCGCCGCATGGACGTTGACGAGGCCGCCGCCCTTAACGACGAAATCAGTGAAGGCGTCCTTCATGGCCGCGCCCCATTCCGGGCCGTTGTAGTTGTTGACGATGACAGCGTAGGCCGAGAATTTCGGCGACCACTTATCCCAGTCACCGGCGTGGGCCTTATTGAAGTCGGACTCCTCTTTCTTCCAGGCCTTGAACGCTTCATCGTAGGCCTTCTTGCCTTCGGCGTCACCCGCCTTGGGCTTAGCGGGCTGAGGCTTGGCGAAGGCTGCCGGGGCGGTGGAGACATCGACCTTAAAGCGGCCCGTGGCTTCGAGGGTAGCCTTGCAGGACTCGGTCGTGCGGACCCAGTCGTGGTTATTACGGCCATCGATGATGAGGACCTTGATGGGTTCAGCGGCGGAGGCGACGGCGGCGAGGGCCGTCAGCACCGAAGCGAATAGGGTGCGGAGGAGGGGGGACTTCATGGGGAAGCCGGTAATGAATGGAAATCCCCAGCGTCTGCGAGCGTTTTCACCCACGGTCTAACGAGCGGTAATGAATGGCTTCCAGGAGGTGTTCGGTGGCGATGCGCTCCGCCGCCGCGAGGTCGGCAATACTGCGGGCTACCCGCAGGATGCGGTCATAGGCTCGGGCCGAAAGGGCCAGCTTTTCCATGGCTTGCTGGAGGAGGTCGCCTTGAGCGCGTTCCAAGGCGCAGTGGGTGCGGAGCTCCTGGCCAGCGAGGACCGCATTGCAGGCCCGCATCCGTCCCCCGAACCGCTGCCGTTGAATCGCTCGGGCAGCTTCAATGCGAACGCGCATGGCCTCAGACGGCTCGCCGGGCTGTGCATGCCGGAGTTCCTCGATGGTGAGTGCGGGGGCTTCGACTTGGATATCAATGCGGTCTAGCAATGGCCCAGAGATCTTCGAGCGGTAGCGGCGGATATGGGCGGTTGTGCAGCGGCATTCTTTAAGTCGGTCACCGAGGTGCCCGCAGGGGCAGGGGTTCATGGCCGCGACGAGCATTAACCGTGCGGGCAGGGTGACCTTGGCGGCGGCACGTGAGACGGTGACGCAAGCGTCTTCTAAGGGTTGGCGGAGGACCTCGAGCGCCGAGCGGCGAAACTCCGGCAACTCGTCGAGAAAGAGCACGCCGTGGTGGGCGAGTGAGACTTCGCCTGGCCCCGGCATGGCGCCACCGCCGATGAGGCCAATATCGCTGATCGTATGGTGCGGCGAGCGGAAGGGTCTTTCCCACCGGCGCGTCACGTCGCCTAACTTCATGCCCGCTGCCGAGTAGACCGAAAGAATCTCAAGGAATTCCTCGGCGTCGGGGGCCGGTAGGATCGTCGGGATGCGTTTTGCGATCATGGATTTGCCCGAGCCCGGGGGGCCGAGAATGAGCAGGTTATGGCCGCCGGCCGCGGCGACCTCGACGGCCCGCCGGACCTTGAGTTGACCTTTGACGTCAGCGAAATCGGGTCCCTCGGTCGGCCCCATGAGCAGGAACGGGTTGGCCGCTGGCGGCAGGGGGAGATAGCGTGCGTCGCCGGACAGAAAGCGTAACGCGCCGTCGAGTGAATCAATGGCGATGGCTTCGATGCCATCGACGAGTGCGGCCTCCTCGGCCGAAGGGCGGGGCAGGATGACGCCTTTAAGCCCGAGCCGCTTGGCCAACATCGCGATGGCCACGCCGCCTTTCACCGCCCGCGTGCCGCCGCTGAGGCCGAGTTCCCCGGCGATCAGGTAGTGGGGTAACTTGTCCTTGGGGATTTGGCTGGTGGCCGCCGCCATCCCGACCGCAATGGGGAGGTCGTACATCGCCCCTTCCTTACGGAGGTCGCCCGGCGCCAGGTTCACCGTCGTCTTAGTCTCATGGGTGCGCAGGCCGGTATTCATCATGGCCGACAGCACGCGGTCTTCGGACTCCTTTACCGCGGTGTCGGGCAGGCCGACGATTTCAATGCGGAGGTCACCTTGCTCGCCCGTGTTGACCTCGACTTCGACGGGGACGGCTTCCACCCCGACGAGGGCGGCAGAACGGAGGACGGCGAGCATGCCTACAGGCAGGGCAGGTCCGCGGCTACGTCCACCCCTTTGGTTTAAGGCCCTTTACTTGGTTTAAAGGCCTTATTTAGCACTGGGGAATAACCGTATTCCCTTGGAAACCTCTAGGGATTCCCCCTGTCTTAACCTTACCTTTTAATGAAGTCTTTTGTCCGTCTCCTCCTCGTCGCTGCCTTGGTCTCCCCGGCCGCCGCGGCCCTGCCGCCGCTACTCGAGAAGCACTGTGTGGAGTGTCACGACGCCGAGACCAAGAAGGGTGACTTTGACCTCACGGCGCTGAAGCCCGAACTCACGAACCCGCAGGTCATGGCGCAGTGGGTGAAGGTCTACGACCAGATTGCGTCCGGCGAGATGCCTCCCGCGAAGAAGACTCGCCCGGATACGGCGGCCGCTGCCGGCTATCTTAAGGAGTTAGGCCAGAAACTGCAGGTCGCCGAGGTGACGCGTATCCAGAACGAAGGCCGCACGGTGAAGCGTCGGCTCAATCGTTTTGAATACGAGAATACCTTACGCGACCTCCTGCGAGCGCCGTGGCTCGACCTGCGCGAATCCTTGCCGGAAGATACGGAGGCGCACCGCTTTAATAAGTCAGGCGAAGCCCTCGATGTCTCCCACGTACAGTTGGCCCGCTACATTAGTACCGCCGAAGAAGCCTTGCGTCAGGTCTTAGTGGCCTCGGCCGAAAAACTACCAGTGGTTACCAAGCGTTACTATGCTCGCGATCAAGGGAGCTACACGGGTCCGATGAAGTACTCGGTTTTTAATACGGCCCCCGAGCGCGCGACTTTCCCGACGTTGGGCTACGTGGCGCAGCCAGAAGTGCGGGCGGGTAAGGCGCCAACGACCGCTGGCAAAGCCAATGCTGCGCAGCGCGAACTCGAGGGTGTGGGCGTGGTCGCCAGTGCCTATGAGCCGATCGAGCCAAAGTTCTCGGCCTTCAAGGCGCCGATTTCTGGCCGTTACAAGATCAAGCTCTGTGGGCACTCTGTTTGGGTCGGCCCGGGTGAGCCCAAGAAATGGTTCATCCCGAATCTCGATCAAATCTCCAAAGGCCGCCGGCCGGAGCCCATTACCGTGTACGCGTTGACCCCTCCGCGCGTGATGCGGCGAATCGGCAATATTGACCTCAACCCTGATGTCACCGTGGCGAATCTGGATGTGCAATTGATGGCCGGCGAAACCATCCAGGTCGACGCGGTCCGTTTCTTCCGCTCTCGTCCGGGTGCTACCCGCTGGCAGAATCCGTTGGCCGAGAACGACGGCCAGCCTGGTATGGTCATGCGCTGGATTGAAGTCGAAGGCCCGTTAGTCGATAACTTTCCGACCGCTTCCTATCAGCAACTCTTCGATGACCTCCCGGTAAAAAAGACGGCGACCTCGACGCTCAATGTCGAGGTGACCCCGCGTGACGCTACGAAGGATGCCGAGCGTCTGCTCCGTCGCTTCGTGCAGCAGGCCTACCGCCGTCCGGTCACGCCGCAGGAGGAAGTGCGTTTCTTGCCGCTGATTCAGAATGCCCTCAAGACGGGCAGCACCTTCGCTGAAGCCATGGTGACGGGTTACACGGCGGTCTTGACCTCGCCGAGTTTCCTTTATCTGCAGGATAAGCCTGGTCGTTTGGACGACTATGCCCTGGCTGAGCGCCTTGCGTACTTCCTCTGGAATTCCCCGCCGGATGCCGAGCTCCTCGCCTTGGCGAAGTCTGGCCAGCTGCATGAGCCAGCGACGCTTCGTAAGCAGACGGACCGCTTGCTCGATGATGCCCGTTCGCAGCGTTTCGTCGCCGCGTTCCTCGATTACTGGCTCGAGTTGCGTAAGGTCGGCGTGACTAATCCGGATGAGAATCTCTATCCAGATTACTACCTGGACGACAACCTCGTGGAGTCCGCCGGCGATGAGACGCGTCTGTTCTTTGCTGAACTCCTTAAGCGCGACCTGCCAGCCCGCAATGTTGCTGCGTCGGATTTCGTATTCGTCAACGAGCGCATGGCTAAGCTCTATGACCTTCCGCCGGTCATTGGTTCGCAATTCCGTAAAGTGTCGCTCCCCGCTGGTAGTGTGCGCGGTGGTTTGTTGACGCAGGCGAGTGTACTCAAGGTCACGGCCAACGGCACGACCACTTCGCCGATTGTCCGCGGTGCATGGATGATGGAACGTATCTTAGGTCAGAAACCCCCGCCGCCCCCTCCGAGCGTCCCGGCTGTCGAGCCCGATATCCGTGGTGCCACGACGATTCGCCAGCAGTTGGAGAGCCATCGCAAACTGGAGTCCTGTTCCGCTTGCCATACCAAGATCGACCCGCCGGGCTTCGCCTTGGAGAGTTTCGATATTGTCGGTGGCTACCGAAAGTCATACCGCGCGATCGAAGGCAAGGAACGTGAGCTAGGCTTCGGTAAAAACGGCCAAAAGTTCACCTTCCACAACGCTTTGCCGGTGGAATCCCATGGCCAATTAGGGAAGCGAAACTTTGCCGATATCCGCGAATTTAAGGCTCTTCTGGTGCAGAATGAGCGTCAACTGGCCCGCAACCTTGTCGGACAGTTCGCGGTCTTCGCGACGGGCGCCCCAGTGGGCTTTGCCGACCGTCCTAAGGTCGAAAAGCTCCTCGATGCCGCCCAGCCAGATGGCTACGGCGTCCGGACGCTCGTTCGCGGGCTTGTCACCAGCGACCTCTTCCTCAATAAATAAGTCACTTCCCCATGAGCTCCCCCTCGGGCTATAACCCTACCAACGCGCCCCGCGTCGCCTTCCAGCGCTCGGTATCCCGCCGCCGCTTCATCCAAGGCACTGGCATCCTCATGGCCTTGCCGCTGCTGGACTCCATGACCCCCGCCTTTGCCGCGCCCGCACCCGCTTCGGCGACGCCGGGTGGTAAGCCCCGCCGCATGTTGGGCATCTGTAATAACCTTGGCCTCGTACCAGATAACTTTTTCCCGAAGGGCGCTGGCGCCGATTATAAGTCCTCACCTTACCTCGATCTTCTGCAGGAGCACCGCCAAGACTTTACCGTCTTCAGCGGCGTCTCGCACCCAGATGTCGATGGTGGCCACCCGGCCGATAATTGCTTCCTGACGGCGGCCCCGCACCCGAGCAGTGGCGGCTTCCGTAATACCATCTCCCTCGACCAGCATATCGCCGAGCGCATTGGTCACCTCACGCGTTTCCAGTCGATGACTCTCGGCGTGAACGTCTCGCGCGGTTCGCGCAGCCTCTCCTGGACTGCCGGTGGCATCATGATTCCAACCGAAGAGAAGCCCTCGGTCGTCTTTCGCCGTATGTTCATGGGCGGTTCTGCCGCCGAAATCTCGGCCGCCGAACGTCGTATGGACCTAGGGCGTAGCATCCTAGATGCCGTTGGTGGCCAGGCGGGCGACCTGAAGCGCACCGTCGGTGCGCAGGACCGCGATCGCTTGGATCAGTATTTCACAAGCGTTCGTGAGCTCGAGAAGCGCATGCAGATGTCGAAGGAATGGGAACGCAAGCCGCGCCCAGTAACTTCGCAGCCTATACCGCTCGATCCCGCTAGCCCCAAGGAGTACATGGACAAAGTCCGCCTTATGTATGATATGGCTCGCCTGTGCTTCGAGACCGACTCCTCTCGCGCCGTCACGCTCATGTTGGACAGCGTTAATTCGCCAGCCATCGACCTCGACCACGTACACACCACGTCCGACGGTTACCATAACCTCTCGCACCACGGTCGCTCGGCGCAGAAGCTCGCCCAACTCAAGTCCATCGACGAATGGCACATGCGCCTGCTCGCCAAGCTCATGTCCGACCTCAAGCATGTGAAGGAAGACGGCGATACCTTGCTGGACCGCACGATGATCCTCTACGGCTCTAACCTCGGCAACGCGAACACCCACGTCACGACCAACCTGCCGACCCTATTCATGGGTGGTGGTTTCCGTCATGGCCAGCACCTCGCGTTCGACACCTCGCGCAATACGCCGCTCCCGAACCTCTTCGTCTCGATGTTGCAGCGCATGGGTATCGACCAAGACAAGTTTGCCTCGTCGACCGGTGCGATGCGCGGCCTCGACCGCGTGGGCTAAGCCTGCACGGGCTTAGTCGTCGTCATCGGCCAACGTCAGATCGAGCACCAGACCAAGGGCTTTGTGCCCACGGTCGTGGGTGCCTTTTGGTCTTTGGGAATTGGATTGGTAGCGAAATAGGCGGTGGCCAAGAGCAAGCTGGATTAAACAAGGGCGGAGGGGCGGGGCATGGAGGACTAGTTCCTCTACAAGAGGTCTATCTAAGGTCGCAATTGACGCTCGTGTGTCGGTAAAGTTAAAGGAAAGCGTTGAAAGTAGAGCGGGGTGCGACACGCTCATGCGTATGCAAGTCCTTGCTCTGGTCGCCTTCGCGTTGGTCATAGCCTTCCCCATCCTCGTCATCGCGCTCTGGGTCAGGGTCTCGAGCTTGGAGGCAAAGGTCGCCCGTTTGACCGCCAATGCGATCGTGACGCCGAAGCCGTCCACTGGCGCTGCGGTGACTCCGCCGCCTCTCCCTCCGCAGGCCGTAGCGCCTGCCGTGGCTTCGCCCGTCGCAACCGCAATTCCGGCTGCTCCGAGTACCTTGGGGCCAGTGGCGGCATCGTCTCTTAGTGAGGTCGCTCCGCAAGACCCGTGGAAAGGTTTGCGCGAGATGGGCTTGTTGCCTCCGACTGATCTAAAAGGCGAGTTCGCCTTGGGTTCCTGGTGGGCCGTCCGTGTCGGTGGTGCGTTAGCCGTCGCCTCCGTGGTCTTCCTAGCCATCTGGCTAAACCTCCGGTCTACTTTGCCGGCGTGGGTGCGTTTGGGCGAAATCCTTGCCTTAGGGGGTTTAGGCCTTTGGGGCGGGCATCGTCTCGAACAGAGCCGTCGCGATTTGGGCCGAGTCGTCTTCGCGGTCGGACTCACCGTCTTCCAGTTCGCCGCCTGGGCCTCGTTCGGCATGGAGAAGATGCGCGTTCTCGAGACGCCTGCGCAGGCGGCGGTTCTGCAGTTCTTCGTGGCCTTGGTTGTAGGGGGCGTTGCCTTGGCCCGTAAGGACAAGTTGATCGGGCAGATCTCCATTATCTTTGCTACGGTCGCGACCGGCCTATCCGTGCAGGCTGGCTCGGACGCCTTAACCATCGGGGTGGAAGCAGGGTCTATCGCCGCACTCGGCGCGGTCCTCCTCTCGCGTGGTGGTTGGGCTTCCTCCGCCGTGTTGGGCTTAGCAGGTTCTGTCATTGGGTTGCTGCTGCTCTACGAAGGCCGTCCGAACTCTCCGGCGCTGACGTTGGCGGTGCAATTAGGCGCCGGCCTGACCTTCCTGTCCCTTTGGTTGGCAAATCGCTTTGGTCGGGTGGACTCGAATTTCGACGAAGCCGAGACAAATGCGTTTCTCTGTGCGGCATTCTTTGGTCCGTCCGTGATTAGCATCTGGGTCGCCGTGGGTGGCGATGATGCTCGGGCCTTGGCTTCGCTGGTAATCGCCGTCTTAGCAGCAACGTTTGGCTTCTTGGAGCTCGGTCGCCGTCGCGTGGTTGCCGAAATCCTACTTACTTCGGCCTTGGTCTTTGCGGCCGCCGCGGGTGCTTGGAAAGTCGAACAACAACTCGTCTGGGTGATTTGGGTCATGGCGGCGGCCTTGACCCAACTTATTTTCACGCGCACTCGCAGTGCCACCCTCATTTGGGTTGCGGAAGGCATGGCGGTCGCCGCGGTCTTCACTTACCAGAATCAATCTACCGTTCAGCTGTGGATGCGTCTCTTGGCGCCGGTGTTGGTCGCGGTCTTAGCGGCGTGGCGTTTTAGCTGGGGTCAGGAAAATTTCACGGCTTCGATGTTACGTCGGACGGTGAGCCTGTTGGCCTTGGGCTTGTTGGTCTGCTATGTGCAAAGCCAATTCTCCGTGGTTGATCAGCCATGGGCTTGGTTAGTCGTCCTGCCCATCGCGGCCCTTTTCCGTCAGCCGAAACTCCTGTGGACGATTCTGCCGGCTTTCGCTTGGACGCACTTCGTCGTACTTACCTCGCAGTGGGGTGGCAATTCAGGGGGTACCACTTGGCCGCTCTGGTGGGCTTTGGCCTTGGTGGTCCTCGATGCTGCCGGGGTCTGGTTTATTAATATTCTTGAGCACGGGTTCGCCCGGTTTGTCCAAACGGCCTTGGCTTTCTTAAGTGCGGTCATGCTGCTCAAGGCCTTGGGTACAGGGCTGAATCTGGCTAGTTCTCCGGTACCTGAGGCGGGTCGCGCGGCGGCGCTCTGGTTGGTTGGCATCGCCTTAGTGGCAGCCTTGGCCGAAGGCTACCGTCTCCTGACGAATCGTCCGACAGTCGCGCTGGTCGCACAGGTGGCCTTCCTGCCGGCCTTCGTAGTCTTGGCCTTCGCTTGGACTGGGGGGGAGAAGTCCCTCGCCCTGACTCCGCTCTGGTTGGGTGGCTTGGCTTTGGCGCTCTATGGCTTAGCCCGGTCGAGTGTTGGCCTCGAGCAGATGGGCTCGGCTAGCCGTGCCCTCGTGTGTGCCGGCCTGGGCTTGATCGTCTTCATTTACTTTAACGCATTGCCGGGTGCTGGGGTCTCGCTCCTTTGGGCCCTAGCTGCCGGCCTTGTTTTCATCTTGGGTTTCGTGCTAAAGACCCGCTCCTACCGCATGCTGGGTATCGTCGGCCTCGTCCTCGCCACTGGGCACGTCATCCTGTTTGATATCAATGATATTTTGGGCCGCATCGTCGCCTGTGCCGCCGTGGCGGTGGCCTTCTTTGTGGTCGCTTGGCTGTATGGTAAGGTTGTTAAGAGTAATCCAGTAGAGGGCGGCTGAAGCTTCTCGGCCCGAGAGAGTAAACCCAGTTTTACCAGCCCCTGCGATTTATCATCGCAAGGGACTAGTGCTGAATCCAAGGTGTCGTTGTGAATACCCCTATTCGTTACGATTGCCACGTCCACCTCGTCGGGAATGGTCAAGACGGGAGTGGCTGCTGGTTGCGCATCGAAGGGCTCTGGCTGAGGGTGCTGAGTGAGGTGATGCGCAAGGCCGTCGGGATGCCGCTACCGCTCATGCACAAGGACTTTGACGTTAAATACGTCGAGGCCTTGCGTGAACTGGTGCGTGGCTCCTACGTGGATAAGGCCTTGCTGCTGGCACAGGACGAAGTGTACGACGAAGAAGGCAAGAAGTTGAACTTCGGCTCATTCCATGTGCCGAACGACTATTTATTTAAGGTCTGCCGTGAGAACCCTGAATTCGTACCGGCGGTCTCGATTCATCCTGGCCGCAAGGATGCGCTCGCGGAGTTAGACCGTTGTTTGGCGTCGGGCGCTCGAGCGCTCAAGCTTCTACCCAACTGCCAGAATGTGAATTGCTCGCTGCCGCAGTACGATGAGTTCTGGCGCCGGATGGCGTCCGCTGGGCTCCCGTTTCTTTGTCATACCGGGGGTGAGATGACCGTACCAGTGTTACACCGCTCTTACCAAGATCCCCGTATCCTGCGTCGTCCCCCTTGGAGCTGGGCGTTAAGGTCATCGCTGCGCACTCCGCTGGTAATAGTCACTTCTTCGACCAGAACTACTTCGGTGAGCTCATTAAACTGATGGATGAGTTCCCCCGCCTTTACGCCGATACCAGTGCGCTGAATAGCCCGATTCGCAGTGGGGTCTTGAAGCAGGTCAAGCAGTCGGGCCGCTTAGGGCGCTTCCTGCATGGCAGCGATTACCCCGTGCCCGTGGGGGCCAATTGGGTGTGGCTCCGCGGCTTGATTACGCGGGCCCAGGCTTCGGAGGCAGGCAAGATCCCAAACCTCATCGAGCGGGATGCGTTCCTCAAGCGCGCCATGGGCTTCGATGACGGTCACTTTACCCGTTTGGGTGAGGTTCTCCGGCCGGTCTGAGGTCCTTAAAGCGCCCTCAGTAGGCCGGGGATATCGACTGATTCTCTAATCATCTTCTCGATGATGGGAATCTTGTCAGCGTCCTGTCGCATCGTCTTCACCGACATATTATTAATACGGGCAGTGACGGCGAAGGACTCCGCTTCAACGGCGGCGATAGGGATACCGGCCTCAGTCAGGCGTTTGATGATACCCTCGTTGGGGAGAAGTCCGTTGGAGAGGAGCACGCCAGCGAGCGATTTAGCGCCATCATTCTCGATGAAGGCCTCGAGGAGGTCTTCGCGGTCGCCGGGGACGATGACGAGCGTACCGTTCACCTTAAGGTATTCCAGGGCCCGACGGGCGGACATGGCGCCGATGACGACGCGGCGGACGCGGCGGAGGCCGGTTGGCTGGTGAATCCAGCGGGCGCGGGTCTCGTCCGCCACCTGATCAAGATTAGGGTAGACGAGCGTTTCCTGGAGTGGCACCACGCCCAGTAACGGGACGCCGAGCTTACGAAGGCCGCGGCCAGCGAAATCGCGGATGAACTCGACCTTGTCGGGCAAGACTTTGTTGAGAATGACCCCGACGACTTCGACGCCAGCCTTGTCAAAGAGGGCCTTATTAAGGGCGACTTCATCGATGGGTTTGCCGATACCGCCGGCGGCGACGATGAGGGCCTTGGAGTGGAGCACGCGGGCATTGTCGGCGTTGGAAGAGCCAAAGACTGAGCCCACGCCCGCATGGCCAGAGCCCTCGACGACCACGATATCTTTGCCGTAGGCCGCACGGTCAAAAGCACGGCAGATGCGGTCCTTGAGTTGCGGGCCGATGACCTCGGGGTTCTCGAGATAGTGCTTAGTGAACTCTGGTCCGATGGCCACGGGCGACATGGCGGAGATCGGGATATCGAGGTTGAAAAGCCCTTCAATGAGTAAGGTGTCCTCGTCGACCTGGTCGTCGCCCGACTGCACGATACGCTGGGCGATGGGCTTGATGTAGCCCACGTGCAGGCCCATTGACTGCAGCGCCGCCGTGAGGCCGAGACACGTCGTCGTCTTCCCGTCGTTCATGCGCGTTGCCGCGACGAAGATCCGGCGCGTGTCGAGGTTCATCGGGCTCATTAGCAAGCCCGGGATGTTGTCGGCGAAGCGCTTCCGGATGGCCATGGTCAGGCAGCCGGTCCGTCCTTGAGGGTCGGGTAGAGGTAGGACTTATCGACGGCTTGGGCGGCAACGATGACAGCGGTTCCGAAGATGTCGTGCGCGCTGGCACCACGGGAGATTTCTGCCGCTGGCCGTTCGAGCCCCGTGAGAATCTGGCCGTAAGCAGGGATGTCCGCGATGTGCTGGGCCATCTTCGAAGCGATGTTGCCGGAGTTCAGGTCAGGGAAAATCAGCACGCTGGCTTTACCGGCGACGCTCCCCGTGACTTCCTTGGACTCGGCGGCAAAAGGGTTCAAGGCAGCATCAGCCTGCATTTCGCCATCGATGTCAGCGATGATACCGAGTTCGCGGGCCTTGCGCTTGGCCATCTCGGTGGCCGCTTGGACTTTCTTGATGGAGGCGAGGCGCGCATTGGCGGAATGCGTCGAGTAGGCGAGCAGGGCGACCTTGGGCGTCGTATTGGTGAGGTGGCCAGCGAGGCCAGCGGTGGTTACGGCGATATCGGCCAGCTGTTCCGCGGTCGGTTCGGGGATGACGCCGCAATCGGCGAGGAAGAGGACCCCATCACAACCAAAGCGGGCTTCTTCGGACTCGAGAATGAGCATGGACGACACCGTTTCCACGCCGGCTTGCCGTGGCATCGTCTGGAGGATGGCGCGGAGGCCAGAGGCGGCATGGGTGGTGGCGCCAGAAATCAGGGCATCCGCGCCCGCCGTGGCCACCATGATGCACGCGAAGTAACTGGGGTTCTTGACCAACTCGCGCGGGTCACCTTGCAGGTTGGTGTTCCCGTAGCGTTGGATGGACGCAAGCTTTTCAGTGTAGTTGGTGAGCTCGTCGCTACGTTCGGGCTCGATGACCCGGATACCTTCCAGGCTGATATTAAGGCGGGCGGCCGTGATCTTAATGCGCTGGCGGTCGCCGATGAGGATTGGTACGCCCAGCTTCTTGGTGACGAACTGGCGAGCGGCCTGGATGATGCGAGGGTCGGCGCCTTCGGGGAAGACAACGCGCTTCGGGTGGTTCTGGAGACGGGCGGAAAGGCGGGAAATTAAGGACATGGAAAGGGAGTCGGCACGGGGCCGTCAGTGGCATCTATTAGAACTAAAAGCCGTGGCAGGGCGAGGCAGAAGGCGCTCACCCTGCGACCCGTTGTCCGAGAGTCACTTACCCGCTGGAGCGGGCGGCGTATAGGTGAAGGCGGGGAAGCCCTTGAGGGCCTGCTTGGTCTCGGCCGTCACGGGGTAGCCGAGCTTCGTAAAGAAATCGGAAACATCGACCTTAGCGGCCTGACCGTAGCGGATGACGAAGCTGTTCTGCTTTAAGGGAACATCGCCCGTCGCCGGATTCTGGGCGTAGGATCGGAGTGTGCTGCGGATGGGTTCCCAGCCGTGGGCTTCGATGAGCACCATGAAAGGTGCAAGCTGCTCGAACGCCCCCATGTTGGGAGGGTTAGCGAGGCGCTTGGCCATGTTGCCGTGCAGGTCCTTGATCGAGCCGTGACCCGTGCCGCGGGGAAGGCCCACGAGTTTCTCCATACAGTAAAGCGAGAAGAGATTCACGGTTACCTCGGTCTGGCCAGGGAAGGTCCAGTCGGTGCGCTGGTGGTTGTGGCCGAGCTCATGGAAGAAGCCCCAATTGCCCTTGGTCGATAACTTTTGCAGATCGACGATATCGGCTTCACTGGGGTTGATGAAGCACATGAACGGGTAGCCTGAGTGCATGAAGCCTGCCGAGATTTGGATGTCGGGGACCACGCGTTCCGGGGCGAAACGCTCGAGCGCGACGAGGTCGTCCTGCAGTTTCATCGCCTTATCCCACCACTCGGTGAGGGGCTTGGGGTCGGCAATCTGGGTAACGGTACCGCGGCGAACGTGCAGGATGGCGTGCTTGGCAACAAACGTCACCCAAGGGGCGGGCGAATTGGCCAGGGATTGTTTCCAGCTTTCGGGGGTATCCTTGCCGAGTACATACGTCGGCATGGCGACGGCGTTGGCGAAGGTAAGGGCGGGGGCTGCTTTGACTGGCTGGGTGGGGGCTTGGGCGGCTTTGCGTCCAGCTCCCGCGCCTTGGCTACGAACTTGAATGAAGAGCTGGCCGCCAAAGGCGTTGGCGATCTTGTTTTCGCCGGGTTTTAGTTCGAAGGTCCGCGTGATGACGGGGAAGCGGTTCCACTTCTCGAGTTTCAGGAGGCTGTCACGATGGCAGCCGACGACGATACGGAGGATACGCCCTTCGGGCAGGGCCGGGGCGGTAACGGTGATGACTTCGCCGGGCGCGGCGTACAGTCCAGTTTCTTGCCAAGTTTCCGGACTAGTCGCTAAGTTGGGGGCGTTGCCTAAGGAAGTATCCCAGCGGGTGATGAGGTTCGCGTCGTAGGCCACGGTGCGCGTGACGCGTTCCTTAGACTCGACTGCGCCCGGGAAATCCTTGGCTGCCGGGTGGGCGGTCACTTGCTCGGCCGGCAATGACATGTAGGCCTGAATGCTCTTATGCAGTTCGCTGCGGTCAGCTTCGGCTGGCTGGACGAAGGCGACCTTCGGTTTTGGGATGATGTCTTCAGGCTTGGTCGCCGCGAAGGCACAAACTGCAAGCAAGAGGGGTAGGCAGGCTTTAATCATGGGGATGAACCGATGACACCTGTATCTTCAGCCGTTTCCAGCGAAAACAGCTAATTGACCGACACGGGTCTTAACGGAAGACCACCGTCTTGTGGCCGGCCAAGAGGACGCGGTCTTCGACGACGGCACGGAGGCCGCGGGCGAGGACGACTTTCTCGATGTCCTTGCCGAGTTGCACCATGTCTTCGGGGGTATCCGAATGGTCGACGCGAATCACGTCCTGCTCGACGATGGGGCCTTCATCGAGCTCGGGCGTCACAAAGTGGCAGGTCGCACCGATGAGTTTCACGCCGCGGCGGTGCGCTTGGTGGTAGGGCTTGGCGCCAGCGAACGAGGGCAGGAAAGAGTGGTGAATATTGAGAATCTTCCCGGCGAAGTTACGGCAGAGTTCTTCGTCGAGCACCTGCATGTAGCGGGCGAGCACGATGAGGTCGGCCTGCTCGTCACGGAAAATTTGTTCCATGCGGCGATAGGCGGCGTACTTGTTCTCCGGCGTCACGGGGACGAAATGGAAGGGGATGCCGTGGGCTTCCACGACCTTCCGGTGCGCTTCGTGGTTCGAGATCACGCCAGGGACGATGAAGCGGAAATCCTGGGAGACCTGGCGAGCGAGTAAGTCGTAGAGGCAGTGCTCTTGCTTGGAGCAGAGTAGGATAACGCGGCGGGGTTTGTCGGAGTCCGATAGCGTCCATTCCAGGCCAAACTGCTTAGCCAAGGGGCTGAAGTGCTGGCCGAAGGCTTCGGGCGGAAAATCTAGGGACGAGGCCTTGATTTCCATGCGCATAAAGAAGCGCGCCAGTTCGTGTTCCGTGTGCTGGCTGGCCTCGGTGATCCAGCCTTGATGCTGGGCGACGAACGACGCGACCGCTGCCACGATGCCAGAGGCGTCTGGGCAGGAGAAACTCAGGGTCAGCGTGCGGTCCATGCCGGAGGATGGCCACGGGGGCGGCCCCGCGTCAAGACCGCGTGCTTATTGCGCGTTCGTGGTCTGGTTATCGCCTTGGGCCTCGTCCTTACCAGCCATGGCCTCGTTCTTCGAGCCGAAGAGGGTAGACTTCGCGGGCTTAGCCCCCGGCTTAGTCGGCGGGAAATTGGCGGGCATCCACGGCTTGAGTGGCGTGAGCATCGTCTTCATCGAGTCAGTGTACGGCCAGCCGAAGTTTGCGAAGTAGGGGCCGAGGTTGGCACCCGCTTCCTGGGACCACGTCCGGACGAAGATGTCTTTTTTACGTTCGTCGGAGTCGTGTTTCGAGAGCGCCCCCAGGGCTTCTTTGATTTTCTTTTCTTCCTTAAAGATTTCGGCGAGCCGAGTCTCGGCGGCGGTCTTATCCGTCTCCTTCTTTTCGCGGACCGCGGTCTTGATCTTCAGTTCAAGTTGACGCTTCTCTTTGTCGAGGGCCTCTTGTTGCTTTTCGACTTCGCGACCGGCAATCCCCAGATTCTTCTTCACCATGCCATCCGCTTTCTTGATGTCCTTGCGGTCGCTGAGCTCGGCGAAGGTCTGCTGCAGGCTGATCCAGCCGAACTGTTTCACGGGGTGGTAGTATTGGGCCAGCAGGTGGAAGGCCGACGCCCCATGGGCCTTCGGGTCGAGGGCCATTTCGGCGGCCATCGCGGCCATGTCCTCGCCGTGGCCATCGCCGAGTTTTTTGCCGGCGATTTTCTCCATGCAGTAAAGGGCGAACAGGTTACACGTGACTTCGGTGTAGCCAGCGTAGGTCCAGAGGCTCGATTGGTGGTTGTGGCCGAGCTCGTGGAAGAAGCCCCAGTTGCCGTCTTTGCGCAGCTTGGTCACGTTGACGGAGTCCTTGGCACTATCGAGGTAGCACTTAATTGGGTAGCCCGAATGCATCCAGCCAATCGAGATCTCGGCGTCCGAGACGATCCGCTCGGCCGAGCGACGGTCCTTCCAGGCCGCAAGCCAGTCGCAGGCTTCGACGGTCTCCGTCCAAGTCTTCATGAGTTCCGTAGCTTCGGCGTAGGACAGCTCGCGGATATGCTTCGAAGGCACGGAGACGACCATCTTGTCGCAGATCATTTCCGCCCAGGGGGCCGGGGCGAGGCGGCTATTTTCCCATTCGGCCCGGGTCGTCTTACCGAGCGTGAAGTTGGGGGCTTCGACGGCACCGACGATTTCGATGCGGACTAGGTCGCGAGACTTCCCGTTCTTGTCGTTACCCGGCATCTCGATGTAAATCGGGCCGCCGAAAGGGTTGGCGAGTTCGATGACGCGCTTGTTCAAGGCCACCGTGTTGGTGATGACCGGGAAGCGGTGCCAGTTCTCACGCTTGATGGCGAAGTCGCTGGTGATGTCGTCATTGTGGCACCCGATACGGGCGACGAGGCCCATGTCGGCGTCGCTAGCGGGGATGCGGAAAGTGATGCGTTCGCCCGGGGCGGCGTACGTTCCGGTGGAATGCCAGCGCGAGCGGTTAACGGGGATATTTACCGTGGTGATGACACGGTCGGCAGGTTCGAGGACCTTGCCGGGGAAGGCTTCGGCGTCAGGGTGGGGGAGGCAGCGGTCGGGGTCGATCTTGGACCAATATTCTTCGACCGTCTTACGAAGCGTGGCCCGCTTGGCGCCATCGCCTGAAGCGACGGGCAGGGGGGCGTGGGGCGAAGCTCGGAGTTCGTGGGCTGCCTGAATTTCTTTTTTCATGGGCGCCTTGGGGTCGCCGAGGTGAGCCGGCACGAGGCGCGTGGAGACTGTCTTGTAGAAGCGATTAAATTTCGGGAGCTCTTCCGTGACGACGACCGGTGGCTTGATTGGCTCGGGCTTCGGTGGTGCGATCACGGGCGGTGGCGTGACGACGACCGGGGGCGGTTCGACTTTGGGCGTCTCGATGACAACCGGGGGCTTTTCGACAACGGGAGTTTTTTCGGCGACGGGGGCGGGGCGTTGGTTCATTTCCGCCAAGCGCTGTTGGAGGAGATAGGCCGCAATCAGTCCGAGGAAGGCGAAGAAGACCCAGAAAAGCGGATTAGACAGGAAGCTGCTTTTTTCTGGTTGCTCGGAGGCAGGTCGACGTGCGCCGGGGCGAGGGGGTTGGCGTTTGGGGGGTGGAACGGCCATGCGTGGCTTACTTTTTGGGCTTTCCGAGTCGGGTCAACCCATGGGTTAAGCCTTAGGGTGTCTTCCTGTGGGATTGACCAAGGGGGCTGGCCTCCTAGTTTGACCCCTTCTCCTCTCTACAGATGGCTAAGACCTTGTTCCAAAAAGTCTGGGAAGCGCACACGGTGCGTCAGCTGCCTAACGGGCAGACCCAACTCTTCATCGGTACCCACCTCATCCACGAGGTGACCAGTCCGCAGGCGTTCGGCATGCTCCGGGACCTCGGCCTGAAGGTGAAGTACCCCCAGCGCACGTTTGCGACGGTCGACCACATTGTCCCGACCAACGAGCTGAAGGAGCCTTATTCGGACCCGATCGCTCAGGAAATGATCGAGGCCCTCCGTAAGAACACGAAGGACTTCGGCATCCGCTTCTTTGATACCAACACGGGCACCCAGGGTATCGTCCATATGGTCGGTCCAGAGCAGGGGATTACCCAGCCGGGTACGACCATCGCCTGTGGTGACTCCCATACGGCCACCCACGGTGCCTTCGGCGCCATCGCCTTCGGCATCGGCACCACCCAGGTGCGCGACGTCCTCGCCACCCAGACGCTGGCCCTGAGCGCGCTCAAGGTCCGTCGCATCGAAGTCAACGGCCAGCTCTCCCCTGGTGTCTACGCCAAGGACGTTATCCTGCACATTATCCGAGTGCTCGGCGTCAATGGCGGCATTGGCTTCGCTTACGAATACGCGGGGACGACCTTCGACGGCTTCTCCCTCGAGGAGCGCATGACGGTTTGTAACATGTCCATCGAAGGCGGCGCCCGCTGTGGTTACGTCAACCCGGACCAGAAGACTTTCGATTACATCCAGGGCAAGCCCTACGCACCGAAGGCCGCCGATTGGGATGCTGCAGTGGCTCGCTGGGCATCCTTTGCTTCCGACGCTGGCTGCCATTACGACGATGTCGTTAAATTCAACGCCGCGGAGATCCGTCCGACGGTTACTTGGGGCATCACCCCGGGGCAGGCGATCTTCATTGATGAAAAGATGCCGGCCCTCGAAACCCTTAACGCCGCTGATCGCGCCACGGCCGAGGACGCCTACAAGCACATGAAGTTAGCGCCTGATACCGCCATCAAGGGCACCAAAGTCGACGTCTGCTTCCTCGGTTCCTGCACCAACGGCCGCATCTCCGACCTTCGCGAGGTCGCCAAGTACCTCAAGGGCCGTAAGGTCAGCCCGACGGTCAAGGCGATCGTCGTCCCGGGCTCTCAGCTCACCGCCATCCAGGCCGTCCATGAAGGCCTCGATAAGATTTATATCGAAGCTGGCTTCGAGTGGCGTGGCGCGGGTTGCTCGATGTGCCTCGCGATGAACCCCGACAAGCTCGTGGGTGACCAGCTCTGCGCCAGTTCCTCGAATCGCAATTTCAAGGGCCGCCAAGGCTCCCAGACGGGCCGAACGATTCTCATGAGCCCGCTCATGGTCGCCGCCGCCGCCATCACCGGTCAAGTCACCGACGCCCGCGAAGTCTTTAAGGTCTAATGGCCGACTCCTCTGCAGTTCAGCGCGTACTCGCGCGTGTCGCCCAGGGCGATGCCGTGCCAGTTGCCTGTGCTTCCGAGGGCTTGGCGTGGCAGCAGGACGTCACCGTTGACGCCCATTATGACGGTAAGCCCGTGTGCACCGTGACGTTGCCTTGGGTCGTGGCCGGACACGCCGTCCTCTTCGCCGATGAAGCCGTCGCTGCTTCGGTTGCCCAAGAGCGCTTGGCATCATTGGCCGCGGCCCTCGCCATGCCGGTCTGCATCGTCCCGCGCGCCGCCTAATTCCTGCTTCCCCATAGATTTCCCTTTTCGCTCCCTCTTCATCCCCCTTTCAGCCCTCAATCTCGCAACCATGTCCCTCGCTAAAGTCACCCAAGTCAAAGGCCTCGCCCTCGCCGTTCCCGGCGACGACATCGACACCGACCGCATCATCCCCGCCCGCTTCCTGCGTTGCGTGACCTTTGATGGCCTCGGCGAACACGCCTTCCGCGATGAGCGGACCGGCCCTGACGGCCTCGAGCGCCCGCACCCCATGAACTCCGCCCAGGCCGCGCGCATTGCCGCTGCCAAGCAGGGTGTCATGGTCGTCGGCTTTAACTTTGGTTGTGGTAGCTCCCGTGAGCATGCCCCCCAGTCCCTCTGGCGCTTTGGTTTTACGGCCTTCGTCGGTGGCAGCTTCGCCGAAATCTTCTTCGGTAACTCCACCACGCTGGGTGTCCCTTGCCTGACGCTCTCCAAGGACGACCTCGCCGAGTGCGACGCGTTTGTGCGCGCGAACCCCGAGGTCGAACTGACGGTGGACGTGCAGAATCTGGTCGTCACCGCTGGTGCCAAGTCTTGGAAGGCCAGCATCGCCGCTTCCGCCCGTGACGGCCTCGTTAACGGTAAGTGGGATCCGATTGCTGACTTGCTCGAAGGTGCCCCAGCCGTTGATAAGACCGCAGGGACGCTCGCTTACGTCGTCGGTAAGTAAGGCGGCACGAGCGCCCATGGAAAAGGCCGCCTTGGGGCGGCCTTTTTGTTTTAGAAGCCGAAGAGCTTCTGGATACCCCGCACCGAGTCCTTATGCTCAGCGGGCGTGTTCTGTTCCCAGCGCTTTAGGTAGTCCTGGAAGGACTCGTCCTTCGGTCGGGCGGTGGCGTTGAGCCAGCGGAAGGCCGCCCACCGGGTGGGCTTTTCTTCGAGATACTTGAGTAGGAAGAGGGCGACCGCGCCGTTGAGTTCCCGGTCTGTTGGGTTAGCGCGGAACTCAGCTGCATGGTCGCGGTAGAACTTAGGCAGGCCCTTCTGTTCGGCCTCCGCCTTGTAGGTCCGCTTTGCGATGACATCGTCCGCGTAGCTCCGCAGAGAGGGGGCGTAGCTGACCCAGTGCGGGTAGGGCGGGGCAGTCTTCCAGGTCACGGCCATCGCCCGTAGGCAGAAGACCGAGGCTGTCTCGCAAACGGACTCCTCAAACCAGAGGTTCTCGCGCGGACCATCACGAAAGCTGCAGTGGATGTGCCCTAACTCGTGAGCGAACTGATAGGCGTATTGGCTCCAGAACGTTTTGCGCGTGTCGAGGCGGACGACGATCTCCTTGCGGTCGTTGCGTTGGAAGAGCGTGATGGGCCCCTTATCGCCTTTGACGACCACGACGTTCTCGAACGGTAGCCCTGGCGCCCATTTCTGTAGTTCGGCACCGGCGGAAAGACAGACCTTGGCGACATCCTTTTCGCTGGCCTCAAAACCATCTGCGACGATGCGGATGGGGCGCGGGGCAGGTTCTGCGGCGACAACGAGCGACGCCGATAGCAGCAGGAGGAAGGCCGCGGCGCGCATCGGCTTACTTGGCCGGGGTGGCCGGGAGGAGGGGGAAGGACCACTTCTCGCGCGTCAGGATCTCGTTATGCAACTTACAGATGACTTCCTGGCCGCCTTCAGCGAGTTCCGTGGACATGATGGCTGGCGACGCTGGCCCGCTGTTCTTCGGGTAGTTGACGGAGAGTGTCTTCAACGCGACGGGCTGGCCGTTGATGCGCGGCATGCCGATGCGAACCTCGAGCTTAGGCAGGTCGGCGATGACGACCTTCTTGCCACCGTAGATTTCGATGAAGGCCGAGTGGCGGCCCCAGAACTTAAGCGTACGGCCGGGGAACTTGAGCGACGTGATGAAGACCGTTTGGCTCGAAGACTTCTCGGTCAGGAAGGCGCCCACCCAAGTCCACTCCTTGCCATCCTTGTCCTTTTCGTAAGTCAGTTTACGAATGGCGTAGGTATAGGTGCCGGCCTTCCAAGGGAACGGGCGACGCCCCGAGGCGAAGTCGCCTTCGTAGCCGGCCGCTTCGGTGAGGCCGTTGACCGTCGGACGCACGAACGACGTGTCGATGTCTTTGTTACCCCAGCGCGAGAAGATGGCGCCCTTACCCTTATGGTAGTCGCCCTGGGGGCTAGCATCGGAGACGGGATAGCCGCCGATGTTGCTCTGGATACCGCCATAGAAATTAGTGTCGTTCAATTGACCCAGCCCGATGGGCGCGATGTAGAGGTTGAGCTTGGACGGGTCGACATCGTCGCTGATTGTCACGTCGATTTCGAGTGATTCGAAGTCGGCCGTCTCGGGCATCGTCCACCAGAGGTTCACCATGTGCCATGGCAGCTTGGTCTTTTCGCTCGGTAGTGGGCGTTCTACGGGCGTGGCGGTGACGACCTTAGGCTTAGCCTCATCGGCAGCAAAGACGGCAGTGGCGGCCAGCAGGAGACAGAGAGCGAGGGGGCGCATGGGGATGGAGCCGAAACTAGACGGAGCCCCTTAGATGACCAGCCGTATAACTGACCGAATCGCGTCGATTGGCTTGCCCGCCAACGAAAAAGGCCGCCTTGCGGCGGCCCTTGGATGCTCGATGCAGGTCGGCTTAGTTGAAGTTAACGCCGTCGGCGTCCTTCGTCACCGTAATCATCTCGATGATGCACCAGATTGGGTTGGCGATCAGGCCCAGTCCGCACGCGACGAGCAAGCCGAGCTTGATGAACCCATGCTTCTTGTGGCCGGAATAGAAGTTATGGATCCCCAAACTTCCGAGGAAGAAGGCGAGGAGGATGTAGGCCATGCGGCTCTTGGGGGCGGTAGTGGTAGGAGCGGATTCAGTCATGGTATTTGTGGGTTTGGTTGGAAATGGTTTTACTTAAAGTCGACGCCGTTGGCGTCCTTCGTGACGGTACAGGCCTCAACGATGCCCCAAATCCACATTGGAAACCAGCCAAGCCCGCAAGTCAGGATGCTGACTAGCAGTTGAATCAGCCCGCGGTTTGTGTAGCCGGCGAAGAAATTATGGACACCGAAGCCAAGAAGCACGGCGAGCAGAATATAAGCTACACGGTCCTTGGCGTTCTGGTTGCCTTGTACGGGCATCGGATAGGACGGCACGGCACTGGGCGGGGTGGGGAGTCCGGCACCCAACGATGATTGCTGGAGCGGGACCCAGCTGGACATGCCCGTCGTCCAAACCAAGGTGTCGATGGAGATTTGTCCGCTAGTCAGTAAGCCACGGATAGCCACTTCATCGACTGGACCCATTCGGTTGGAGCCTTGTTGGTAGTACCACATACGGCAGACAATGCGGAGCCTCGCCGCTAATACAAAAGAAAAAGGCCCGTTGCCGGGCCCTGGGGGGTGAGGGTGTGACTCGCCTTACCCGCGCCAGACGCGGAGCAGGGCGTCAGCCATGTCCGAAGGGGTCTCCGCGACCGAGATGCCGCACTCGCGGAAGATCTTAATCTTGGCTTCCGCCGTATCTTCGGCGCCACCGATGACGGCACCGGCGTGGCCCATCCGACGACCAGCGGGAGCGGTGGCCCCTGCGATGAAGCCAGCGACCGGCTTCTTGCAGTGCTCCTTGATCCAGCGGGCGGCTTCGACTTCGGCGTTGCCGCCGATTTCACCGATCATGATGATGGCTTCGGTTTCAGGGTCTTCGTTGAAGAGTTTGATGACGTCCAGGTGGGAGGTGCCGTTGACGGGGTCGCCGCCGATGCCGACGCAGGTCGACTGGCCGTGGCCCTTACAGGTCAGCTGCCAGACGGCTTCGTAGGTGAGGGTGCCGGACCGAGAGACGACGCCGACCTTGCCACGCTTGTGGATGTAGCCGGGGGCGATGCCGATACGGCAGCCACCGTGCGACTTATCGCCGCGACCAGGAGTCACGAGGCCCGGGCAGTTCGGCCCGATGAGCCGCGTGCGCTTGCCGAGCATGGCTCGCTTGGCGCGAACCATGTCACGGACTGGGATGCCTTCGGTGATGGCCACCGCGAGGTCGAGGTCGGCCTCGACGCATTCGAGGATCGCATCAGCCGCGAAGGGCGGGGGGACGAAGATGGCGGACACCGTGGCGCCCGTCTGCTTGGCGGCTTCGTCCACCGTGTTGAAAATGGGTACCTTGACGCCGTTGTGTTCGAACGTCTGGCCGCCCTTACCGGGGGTGACGCCGGCGACGACTTGGGAGCCGTAGTCGATGGAGAGGCGAGCGTGGCGGGCACCGAAGTCACCGGTGATGCCTTGGACCAAGACACGGGTCTTTTCGTGGACGAGAATGGACATGTGAAAAGAAAGGTTGGGATTACTTGTTGTTGACGAGCTTCACGATCTTTTGGGCCGCGTCGGCCATCGTATCACCCGAGACAATCGTCAGGCCGCTGCTGGCCAAGGTGGCCTTGCCGGCTTCGACGTTATTGCCTTCGAGGCGGACGACGAGGGGGAGCTTGAGGCCCGTTTCCTTGACGGCTTCCACGATGCCCGTCGCGATGACATTACAGTCCATAATGCCGCCGAAGATATTAACCATGATGCCCTTCACGTTGGAGTCACCGAGGATGATCTTAAAGGCTGCGGTGACCTGGTCCTTGGTCGCACCACCGCCGACATCGAGGAAGTTCGCTGGGCTGCCACCGAAGTGCTGGATGATGTCCATCGTGGACATCGCGAGGCCAGCGCCGTTGACGAGGCACGCGATGTTACCGTCGAGGGCGATGTAGGAGAGGCCGAACTTCGAAGCCTCGATTTCCTTGGGGTCCTCTTCGTTGAGGTCGCGGAGGGCCACGACGTCAGGGTGACGGAAGAGCGCGTTGTCATCGAAGGACACCTTGGCATCGAGTGCGAGGAGCTTACCTTCGGCGGTGACGAGCAGGGGGTTGACCTCGACCATGGCGCAATCCTTCTCCCAGTAGAACTGGTAGAGCTTGGTGACGAGCGCCACGCACTGCTTGAAGAGCTCGCCGGTGAAGCCAAGGCTGAAGGCGATTTGACGGGCCTGGAAGGCCTGTAGGCCGACGGCCGGGTCGACGTGCACTTTGAAGATTTTCTCGGGGTTCGCGTGGGCGACGTGTTCGATTTCCATCCCGCCTTCGGTCGAGGCCACGATGACGGGCTTGGAGGTGGCACGGTCGAGGAGGATGGCGAGGTAGTACTCGTCGTCACGGCCGTCGGGGCGCTTGCCGAGGTTGGCAGCTTCGGTGAAGTAGATCGTCTGGACCTTACGGCCAGCCTCGCCCGTCTGGGCGGTCACGAGCGTGTTGCCGAGCATCGCCTGCGCGTTCTCAATGGCCTTTTCCTTGGTGGGCGAGAACTTCACGCCGCCTTTGAAGCCGTTGGTGAAAGTGCCCTTGCCGCGGCCGCCCGCGTGGATCTGGGACTTCACCATGATGCCGCCCGCGGTATTGAGCTGGGCGATGGCCGTGTCGAACTCGGCGACGGACGACACCGCAACGCCCTTCGGGACTGCGACGCCGAACTTCTCGAAGAGTTGTTTGGCCTGGTATTCGTGAATATTCATTAAAGGAAAAGTCAGTCGGGGGCGCAGGGCTTAGCCCTTGAGTTCCGCTTCCTTCTTCTTCAAGTGCGTCTCAATATCAGCGATCGCCTTGTCGGTGTTCGTCTGAATCTCCTTTTCGGAGCGCTTGAGTTCATCCTCCGTAACGAGTTTATCCTTGGAGCCTTTCTTGAGGACTTCGAGGACGTCGCGACGGGCATTGCGGACGCGGACTTTACCTTCTTCCGCGAGCTGGGTCGCCTTCTTGGCGAGCTCGAGGCGGCGTTCACCCGAGAGGGTGGGAACGGGGCAACGGAGGAAGCTGCCTTGGGAGACGGGGTTGATGCCGATATTGGCGGCCAGGATGGCCTTACGGATGTCGTCGATGGCGGCCTTGTCGAAGGGCTGAACCACGATGGACTGGGCGTCGGGGGTCGTGATCGCGGACATGTCCTTGAGGCGCTGGGTCGTACCGTAGGCCTCGATGTGCACCTGGATGTTCTCGACCATCATGGGCGAGGCCTTGCCGGTGTGGAGCGTGCTGAATTCGTGTTGGGTCCAATCGACTGCCTTCTTCATGTTGGTAGCGCCGTCGGTGATGATACGTTTGATGTCCATGGGGATGTTTTTGTTGTGTGAAAGGTTAGCGTTAGGCGACCAGCGTGCCGATGGACTGGCCGAGCACGGCTTTACGGACGGCCCCCTTATCGGCCATCGAGAAGACGATGATTGGGAGTTTGTTGGCTTCGCAGAGTGAGAAGGCTTCGGCATCCATCACGCCGAGGCGCTTGGTGAGGGCTTCAGCGTGCGAGACCTTCTTGTAGCGTTTGGCGTCTTTATGCTTCATCGGGTCCTTGTCGTAGACGCCGTCGACCTTGGTGGCTTTGAGAATGGCGTCGGCACCGATTTCGTTCGCACGGAGGGCAGCCGCGTAGTCGGTTGTGCAGTACGGGTTGCCCGTGCCCGCGACGAAGATGACAATGCGACCGCGCGAGAGGTGGCGGGTGGCACGGCGTTGAATGAAAGGCTCGGCGATGCGATCCATCGGGATGGCGGTCATGACGCGCACTTCGAGGCCAGCCTTCTCGAGGCGGTCCATGAGCGCGAGGCCGTTGATGACCGTGGAGAGCATGCCCATATTGTCGCCCGTCGTGCGGTCCGTGCCATTGGCGCGGGCCCCGGCGAGGCCGCGGAAGATATTGCCGCCACCGACGACGACGGCGACCTGCACGCCGAGGGAGCGGATGGACTTTAGCTCGACGGCCAAGCGGTCGAGGACGTCGCTGTCGATGGATTGACCCGTCTCGTCGTTTCGGAGGGCCTCACCGCTGATCTTTAGGACGATCCGACGATACTTCGGCTTTACCGAGGAATTAGTAGGCATACAGGGGAGATGAACGAGGACCCTGCTTCCGTCAACCTCGCCTTGTCTCGCTTGACTCCCGTTGGAGAAATTGACTTAACTCGCCCCCTGCAGTCCGATGGTGTAATGGTAGCACAGGAGTTTTTGGTACTCCTTGTCTAGGTTCGAATCCTAGTCGGACTAGCAATTTTTAGCGCCCTTCTCGGGAGGGTGTGGCGTGCCTAGAAAACGACGAACCCCGGGGGGTGCCGGGGTTCGGTGGGCGGGCTGGCGGTCGGCTTAGGCGCGACCGAGGTACTCTTTGTTCTCGGTGCTGACCTTGATCTTCTCGCCCTGCTTGATGAAGAGCGGGACGTTGACCTGGAGGCCGTTTTCGCAGGTGACCGTCTTCTGGACGTTGCCAGCGGTGTCGCCCTTGACGGCGGGCGGGGCTTCGAGGACTTCGACGATGACGGAAGGGGGGAGGTCGACGGTGATGGGCTTATCTTCAACGAAGAGGACCATGTAGGTGGTGCCTGAAACCAGGAACTCCTTGGAATCCGCGAGGGAAGCGGCCGAGATGTAGAATTCCTCGTTGGTGTTAGTGTCAACGAAGACGTAACTACCGTCGGCTTCATAGGACATCTCGAGGGACTTGATGGAGTTATCGAAGACATCGAAGCTGACGCCGATGCCGCAACGGACTGGGATCTTGGCGCCGGTCTTGATCGAGCGGAGTTCCATCTGGACGTAGGACGCGTTGTTCGGGGGGGTGCGAACGAGGCATTCGAGAACGATACAGAGCTCACCGTTGTAGCTCATGATGTTCTTCTTCTTGATGCGATTGACGGGAAGGGAAGCCATGGGAGTAAAGGCGAAGACAAGCCGTCCCGCTCGCCACGGTCAAGCCGGACTTGCCCGCGGAAGGGTCGGAAGGGCTGAAATAAGGGATTATTCGCCTCGGCCAACCTTTTCGGTCACGGCCGGGGTGCCGTCGGGGCGGCGGTAGTTCACCTTGAGGGCGTCGAGGCGCTTGAGGTGAGCATCCAGCCTAGGTTGGAATTCAGCCCAAGAGCGTCCCGTATTCTCTGACCAGGCCACTTCCGCCAAGGCACAGGCCCGGGGGAAGGCCATGTATTCCTGCTTGGCCGGGTTGTAAATGTATTCCCCCCAGAGCTGGGCCTGACAGCCGAGGACCAACTTGCGCTGGGCTTCGGTGAACTTCGGCGGGATGGGTTCGAAGCTATAGACTTTCTCAACGGAGAGGTTGCCGCCGATGTTGTCAAAGGCCGGGTTTTCTGGGTGCTTGCCTTGGCCGTAGTCAAAGTAGGTGTGCGAGGTCGGTGCCATCACGATATTATTGCCGCGATCGGCGGCCAGCTGCGCCCACTTCCAGTCGCGCCATACCATCATCGTCGCAGTCTTGGAGAGGCCGCCTTCTTGAATTTCGTCCCAGCCGATGAGTCGCTTGCCGCGCTTGTTCAGGAGCTTCTCGACGCGGGAGATAAAGTAAGACTGGAGTTCATGCGCATCCTTGAGCTTTTCCTTGGCCATGACTTCCTTGGCGAAGGGCGACTTGTTCCACTGATCCTTGGGCGATTCGTCACCGCCAATATGAAAGAACGCGTTCGGGAAAATCGGGCAGAGTTCCGCAAAGACGTCATCGATGAACGCGAAGGTTTCTTCCTTCGGGGCGAAGGTGTAGTACTTCACGCCCCAGCTGCTCGCCACCTTCGGGCTGTAGCCCGGGATGTCGGTGTTGCCGAGGTTGGGATAGGCCGCAATCGCCGCGGCGGCGTGGCCGGGCATCTCGATTTCAGGGATGACGTTGATGTGTAGTTTGGTGGCGTAGGCCACGACTTCCTTGAGGTCATCCTGCGTGTAGAAGCCAGCGTAGGGCTTACCATCGGGCTTATTGCGATTGCCCATGGTGGGGGAGGCGTCGCGCTTGGAGCCGACTTCGGTGAGCTTGGGGTACTTCTTGATTTCAACGCGCCAACCTTGGTCTTCGGTCAGGTGCCAATGCAGTGTGTTCAGCTTGTGCAGGGCCATGAGGTCGAGCATGCGAAGAATCTGGGCCTTGCCCATGATGTGGCGGCCATCGTCAATCATCAGCCCGCGCCACGCGAAGCGTGGCTTGTCCATCACATCGCCTGGAGGGACGTAGAGGCCGCCGTCGTTGCCGGCGTAAGCGTGCTGTTGCAGGGTGATGATGCCGTAGAAAGCACCGGCCTCGGTGCGGGCGTGGATGCGGACGGGCTGCCCGGGGTGGGCCTCGATGACGTAGCCTTCGTCGCCGACTTCAAAGCCGCGAACCGGCCCCGTGGCCTTGACGAGTTGGACCGTCGTCGTGCCGCCCGTACCAAGCTGGGCGCGCAGGCGTTCGGCCGTCGCGGCAAAGGCGGGGTCGGCTTCAACCTTAGCGCCGCGAATATTCGTCGCGGGGGCGTCCATGATCTGGGCCACCCGGAACGGCTTGGGTAAAATCGGGCCGGCGAGGCAGGCCGCCGTGAGGAGGAAGGACGCGAAGAAGGGGAGTCGCATGGGGATAGGTATTTATCTCCCTGCGTCTAACCCTTGTCGAGCGACCTAATCGCCCAGTTTCACTCTATATCCCGGGGGGGCTTACTCCAACGTAAAGAGGGTCCCGCCGATGCTATTGATGGTCAGCGTCGGGGTCGTGCCCGCCGCGGCCGCCTGAGCGTTGGCTGCGTCGGCGCCTTCAATGGTCGAGCCAGCGCTAGCCGCGACGGTGCGGGCCACTAAGAGATCGCGGAAGGCTCCATAGAAGCGCTGTAACTCGGCCTTGGACTTGACGGTCATTTCCACGGTCTTGGCGTGGGTGGTCGTCGGGTAGCTCTTCACCACCAGCCCGGCCGTGGTCGACTGGGTCAGGTTATTGACCTGTGTTTCAATCGCACCGAAGGGGCCGGGAACTGGGAGTTTGCTGGCGGCTGATGGGTCGAGGCCGCGGTTCTGGGAGTTAGCCGTGCTCGCGCGGTTGGCGCGGTCAGCGACATCGGCCGAGCCCGGAGTGCGGGTATAATAGAGGCGGAGCTGCTGGTTGGAGTTCTGCATGTCTACGACGACTTCGCTCACAATGTAGGCGCCCGTCGTGTATTCTTGGAAGGAGACGGAGACGACGTGATCGGCGCGGCCATAGAAGCTCATGTCCGTCCCTTTGACCTCGATGCCGAAGAAGCCTTGGTTGGGGAAGGCGCGCTTCCTCATGGTCATGGCATCGGCTGTCGGGACGAGGCAGAGGGCGGCGACCAGGGTCAGGGCAGAGCAGGGGAGTCTCATGGCGTTCATTCTTTACCCCACCGATTGCGCTGGCAAGATTTCATCCAATGCTGAGCTGCCAAAACCTCACTGTCCAGGCGGGTACGGATGGACCCGTCATCCTCGACAGTGCCAATGCCCGGTTCCTGCCTCGTGGCCTAAACGCCGTTATCGGGCCCTCGGGCTGCGGCAAGACGACGTTAATGAAGGCCATCTTGGGCATCTTGCCTTCGACCGGCGAGGCCAGCCTCGCGGGCCAGCCAATCAGTTGTACCGAAGACTTAGTGGGTAAGGTCGGGTTTGCCCCACAGTTTACCGCTGCCCAAGCGCAGTTGACCGTCAAGGAGTCCCTCGACTACGCCTTGCGACTAGCCGTTCCATCTGCAGCTGAGCGTCACCGCCGGCTCGAGTCCGTGCTCGGGGTGACCGGCCTCTCGCCGCACCGCGACAAACGCGTCTCCTCTTTGTCGGGTGGGCAGTTGCGCCGCTTATCGCTCGGCATTGAGCTGACGCTGGATCCGCCCTGCATGGTCTGCGATGAAGTGACGTCGGGGCTCGACCCACAGTCGGAGGACCAGATTCTCGCACTCCTACGCCAACTCGTCGTCTCGGGCGGGAAGAGCTTTGTTTGTATCATCCATAATCTTGGAAAACTTAATCAGTTCGATTGGGTCACGGTCGTCTACCAAGGCGACGTGGTCTTCCAAGGATCGCCCTCCGCGCTGTTGGGCTACTTCGGTATTCCTGATGGGTTGCGTCTGTATGAGGTGCTGAATGCCCAGGATTTGGCCTACTGGCGGGACCGCTGGGCGATTCATCAGGCCGAGCACGCGGGCGAATTTGAGGCCGCGGTGGCCGCGGTGACCAGTGAGGTTGCTCCTGTGGACAGCCTGCCCGAACCCGCAGTCCCAGGTGGTATCTCGCAGTTCTTTACTTTGCTGGCCCGCCGTTTCCGCCTGTTCTTCCGTGACACCGGCTACCTCGGCCTGACCTTAGCGATTACCTTCGGCTTCCCGTTGCTGGTCATTATTTTTAATCTCAGCGGAGAGTGGAATATCCTGAAGGAGCCGCTCGATAGTAACGTGGCCTCCATCAAGGAAGTGCAGACGGCTTTGCGCGTGCAGATTTCCAATGCCCAAGTCGCTTCCATGGCCGCGGGGTTGGTGATGTTCCAAGTCATCCTGCTGACGCTCATGGGTGCCAATAACGGCGGTCGTGAGATCTCCGCGGAACGCATCCTCTACGAGAAGGAACGCATGACCGGGTTGCGCCCGTGGTCGTACGCTTTCTCGAAAATCTTCTTCGTGTCCTGCATCGCCATCTTCCAAGGCGCTTGGATGTGCTTCTTCGTAAAGATGATTTGCCAGTTCCCTGGACCTTGGGTCCCGCAGCTGGCGGTCTTGGCCGCTAGTTGCGTTTCGATGTCGGTCGTCTGCCTCGGCTTTTCGGCCTTACTCACCTCCCCAGAGAAATCCTCGCTCCTTTCCATCTACCTGGTCGGCTTCCAATTACCCCTCTCGGGGGTCGTCTTGGCGCTACCGCCGGCCCTCACCTGGGTCTGCCGCCCCTTCATTAACTCTTACTGGGGTTGGTCGGGCTATATGAAGTCCATGACCGATTCGGGCATCTGGACGGCCTACGAACGCAGCCTGCCGGACCTCACTGCCTCGGTGGCCTCCAATGAAATCGCCGTGTTTGTGCTCCTAATTCAGGGGCTAGTGGGCGTATGCATGGTCGTGGTGGGTTGCCAGCAAAAGCGCTGGAACTAATCCCCGGCCTTCTCTACTATTCTTAATAGCCCAGCACCCCTAGGCGTTCCCCATGTCCAAAGTTAACCCTCTTTTCTTCGCCCTCGGTATCCCCGTGTTGGTAATCGTGGTCCTGATGGCCATCGTCATCCCGCGGTTCGCCGGCGGCGGTAAGTTCACCGACCTCTCCCCGTTTTCCGTCGATGATTACCGCAAGGATTGGGCGACGCTCCAGGGCAATGCTTACCGCTTTGACTGCCAGATTGAGAAGCAGCTCGCTTATGAAGAAGGCAAGGGTCGCGTCCTCGCTGTCAAGCCGACCGACGTCACGCGCGGCTCCGGTCGCGTCCCGCTTTTCGTCCCCCTTTCGGCTGGCGAGACCTTCGAGGTCGGCCAGCGCTTCAAGTGCAAGGTGCGCGTGGTCCGTGACCTCCTTGTCGTTGAAGACCTCGAACGCTTTTGAACCCCGCCATGCCTAAACTGCTTTGCTCCTTTCTCGGCTATGTCGCTTTCGCGACGCTGGCCATCGCGCAGGCTCCGCAGCCTGGGGCCGCGGTCTCCGGCGGCGGCGGGGGCGACTATCGCAGCTCGTCGGGTGAGGCCATGGGCGATCGCCTGTTCGACGTGAACAGCGATTCCGTCGATATGGAGAACGGCTCCATGCAGTGGAAGGGGAAGACTTTTAACCTCGGTAACTCGCGCGCCATGCGCATGCGCTTTGAGCGCTACCTCGCTTCCCCGGCGGCCGGGGGCGATATGACCAAGTATATCGCGACGCTGACGCAGATTGAAAAGATTCTCGGGCCTAATGTGGTGACCCAGAACAACATCTACGCCAGCCAGCAGGCGGCCTTTGATCTACTCTTCGTAGCGGCCGAGCATGAGGTCGATGGTAATAATTGCCTGACCATCGCTACCCAGGTGAAGAAGGTCTGGTCGATGCGCGCGGAGTTCCGCGACCTAAACATTAATAAGAATCAGTTGGAGACCCTGCGGAAGATACAGGAGGGAGTGGTTGTCAACCGGGCGGAGCGCCTGGAGGAAGCCAATGATTCTAAGGCCAATTCGCCGACGACCGCTAGCGGCGGCAAGGCGACCTTGAACAAGACCTCCCAAGGCCAGACCGAGCTCGGCTTTCGGGTGAAGGATGAACAGCGCACGCAGGCCGAAATCCTTGCCAAGAATGCGGAGATGATTGCGCTGGGCTTGAAGGCGCAGGTGGAGTTTCAGTCGCAGATGGTCGGCTTCCTGCTCGCTCGTCGCTACCGTCACTGTCTCATCACCAGCGCCTTCTATCGCGTCCTCTTTAAGGGCGGTAATCAGAATATTAGGGTCGGCGCCAAGGAAGTGAAGGAGTTCTTCCCGGTCTCTGATTTCGTGCCAACGTTGGAATCGGTCGACACCTTGGCTCGTGAGGCCATGGGCGACGTCACGACAGGCATGCGCACCGTGGACGACCTCTATAAGCAGGGCGAACTCTACGGGGCTTTTGAGCGCCTCCAGGAAACCTATTTTCTCGGTGAATTCGAGCCGTCGGTGATGATGTATGAGCAGGTCAAGAAGCGCGAGATGCTCGACCTTTGGCGTGACCTCCGGGAACTGCAACGCCTCGGCGACGAGCGCGATCTCGCTAACGTTGAAGCCTACGTGAATAAGGTCCGCGGTCGTGCCCGTGACTTCCCTGGCGCCGCTATCCTGTCGCGGGTGAATAACGCGATCAACGCTTCGAACATGGCGGTACTCTCCGCGAAGCAAGCCGCCCTCAGCGGTGATACGGCCAAGGCCGAATCTGCCCTGGAACGAGCCACTAAGATTTGGCCACAGAACCCATCCGTGAAGGAATTCGCTAATCAGGTCGTCAGTCGCCAAGACAAACTTTCTTTGATGGTGCCAGAGTTTGATCGGATGATTGCCGAGGCCCGCTGGCGCGAGGTCTTCAACAAGAAGCTCGAGTTCGCTTTGGCGCTGGCCCAAGACAAGCCCCGTTCGGATAAACTCCGCGAAGTCATTAACCGCGTCGGCGAGCTCGACGCTAATATCCAGAAGGCCTCCGTGCTCGCCTCGCAGAATAACCCTTACCTCGCCTGGGACGTCATCGTCGAGATTTCCAAGAAGGAGAGCGATGACTTGGTCCTCGCCAAGACGCGTTCGGATATCGCGCCACTGGTGGCCGACTACGCCCGTCTCATCGGCCTAGCCGAGAAGCTCGAGCGGGAAGGCGGCGAAGCCGCCGCTTTGACTGCCTGGATGGCTGCGCAGGACCTTAATCCCGCCTCGCCCTCGTGCGGTGCAGCGGTGAAGCGTCTGGCTGCCCTTGTGGCCAAGTCGGCCGCTATAAAGGCTGCTACGACTACGCCGATTCCCGCTGCGGTCGATGAAGTCCCGGTGCCGACCGGCAAGTAAGCCCCTACCAGCTACTGATGGGGTCGTCCTCGAGCGGGTCGACGACGGTGACGCGGACGTCGGCCTTATGCTGACGGACCGCATTCATAACCTCGTCCACAAGGATGGTGCGATTGCATTCCTTACTGAGGTGGCCGAGGAAGAGTTCGGAGGTCTGCCATTCGCGCAAGCCGAGTAGCAGGTCGCGGGCAGCATGGTTGGAAAGGTGGCCATGGTTGCCGCGGATACGTTGTTTGAGGTGCAGCGGCCGCTTAGAGAGATCGAGCATCTCGTCGTCGTAGTTCGCTTCGAGGACGAGGATGTCCGCCAACGCACAATGGTGCCGCACCACGTCGGTCGCATGTCCGAGATCCGTCAGCCACGTGACGCGCTTGGCGGGACGGGCGTCCTCGGCCGGGCAGTCGATGGCGTAGCCGACTGGATCGGCGGCGTCGTGTGGAATTGGGATAGAAGTGATTTGGAGTCCGCGAAACTCAAACGTAGTGCCTGTCTCGAAGAGTTGCCAGTCGGGCTTCACCTTTAGCGCCCCTTGGATGCGCCGGGCCGTTTCGCGGTTGGCGAAGACCTTTAACGCGGGGTTTTGACGAAGGAGGGCCGCAAGCCCGATGCAGTGGTCGGAATGTTCGTGGGTGATGAGGACGGCGTCCAAGGCGGCACAGGCCAAGCCGAGCTTGGCTAAGGAGGCCTCGAGCCGAGGGCCTTGGAAGCCAGCGTCCAGCATGATGCGGGTGCCGCCAGACTCCAGGATTGAGCAATTGCCGGAACTGCTCGTGCCGAGGATGTGAAAGGCGAAGGCCATGCAGGGGTCGAAGCAAACCTGCCACTGGTCCGTCTTCAAGCCGCCATTCTGGCTTTTCGCTTGAGGCGGTTTCTGGGAGGGGCGAGACTGCCCGTATTACTCCTGCCATGCACACCCTTCCTCGAGTCATCAGTATCATCATGGGCGGCGGCCGGGGTTCCCGCCTTTACCCTCTGACCAAGGATCGCTGCAAGCCGGCGGTGCCGCTGGCGGGTAACTACCGCTTGGTCGACATCCCGATCAGTAACTGCCTGAATTCGGGGTTTAATCAGATTTTCGTCCTGACTCAGTTTAACACGGCATCCCTGCACAAACACATTCAGCAGACCTATAAGTTTGACGGCTTCGGCCGCGGGTTTGTTGACATCCTCGCTGCCGAGCAGACCGGCGACAAAGAGTCGTGGTATCAAGGCACCGCCGACGCGGTCCGCCAGAATCTCCACCACTATAACCTGAAAGACGAGGACTTGGTGCTCATCCTCTCAGGCGATCAGCTCTACCGCCTAGATTTCGCCGACCTCGTCCGTCAGCATATCGAATCGGCTGCCGACGTGACGATCGCCGCGAAGGCCATGCCCTCCGACCAAGTTTCCGCCCTCGGCGTGATGCGCGTTAATCCCGACCTCTGCGTTTCGGAATTCGTCGAGAAGCCGACGGACCCCGAGGTCATCAAGTCCCTCGTCCTCGGTGGCAATGCCCGCGCCCGTCTGGCCGACCAGTCCGAACGCCCTTATTGCCTAGCTTCAATGGGGATTTACCTGTTCTCTGGCCGCGTGATGCGTGAAGCCCTGGCTGACCCTGCCCAGACCGACTTTGGTAAGGAAGTCATCCCTGGCCTCCTGAAGACGAAGCGTATGATGGGCTATGTTTTCGATGGCTATTGGGAGGACATCGGTACGGTGGGCTCCTTCTGGGAGTGTAACCTCACGCTGACCGACCCGGTGCCGCCGTTCGATTTCTTTGACGGTGCCAATCCAGTCTATACCCACGCCCGTTACCTGCCGACCGCTAAGCTGAACGGTTGTAAGGCCCACCGTGTGCTGATGGCTGACGGCGCAATCGTCGATGATTCGGAGATCACCCGTTGCGTCATTGGCGTTCGTTCGGTCGTGCGTGGCGGCTCTCGTCTCGAGAACGTCGTGATGATGGGCGCGGATGCTTTTGAGCGCCCGCATGACTTGGCTAAGAATCATGCCCTTGGTCGCCCGGACATTGGCGTCGGTCCGAACTGCGTCATCCGCAACGCCATCATCGATAAGAACGCGCGAATCGGTGCAGGTTGCCGCCTTTCTCCGATAGGCTTACCTGAAAAGTGGGAAAGCGAATCGTTATTTGTCCGTGACGGCGTCATTGTGGTCAAGAAGGGCGCGGTCGTTCCGCCGGGCACGGTCGTCGGCGAATGAAAAACTACGGCCGAACCTATTGGTTCACTTGGGGCTTCCTGATCCTCGCGGCTTCCTTCACTGGGGTGGCTTCGGTAAAGGGCGCCTTCTTTGGCGGGATGGTGGCGGCCATCGTTTCGACCTTGGCGACGCGCCCTTATGAGCGACTCGGTGCCCGCTTCGCTCCTTTGCTTGGTGCGTTGCTGGGTGTGCTCTGGGCCATCGCCAAACTTTATTATGTCCAGTGGTCGGGAGATGCCGAGGACTATGCCTTGGCCCGCTGGAACATCGGCACCGCTATCGCCATCCACGCCGCTGGTTTCTCCGGTGGGGCCTTGCTGGCGGCTTTGGCGGCCGCCCAGCCCTTGGGTCGATCAATCTTCGCTGGCGCGGCGCTGGCTGCCGCGATGACGGCCGTCCCTTACGGCTTTATTGATTGGGTGGACTATCGGGTTGCTGGCCCCGTCGAGGTGGTGCTCTTCGCTTCCGCCCCTGTCCCCGCCAACGAAGCTCCGCAGCGTCGCCCGGGGCCGAGGCGCCGACGCTTTCGCCGGATGAGGTCAAGTCGCTTAAGGAATCTTACCTGGTCGTGGATGGCCCCGGGGGGCTCGAGGTCCTGGATGATGTAGGTCGACGTTTTTGGCCCCTCTGGCGCAAGCGCTTTAACTACCCTGGTAACCGTGGTGGCCCAGTCCGCCGCGTACTCGTCTTAATGCCGCCCGATGAGCGGTCGCCCGAGGATGCCATGCCCATCGCGGGCGTTGGAAAGTGGAATTTTGTCGTCGGCGCCGACCCCAAGGGTGTCTGCGTCGTGCGTTTTGGTGGAGAGCGTGGAGCGGTGACGACTGCGCCGGAGCTTTAAAGGCGATCACCTTAACGTTGGAACAACAGGGCGCCACCACGGCCGCGGCCCGCGCGTCGCATGCCCCTTATCAGTTTTGCACCATCTCCGTGGTGCGCCAATCGCCCTTCGGGCAGTTTTACCTACCAGACCCGGTGAAGACGGGTCAGGCGTATGCCTTCGATTACGACTACACGGATGTCGTGCGGATGGCCCAGGCGGCAGAAGTGAAGCGGAATACCGTGCCGCCCGTTGCTGTGCCAGCGGTTCCAGACCTCAAGTCACCCAGTAAGTAAGCCTCAGTTCGTCGAACTGAGGAAGTCGCGGTGCAGTGAGGCGTAGGCACCGTTGACGGCGACGAGCTCGTTGTGCGTCCCCCGTTCGACGATTCGGCCTTGGTCCATCACGAGGACTTGGTCGGCTTTGCGAATGGTACTGAGTCGGTGAGCGACGACGAAGCTGGTGCGACCCTTCATTAAGCGAGCGAGCGCCAACTGCAGACGAGATTCGGTCAAGGTGTCGACGGCGCTGGTGGCTTCGTCCAGCACGAGGATGCGGGGGTTGGCCATGAGTGCGCGGGCGAAGGCCACCAGCTGCTGCTGGCCGAGCGAAAGCCCGCGGCCTTTCTCCGAACACTGCGTATGGATGCCGCCCGGGAGGGCTTCAATGAGGTCGAGGCAGTCGAGGTCGCGGAAGGCCTGGCGGACTTCCTCGTCGGTTGCATCCGGCCGCGCGGACTTCACATTCTCGGCGATGGTGCCCGCGAAGAGGAAGTTCTGCTGGAAGACGAAACCCGTTTGGCGGCGCAGGGAAATTTGCTGAATCTCGGTGAGGTCAAGGTCGTCGAGGCGGATGCCGCCAGAGTCGGGGAGCTGAAACTTCGCCAGCAGTCCGATGATGGTCGACTTACCGGAGCCCGTGTGGCCGACGAGTGCGATGACTTGGCCCGGTTGGGCAACAAACGAAACCCCGTGCAGCACGCGCTGGCCAGGGAGGTAGGAGAAGGTGACGTCCTGGAACTCCACCTTGCCCTTGAGGGGTGGGCATTCCTTGGCGGTGGGGGCGTCAGACCACGCGGGGGCCGTGTCGAGTAGGCGGAAATAGCGTTCGGCACCGGCCATCGCCAAAGTGGCTTCGGAAAGCTGCATTCCGATGATGGTGATCGGCGAGAAGAACAAGTCGGCCAGGAAGAAGAACGTCAGGAGGTCGCCGAGGCCAGTGCTGCCACCGGAAAGCGCCGCCCAGCCGCCGACGCCAACGAGGGCCGCCAAGAAGCCTTGGGAGTTGAGTTCGAGCAGCGGCAGATAAAGCGCGCTGAGGCTAGCGGTCTTAACCACATTGCCGGCTAGCGTGTGGACCAGACGGGAGAAGATACCAGCGTTCGTATCTTCCCGTGCGAAGCCTTGGGTGACGCGGATACCTTGGACGGTTTCGGCCAGCGCTGAGGTGACGCGCGAGAAGCTTTCTTGTTGGATGCGCGAGGCCTGGAGGATCTTACCACGGAAGAAGCCATGGATGAGCAGTAGGCCGGGCACGATGGCCAGCAGGACCAAGAAGAGCTGCGGGTTCACCCAGAGCATCAGCCCGGCGGCACAGGTCATCTGGCCGATGGAGACGACGGTGATGAAGAAGTTGTTCTGGATGCCGTTTCGCATGGCCTCGATGTCCGAGATCATGCGGCTGATGAGGCTTCCGTGGCTTCGGCCGTGGAAGAACGACAAGGGCTGGGTCAGCAAATGCTTCATCAGCTTGTCGCGGAGGTCGCGCAGCACGGCCTCGCCAATCTGGTGGGCTAGGCGGATGCGCCAGTAGAGGGCGATGTCGGCAACGATGACGGCGCCCAAAAAGAGCAGGAGCCATTCGGCGGTGCCGACGCCGTCGCCCGCGGAGATCGGGCCTTTAATGATGTACCCGACCAGCCAGGCTAGCAACGGTAAGGCCAAAGCCCGGAAGGCGCAGAGCCAGAGCAGGGCGTTGCGTTGGCCGCGGTGGGCTTCCGTGAAGGCCAGCAGGCGGGCGATGGTCGACCAGCGCAACGGGAGGCGGTCGGGTTCTTCCTCGTCGGGGCGAATCCGGCGGACAGCGATCTCGAGGCGGGAGGGCTGGCTCATGGCTGGGCTCCTTCCGATTGGATGAGGATGGCACGCCGGTAGTGTCCATCTTCCGCCATGAGTTGTGCGTGGGTGCCTTGCTGAATCAGCCGCCCCCGATCGAACACGAGGACGAGGTCGGCCCGACGCAGGGTGCTCAGGCGGTGCGCCACGATGAAGGTCGTGCGCCCCTCCATGGCTGCCTCCATCGCTTCCATGATTTCCTTCTCGGTCTCGGCATCGATGGCCGAGGTCGGGTCGTCGAGTAGCAGGACGGTCGGCTCCAGTAAGAGGGCCCGCGCGATGGCGAGGCGCTGGCGTTGGCCGCCGGAGAGGTTGACGCCGCCTTCCCCGAGGAACGTCTCGTAGCCCTCGGGGAAGGCCAGGATGAAGTCGTGGGCGCCGGCAATCTTGGCCGCGCGTTCGATACGCTCCTGACTGGCGTCGGGATGGCCGAAGGCGATGTTCGCCGCAATCGTGTTCGAGAAGAGGAAGTTTTCCTGGAAGACCATCCCAACCTGCTGGCGGAGCTTCTGCAGCGGCAGCGTGCGTACGTCATGCCCGTCCAGTAGCACGCGGCCGTGGCGGGGGTCGTAGAAGCGTGGGATGAGCGAAAGGAGCGCGGACTTGCCCGCCCCCGTGGCTCCAGCGATGGCGATGCATCGGCCGGGCTCGGCCACGAAGTTCACGTCCTTCAGTACGGTGGCATTCTCGTTGTACTCGAAAGACACATTATCGAAAGTCACACGGCCCAGGAAGCGGCCGGGCGAACGGGCATAGGGCTGCGAAGCCACGCCCGGATCAGTGTCGAGAATTTCGAAGATCCGCTTGGCGCCCGCCAGCGAGACCTGCGCGTTGTCGACCACGGAGGCCACGGTGGTTACTTGCGTGGCGAACTGCTGGAGCAGACCAGCGAAGGTCACGAGCCCGGTGCCCAAGGAGATTTGCCCCTGCATCACCATCCAGCCGCCGTAGCCCAGCAGAATGATCATCGATAAGCGATTGAGCCCATCGATGACCGGCCAGAAGAGGGCAATCTCGCCGAAGACCTTGCGCTTCTGCACGCGGATATCCTCGCTCCAGCCTGCAAAGCGACCGAGGACGCGGCTCTCGAGCGAGAAGCCTTTAACGACTTGGATGCCTTGGACGTTTTCGGAGAAACCTAAGACCATGCGGTCCATGAGGTCCCGGTTCTCCTCGTAGGCCGGCCGGACTTTCTGGGAGAAGCGGACGGCGAACCAAATTTGAATGGGCAGCACCGAGAGGCAGGCGAGCGTGAGGCGCCAATCGGTGCGGAACATATAGACCGAGCAAACAATCAGCGTCACGGTGATGATGGCCAACTGCAGGAGCACGCCTTCGATGAAGATGCGGACCGAGTGGGCGTCGGAGGTGACGCGGTTGATGATGGAGCCGCTGGCGTTGGAGTCGAAGAAGCGGAAGCTCAGCTGTTGAAGCTTGGCGAAGACCTGGGCGCGGAGGTTGACCACGATGCGCCCGTGCATGAAATGCACCGAGACGAGGCCAAAGACGTAAGAGAGGGCAGCGCGCAGGAGAGCGATGACGATGATGCCACCCGATAGCCACCAGAGGGTGGCGACGTTATCGCTATCTTTCGGAATGAAGAACGGTAACGATGGGGCCGGGACGTTCGCATCCGCACAGTGGCGGATGAAGTCGATCGCAATGCCCGTGAGGACAAAAACCGCGACCGTAAAGACGACCAAGATAAGCTGCAGCCCCAGTAACTGGAGGCAGTCCGTACGGTGCGACCAAGCGATGCTCAGCAGGCGGCGCAACGTCGGTGCCGTCGCGTTCGTCTGCGTTGAATCGGGTGCGGTGGACATGCGGCAGTTTCCGGGTTTAAGCCCGGAAGGACGGCCTTAGCGGATCATCGCGCCTTCGCGGGAAGCCTTCTTGCGGAACTCGGCGAGAATCTTGGCCGTGAGCGGGCCAGGCTTACCGGTACCGATGGTACGGGCGTCGACTTCAATGACGGGGATGACCTCGGCGGCAGTGCCCGTGAGGAAACATTCGTCGGCGTTCCAGACGTCGTAACGGGTGATGTTGGTCTCCACGGTCGGGATGCCGAGGGCGGCGGCAACTTCGAGTGCGACTTGGCGGGTGATGCCGACGAGAGCCCCGGTATGCGAGGCCGGCGTGATGAGGCGGCCCTTATGGATGAGGAAGACGTTGTCGCCGGTGCACTCAGAGACGTACCCCTGTTCATTGAGCATCAGGCACTCGTGGAAGCCATGCTGCTGGGCTTCAATCTTGGCCATGATGTTATTCAGGTAATTCAGCGACTTAATCATCGGTGGCAACGCGGCTGGGCTGATGCGGCGCGTCGGCGAGGTGATGATCTTCATGCCCGTGGTGTAGAGTTCCTCGGGGTAGAGTTTGATGGTGTCCGCGATGCAAATGATCGACGGGGTCGGGCAGTTTTTGGGCGAGAGGCCTAGGTCACCGTAGCCGCGTGAGACGACGAGGCGGATGTAGCCGTCGGTCAGGTTGTTGCGCCGACAGGATTCGCAGACGATGTCGGCAATCTGCTGGCGGGTCCAGGGCATCGTCAGGCAGATGGCCTTGGCTGACATCTCGAGGCGCTCGAGGTGTTCGTCGAGGCGGAAGACACAGCCTTGGTAGAGGCGGATGCCCTCGAAGATGCCGTCTCCGTAGAGGAAACCGTGGTCAAAGACCGAGATTTTGGCTTCGGCCTTAGGATAAAACTTTCCGTCGATATAGACTTCCATCGATATAAAAAGCCACCTTGGGCGTTCTTCGGGCGGTTTTCCAGCCAGAAGCGACAAAACGCCACTTTTTGCCTTGGGTGCTCGGTTCAGGCTAACCGGACGGTCAGGCGGAACTTCCCGGAGTCCTCAGGGGCGATTAGGACGTCGGTACGCAAAGCGACCTCGGTGCCGAGGAGAGCGGAGAGGCGTGACCGCAGGAGGGCGGCGGTGGCGGTGAGTTCGTCGCCGGCTTGCACAGGCATTAAAAAGAGTTCCAAGCGGCCGTCGCTATGCTGGCGGAGCTGGTAGTGGGCGACATCCCCCAGATCCGCAAACAGGGCATCGACTTGGCGGGTGGTTGCCACCGATCCATCGGTGCGACGCAAGGCATCGCGGACGCGCCCATGGACGATGTAGCCGCTGTTGGTCTGTTCGGCGTAGTCGCCGATGGCGTAACGTAAGAGTGGCAGGTACGGGTTGGTGTGGGTAGTCACCAGGAATTGGCCGACGCCGCGGGTGTCGCCGTCGACGAGTTCCAGCGTGGCGGTCTGCGTGCTTGGGACGGAAGTACCCGCGTCTGCTTCAATCAGCAGGTGTCCGGTTTCGCTGGACCCGTAGAGGTTGATCACCGGCACCCCGAAAACGCGTTCCATGATGCGACGATGGAGCACACTGGTATATTCGTAACTCGTGAGAATGAAGCGGAGCGACGGGAAGCGCAGTCCATGGCGCTCACAATACAACGCAAACCACATCCCGTGCACGGGGTCGACATCAAGGAACGTCGGTGCCCACATGGCCGTTTCTTCCGCCATCTTGGCGAGTTTGGCGTCCGGCAGGCTGAAGGGGATACGCTCTTGGTTGACGTAAAGCGTCGAGCCGAGCGTGCGTTGTTCGACGTTGAGCCAGCGAGCGAAACAGCTGACGCCACTGCAGCCGGGCGTTGTGAACACGGCTCGGCGGGCGGCCGGCTCGGCGGCTAGGAGTGCCCGGATGAAGGGGTTCTGCTGGAGGGCGCGGGCTTCCTGTTCGGCCCACCACGTTCGCCCAAAGATGACGTGAACGCTGGCGCCTGAGGTCCCCGAAGTGCTTTCTTCTTCGATGAGGCCATCTGCGGCCAGCTTAGGCAGCGAGTAGCCGCGTGGCAGGAAGCCTGCGGGAGAGTGGTCGCGGAGCTCTTGTTTGCTCAAGCGCGGGAGGTTGGCCAAGTTAAACTCGGCGTTTGCCAAGGCCTCTGCCCAGTCCGTCTGCTCGTAGAATGGCACGTCCCGCGTCTGCGCGAGCGTGGCCGACCAAGTAGTCGGGCTAGTCGCAGGCGAGGATAGGGTTGAGCTAGGCATGGTGAAGCGGACTCCAGCCTAACGGGATTCGTCCAGTAGGCAAAATAGACAACCGTTTAACTTACGCCTCTTCGCCGACTTCGTTGCGGAGCACGCCGATGCCCGAGATTTCTACTTCCATCACGTCGCCTGGCTGCAACCAGCGTGGGGGCTTCTGGGCCATGCCGACGCCGGCGGGTGTGCCGGTGAGGATGACCGAGCCCGCGGGCAACGTGGAACTCGCGGCTAAGAAAGCGATGAGGTCGGCTACAGAGAACTGCATCGTAGCGGTCGCGGCCGACTGCATTGTCGTGCCGTTGAGTCGGAAGGAAACCTGCAGTTGCTGCGGGTCAGGGATTTCGTCCGGCGTCACCAAGCAGGGGCCGAGCGGGCAGAAGGTGTCGAAGGACTTACCGCGGCACCATTGTCCGCCGCCCCATTCTTTTTGCCAGTCGCGGGCAGACACGTCGTTGGCGCACGTGTAGGCGAGCACGTAGTCGAGGGCCTGGGCGGACGTGACGTTGTGGCAATCGCGGCCGATGACGACGGCCAGCTCCGCTTCGTAGTCGACGGCATCGCTCCGCAGAAAGCGCGGTAGCAACACGGTGCCAGAACCCGTGGCGCTCGCCGGGTTCTTCATGAAGATGGTCGGATGAGTCTGCTGCTGGCTGCCGAATTCCTTAGCGTGGTCGGCGTAGTTGACGCCCGCACAGAAGATCGCTCTCGGCGTGAAGGGCGCACCGGGGGCAGGGTAGCGGTGGTCGACGACGCGCTCCGTTAGGGCGAAGCGCCCCGCGTTGATGATCGCTTCACGCCAGACCCCAGTAGCGTCTTGCGCGGCCGCAACCCTTTGTCCAGTGGCTGGGTCGGTGAAGGCGAAGACGCGCATGGCCGCACGCTGGTTAACTCAAGGCTCTCAGGCAAGTTCGCCTTCCTTACGAACGGTATGGGTCATATACCTTATTTTATTGGGCCGGCGGGAACTATAGGGGTTGAAGGGGGTCTTCAAAGCACCTACCCCTCGTCTATGCGATTACCCCGTCGTTCCTTCCTCCAGAATACTGCCATTGCAGCCGCTGGCTTTACCATCATTCCGCGCCACGTTTTGGGCCGCGGTTTCGTCCCCCCCAGCGAGACGCTTAACCACGTCATCGTCGGTTGCGGTGGCATCTCCGGTTCGGGCGCCCACTTCGGCGACCACATGAAGGGCGCGCACCGCATCCTCGCGGTCTGCGACGTGGATGATAATCATGCCAACAACCGCGTTAAACAGGTGATAGCCGCTGGGGGCGGTACCCCTAAGAGCACGCGTGACTTCCGTGAGGTCATTGGCCTCGCCGATGCCGACGTCGTTCACGTCTGCACCCCACCGCACTGGCATGGCGTCATCTCTGCCGCGGCTGCTCGCCTCGGTAAGTCCGTTTGGTGCGAGAAGCCTATGACCCGTACGATCGGCGAAGGGCTTGCGCTCCGTAAGGTCGTGCAGGAGACCGGCGTGCCTTTCCGCATCAACACTTGGTTCCGCCTCAATACTACTAACTACTATGGCGTCGGCCCAGCTCGCGAAATCCGTCGCGTCGTGGCCAGCGGCGTCCTCGGTGGCCCGCTCACCGTGCGCCTCGCTTGCGTTGGTGGTATCGCCTGGAAGGTGAATCTCTGGACGGGTAAGCCCAACCTCACGCCGCAGGCCGTGCCTGCGAACCTCGATTGGGACATGTACTGCGGTCCTTCGCCCCTTATCCCTTATCACCCGCATCGCTGTCACGGGTCCTTCCGTGGCTATTGGAATTTCGACCAAGGCGGTTTAGGCGACATGGGGCAGCACTTCTTGGACCCCGTGCAGTATTTCATCGGCAAGGACAACGAGTTCCCGGTCTCCGTCGATTGTGATGCCCCGCCCCAGGATCCGGTGGCTTGCGGCGTCTGGAAGACCGTTACCATGACCTACGCTGATGGCACCCGCATCATCCTCGAGTCCGAACTGGCCGAGAAGGGCGAGAAGCCCTTCATCGAAGGACCAAACGGTAAGCTCTTCGCAAACTTGCGCTCCGATCGTCCGGAGCTCATCCGCAAGGCGATGGAATACCCGCTGCCGGAGCGTCAGGAGGATGATTTCGACCTATCCTCACGCGAGCGTCGTCCGTTCGGTTACGGTGTGAACGAGGCCTTCCATAGCTCCACGTTGGTTAACCTCGCTGCTTTGTCGGTGCGCCTTGGCCGTAAACTTAAGTTCAAGCCCGACGGCTCTGGCTTCGTCGGCGACGCGCAGGCTGACCGTCTCCACTCGCCCATCCTGCGCGGGCCTTGGACCATCTAAGCTTCACGTTATTCGCCCCCGATTACGTTCTATGAAATCCTGCCACTTTTTCCTCTTCCTCGCTGTCGCCTCGCTCGGCGTGGTAGCCCGCGCCGAAGATAAGCCCGCCCCCAAGGCAGCGGCCAAACCCGCCGCCGCCAAAGCCAAGGCGACCGCCGCTAAAGCCAACGAGGCCGATGTCAATGAGCCCCGCGTGAAGGCTATGCAGGAAGCCATTAACACCTCGCGCCAGTTCGCTAACCCCTCGCCCGAGGCGGCGGCTTGGTTTGGTAAACTCCGTGCCCAGCGGGCCGCCAGCAAGGATGCGGAAGAACAGGCCGCGCTCGACACGGCGATTCTCTTCGATCCCGCGGTCGCCGCGACTTCTCTACTCGGTAAGGAACCATTAAAGAACTACCCAGCTCCCGAAGTCTCTTCGACCCTCGGCAAATTGGCGGCCACCGAGCGCGCCCTTGACCTCGGTCAGAAGCCGACGGCGTTGTCCGTCGCCGAGTTGACTGAACTCGCCAATGGCCAGGATGCGGATTTTGCCGCTCGTTCCCTGCGCCTGCTCCGTCGGGTCGATGCGTCGGCCGCTGCTCCCTTGCTTTGGAAGCGCTTGGCCGTTGCTTCCCAGCGTTCGGAATTAAAGCAGATTGAAGACGAAATCATGCGCCTGCCGGTTGCTCAGGTCGGTCAGGGTTTCCCCACCTTTACGGAAATCGAAAAAGGCCCGCTCGCCGCCAAGGCAGCTTGGGTACGTGTCATCGCTGTGCGGCCCACGCTGAAAGCCGATAAGGCCGTCATCCTTGGGTTGCTTAAAGGCCCCGCCAACGAATTGACGGAGGCCGCTTGGGATGCGGTTCCGGCTGTGTTCAATACGGCCGATAAGGCTAGGCTCGAAGAAGCCTCCAAGGGGCTGTCGGAGCGCCTGGCTCCTCGCGCCAAGGCTGCCTTAGCTTTGCTGAAGTAAGTTCGCCGGTTTCATTGGGTAGGATTGTCGCTTGCCGTAAGGCAGGGGACGCCCTTGCCTTTCGGCATGTCGTCCGGTGACCAGTCTAACCCGCAGCCCAACCTAATCCTCGCTGGATTCATGGGCACGGGGAAGTCTGCCTTGGGCCGGCAGTTGGCCAAGCGCTGGCGTCGACGCTTTGTCGACACGGACGAGCTCGTCGAGAAGCTCGCGGGGGCTTCGATTGCCGATATCTTCGCCCAGCAGGGAGAAGACCATTTCCGTGCCTTGGAACGCAAGGTCGTCGAAGAACTCCTGCCCGAATCCGATGCTATCATCGCCTGTGGCGGTGGCTTGGTGGTTCAGCCCGGGATGATTGAACTCGTGCGTGCGAAGGGCATCGTTGTTACGCTCTTTGCCTCGGTGGAGACCATCTTACGCCGGACGGCAGGTAATTCCCGTCGACCGCTCCTGACGGGCGAAGACCCGGAAGCTAAGATTCGCGAACTCATGAAGAAGCGCGAACAGGCCTACATGCAGGCGGGCATCGCGGTCTACACCGATGGCCGGTCGCTTCAGCAACTCTGTGTGATCGTAGAGCGCGTCTATGAGCGGGAAGCCCGCGCGGTGCTTAAGGATCGCTCGAAGAAAGCGGACTAACCCACGCTTCGGCCGCGGGAGCTTGGTCGCGTTCCATTGCCAGCACCTTCAGGAAGTCAGACCGGCGCACCCCGCCAGCGCCCAAGGAGGCCAGGTGGGGCGTGGGCATTTGGCAATCGATGAGCACGTAGCCCGAGGCTTTGAGACGCTCGACCAAGGAGACAAAGCCAACTTTCGAGGCGTCGCTGCGGGTGTGGAACATGGACTCACCGTGGAAGATGCGGCCGATGCTGACCCCGTAAAGGCCGCCGACGAGTTCGCCTTGCCAGAAGACTTCGACGCTGTGGGCGTAGCCTTTTCGGTGCAGCTCCACATAGGCGGCAATCATGTCCTCCGTGATCCAGGTGCCGAACTGCCCTTGGCGGGGGACCGCGGCGCAGTGGCGCATGACCCCTTCGAAGTCTTGGTCGAGCGTAACCTTCCAGCCCTTTTTTCGCATCGTCTTGCGGAGGCTATCCGTCACTCGGAGTTCGTCGGGCAGCAGCACAAACCGCGGACTCGGGCAGAACCACTTCACTGGCTCATCCTCCGAGTACCAAGGAAAAACCCCGTGTCGGTAGGCCGACAGCAGGGTGGAAAAGTCTAACTTACCGCCGACATGCAGCGGACCGCGGGCCGGAGCCTTCGCGGGGTCACCATAGGGCCACTCATACATCGCCGATAATCAACGATGCCGAGTGACCTATCGCAAGGTTAGTCCTTGGTGATGTTGTAGACCGACGGGATCGACACGCCGAGCTCAGCGGCGATTTCGCGGACGGGGGAACCCTTCTTGCGCATGGTCTTAGCCTTAGTGCGCATGGCATCGCTGATCTGGGCGCGGGCACGGTTCGGGCGCGAGAGCAGTTTCAGGAGGCGACGGGACAGCTCGTTCTTGGACAGAGCGGCGACTTCTTTCTCGAGGGCCGAGTGGCGGTCAGAGTGTTCAATATCCCACGACTGGACGGCAAGGTCGCGGGCCCGCGACAAGGCAGCCCGGACGAAAGCGTCTTTGGTGGTGAAATTGTTAGGTGCGAGGTCGATTTTCATTAGGAAGGAGGAACGAGGGGTTTTGACGATGGAAGATACCAGTCGTTTTAGCCCGTACTCTTTACCAAATTCAATAATAATTCTAGCAAGTCAAATCTGACTAACACGTTTTAACGAATTATTTACCTTATTAAAAACTCAAGCAAACCCTTAAGCACTACTAACGGCTCCACTCCAGCATGCGGCGGAGGGGGACCTCGGCCGCGGCCTGGATTGCTTCGGGCAAGGTAATCTCGGGGGTGCCGTTTTTTAAGCAGTCCCGGACCTTCTGCAGGGTGTTCATCTTCATAAACTTGCATTCATTGCAGGCGCAACGGTCCGTCGGGGCCGCCACAAAGGTCTTATTAGGCACTTCCCGGCGGAGGCGATGGATCATGCCGGACTCGGTTGTGACGATGAGGGTGTCGGCCTTTTGCTGCCGGCTCCACTCCACCATCAGCTCGGTCGAACAGACCATATCTGCCATATCCCTGACGGCTTCGGTGCACTCGGGATGAGCAACGACGGGGGCGCCCGGGTGCGCGGCTTTGGCGCGGAGGAGGGCCCCAGGCGTGAATTGGACGTGGGCGTAGCAATTGCCCGGCCAGAGCTGCATCGCCCGGCCGGTCTTCTTGGAGACCCACTGCCCAAGGTTCTGGTCGGGGACAAAAAGGATGGGTCGGTCGGCTGGGACCTTATTGACAATTTTTGAGGCATTACCGCTGGTGACGATGACGTCGCAGAGGGCTTTCACGGCGGCGCTGCAGTTAATGTATGCCACGACGTATAGGTCAGGCTGCGCGGCCTTGATGGCTGCCAGTTTTTCGGCGGGGCAGGAGTCGGCCAGTGAACAGCCGGCTTCAATATCGGGCAGGAGCACGCGCCTAGTGGGGTTCACAATCTTGGCCGTCTCGGCCATGAAGTGTACGCCGCAGAAGACGATAGTGGCGTTCTTTGCTTCGGCGGCCTTGTAAGCCAGGCCGAGCGAATCTCCCACGTAGTCGGCAACGCCTTGGATGTCTTCGCACTGGTAGTTGTGTGCGAGGATTAGCGCGTCCTTCTCTTTCTTAAGGGCGAGGACTTCGCGTTGCAGGTCAGTCAGTGGGAGTCCGCCAGCGGGCAGGGGAGGGAAGACTGTGGCAGTCGGGTAAGGGGTCATGGACGAAGGGCTTTACGTTTTTGGCAACGTTCGCAAAGGGCGGTGACTTGGAGTTTCTGGGAAATCGGCTTCATCCCGTGCTTGGCAGCGACCGCTTTACCGTACCACTCCATGAAGGGCGCATCCACCTCGACGATGGTATCGCAACTCTCGCAGACGAGTTGGGCACGGAATGTAGACGAGCCAACCTCGGCGAGGTAATACTTATGGTCACGCCCGACATCGATCTCGCGGATGATGTGTCCGCCGATGAGCAAGGGCAGTGCCCGGTAGATGGTGGCCCGCGAAACGGTGCGGTCCAGCGACCGTGACTTCTTCAGCAGGTCCTCAGCCGTGTAGTGACCTGGGATGCTCCGGGCTGCCTCAAACACGGCCATCCGCTGGCGAGTAGCCCGCAGGCCCTGTTCGGCGATGTAGGCCCGGAAGGCGTCCGATTGCTCGGGGGAATCTGGGGCAGGGGCCTTAGGCATGTCGAGTTGAGACAGTTTTGATACAGTGAGGTCCGTCAGTCAATACGGGACGAGACATTGACACGGGCCAGCGTCTGCCCTTCATTTGACGCCCTTTTGCCAACAGGAAAGGCCCTTCCCGATGTACCACAATACGGACGACTTACGCATTCGCAGCCGGCTCCCCCTACTGCCTCCCGCGCTCTTACTTTCGGAGCTCCGCCCGACGGAGCGTGCCACCGAGGTCGTCTCGTCCGCCCGAAAAGACGCCGCCGCCATCCTCGCGGGTAAGGATGACCGTCTGCTCGTCGTCGTCGGCCCTTGCTCCGTCCATGACCCCAAGGCGGCCATGGAGTATGCCCATTTACTTCTTAAGGAAGCCCGTAAGCACACCGAAGACCTGCTCATCGTGATGCGCGTGTACTTCGAAAAGCCCCGGACGACCGTCGGCTGGAAGGGCCTGATCAACGATCCGCAAATCGACGGCTCTTTCCGTATCAATGATGGCCTCCGTCTAGGTCGCCGTCTTTTGGCTGATATTGCCGACCTGGGGTTACCTTCCGCGAGCGAGTTCCTTGATCCAATCACGCCGCAGTATTTGGCCGACCTCGTCGCCTACGGTGCCATCGGCGCCCGCACCACGGAAAGCCAGATTCATCGCGAGCTGGCTTCCGGCCTATCGATGCCGGTGGGCTTCAAGAATGGCACCGACGGCTCCATCCAAGTCGCTATCGACGCCTGCCTTTCCGCGCGTGCTTCGCACTGGTTCCCTTCGGTGACCAAGGACGGGGTCGTCTCAATCTTCGAGACCTCGGGTAACCCCGACGCCCACGTTATCCTGCGTGGGGGTTCGCGCACCGGCCCTAATTATGGCGCTGAAACCGTCAGCGACGCCGAAACCCGCCTGCAGAAGGCTGGCATCACCACTCGCTTGATCGTCGATTGCTCGCACGGCAACAGCTCCAAGGACCATCGTCGCCAGCCGCTCGTCGCTGCTGACCTCGCCGAACAGGTCGCCAAGGGTTCCCGCATCCTCGGCGGTGTGATGATTGAAAGTCACCTCGTCGAAGGCCGCCAAGAGTGGCAGGGCCGCGAAGGCTCCACTTACGGTTGCAGCATTACCGACGCCTGTATCTCCTTTGAGCAGACCCGCCCGGTGCTCGACCAGCTCGCCGCTGCCGTCCGCGCCCGCCGCGCTTTGCCTAAAGCCTAATTTCCGCACTCCATGAATAACGTACTGAAGCTACTCCTCGAGGGCGAGCCCCTTGACACCGCCCAATCGGTAAGATTCTGAACCTCGGCGCCGATGCGGTGGAACGCGAACTCGCGAGCTTACGCACCCAAGGTATCCTGTTGGGCATGCGGGCCGTGCTCAACCCGAGCTACGAAGCCGAACGCCGCGTTCGTGCGGTGATTGAAATCAAGATTCGCACCGAAGGCACGGGCGGTTTCGACGGCATCGCCGAACGTATTAGCCAATTCGAACAGGTCGAAAGCTGCTTCCTAATGTCTGGCGGTTACGACCTCCTCGTGGTCGTCACGGCTGACAATCTCTACAAGGTCGCTGGATTCGTCCATGAGCGCCTCGCCCGCATCGAAGGGGTGCAGGGCACCTCGACCCACTTCTTCCTCCGGGCCTACAAGAAGGACGGCTTTGTCGTCACCGACGAAGGCACGCGCCGAGACCAGCCCTCGGTCAGCCCTTGAGCCTCGGACCTATGGATGACTCCGCCCGATTCGTTGCGCAGCACGTCGCTACGCTCCCCAAATCCGGTATCCGCGATTTCTTTGCGATTGTGTCGAAGATGAAAGACGCGGTCTCGCTCGGCATCGGCGAGCCCGACTTCGTTACCCCGTTCCATATCCGCGAGGCCGCCATGACCGCATTGGAGAAGGGGCGGACTTCCTATACGGACAACCGTGGCACGTTGGCCCTCCGCGAGGAGATCTCCCGCTACGTCGCTCGTAACTACGGCCCCGAATATAATCCGGAAGACGAGATTCTTGTCACGGTCGGCGTCTCCGAGGCCCTCGATGCGATGCTCCGCGCCACGCTCAACCCAG
>BGOK01000006.1 GCA_003569205.1 Verrucomicrobiota bacterium | reverse complement strand
TTAGGGTAGGGCTCATACCTGGCGATCGAGGGATTGGCGGAGAACGCGGGCTTCGGCTAAGAGCTGGCGGACTTTTTCGGCGTCACCAGCCTCGAGGGCCTTGCGCAGCTGTGCCGTCTGTTCTTCGGCGGCACGGAGGCCGGCGATGACATGAGGGGCATTAGCGAGGAGGATACCGACCCAAAGGTTTTCTTCGCCCGCGGCGATACGCGTCGCGTCCTTCAAGCCGGCGCCGGCCGTCGTTGGGTCAAAGCCCGGCAAACTCCCCACGGCTAACATCAAGGCCGAAGCACTGGCATGGGGAACGTGACTAATCGCCGCAACAATCTCATCATGCCGCTGGGCGGAGCATTCGACGGTGCGGCAACCGAGAGCCTGCCAGAGCGCATGGGTCCGCTGAACAGCCGCTAAGGATTCCTGCCCCGTAGGTGTCACGAAACAGGGACGGTTCACAAACAGGTCTGCGTTGGCGTTAGCCGACCCAGCCTTTCGGAACCAGCCATGGGGTGGGCTCCGACAAAGTGAACACCGGGAGGAAGGCCCTGGGCGGCTATCTGAATAGTTGCCTTGACGCTACCGGCGTCCGTGACGATTGCCCCAGGGAAAGGCCGGGACTGATGGCTCGAAAGGTTTCCGCCATCTTGTCGACCGGGGTGGCGACGATAACGATGTCGGCCCCCTGGACGGCCTCGACGGGGTTATCGAAGATTTCGGCGACCGCATAACTCTTTAGGAGTGCACGGGCCTCCGGGGATCGCGACCAACCGGCGAGGGACCCTGCCAGTTGTCGGCGAGCCGCAGCCAGCAGGACCGAACCTCCGATGAGGCCGGCTCCTACGACAGCGATGCGTTTAAATTGAGGCATTTAGAGGGTTGAAGGTCCTTCTTTCATGAACCAGCCTAGCAAACTATTAAAGCAAACAATCAGCCAGCAATGAAACTGGCCGATTCCGCTCCATGTCCCCCGGCCCTCACGACCCCCAGTCCGACTACCTCCCCGGCAAGAAATCCCGCCCGCAAAAGGACTGGTCCTTATGGGAGCGTCTATGGGAGAAGCACGGCACCCCCCTTATGGTGGGAGCGTCCGTGGTCTTTGTGATCGCCGCGGCTTATTTGGTCACGGAGGTCCAGCGCAACGCGGGGAGTAGTCTGGCCGCCCTGAGCCTCGCCCAAGCCGAGGAACTCCGGCAGCTCTCCCTTAAAAAGGAAGCCGAGTTTGAGTCCCAACGCCTTAATAAAGCCGTCATTGATGATGGCGACCTCGCCCTCCTGGGGGAGGCCGTCCAGGCCCAGCAAGATTATCTGACCTCTCGCGGCGCGCTGGCCTCGGAGAATGTGCGGCTCGAGACGATGCGCCGCCGTTATCATGTGATCCAGGCAGAACGGCAGCGGTCGATTTCGACCGAAGCCGAGGGTAAGGCCACCGCCATAGCCAAGTCGGATCCCGCAGGGGCCATCGTAGAGCTTCGCCGAGCGGTGGAAGCGGAACGGCTCATCGAGAGTCGGTGGTTCTTTTCGGGTTATGCGGACGTGGGCAAGATCGCCCGGCTCGACACGCGTTTACGTCGGCTCGAGGCCGAGCCCTTAAGGGCCCAGACCCAGGCTTTAGAGGCGCAGGCGGAAGTGGCTTTCACCGCAGGTCGCTTGGATGAAGCGGTTAAGGGAATGGGGGAGGCCATTGAAACCGAGCAGGCCTTTGTCGGAAAGTATCGGGACGTATTGGATACGGAATTTGCCCGGGTCGAGCGCTTATCTATCCGGCAGGAAACGATGCGCTCGCATCCTTTATACCTGCAGACAGTCGCCGCGGAGGCAGCGGCCGCCGAAGCGATTAAAGGCTATGCGAAGGCAATATCTGGAGCGGCCCAAGAAGCGCAGGCAACCCTCGCGGTGCAAGCGTTTGAGCGGGCGTTGCTAGCCCAGGCGCAGCTGAAGCAGGAATTTCCGCGCAGTGCGTGGGCTACCGTGGCGCGGGAAACCGCCTTCGCGAAGCAGCGGAACCGGTGGCGTTCCGCCGGGAGCCTCCAGGATGTCGAGACGCGGGCCCAAACCATGGCAAAGTATTTGCGCGCCGGCCAGGCGGCGGAGGCCCTCGACTTAGCCCGGGCGCTGCGGGAAAAGCTGACCCGCGTTGAAGCCGAGAACCCCGGCGTCGTGCCGCCCGAAGATGCGATGCGGCGCCAATTAGAATACATCGTCACGCACGCCGCCACTATCCAAGTCATTTTACCGAAACTCGATCAACTCGTCGCCCCCGTGGCTGGCTCCAGTATTCGCATGATGAAACAAGAAATTTCCCAAGGTTTCTATTCCACGGTGATGGGAGCCAACCCCAGCGCAAGTATGCGCGAAAACCTGCCCGTTGAGTCGGTCGCCTATGCCGATGCACTGGCCTTCTGCGAGGCCTTGGGCTGGATGTGCGGTCGGCCTATCCGGTTGCCGACGGTGGCGGAATATAAGGCGGCCATGGGCGACTTGGCCCTGCCACCGGGCGCGAAGAATGCCTGGACCTTTGATAATACCGATGGGGTATCAGCTCGGCCCGTGGGCTCGTCGCAACCCACTGGGGCTGGTTACTTCGACTTGCTCGGCAACGTGGAAGAATGGGCGCAAGCCGAGGCCACGGATGATTTTGCTTCGGTGGTCGGCGGAAGCGTGAACTGGGTCCCGGTCTCCGGGCTCCCCCTCAGAAAGGCGTTAAAGCGCGAAAAGAGCCGCACCATCGGCTTCCGTATCGTGATTGAATGAAACCTGTGGCAGACCTACTAACTTATCGTCCATGCCACTGAGTTCCCCCACGTCTAAGGTAAGCCTTGTCCAACGGTGGCTCTTTTTCTTTTTCGTCTACGGGTCGTTGGCGATGGTTTCGCTTTGGTTAAGCTATGAAATCAGGTTTTCCGGTGGGGTGGCCCTCACCTCCGCGGATACGGACGTCGAAGGTTTTCTCTTCACCCAACGCCCGCAAGCGCTGCTCTGGGTCGTCCCCTTAAAGTTCTTATTGCTCGGCCTCTTCGGGCAGTTCCGCGGCGTTTTCTACTATTTCCGCCTACATGACGTCTTGCGCATGGTCTTCGCGCTTTCGCTGGCGACCCTCGTCATTCTCTTACTGCCTTTCGTGAGCGGCACGAATGGGCCCACTGCCACTTTAGGCCTTCCGCGTAGCGTTGCGCTCGTCGACTTCAACCTCTCGCTACTCCTCTTCGTCGGCTTCCGGGTTTCTATCCGCACCCTCCGCGAACGGTTCACGGGCGAGCATAAGGTCACGCACGCGTCCATGGAGCGTATCGCCATCGTCGGCGCCGGTAATGCCGGCGAACAATTGGCTTCGGACCTGTTATCCCACCGCGGCCACGGCCTCCAGCCTGTTTGCTTCCTGGACGACAATGCGGAGAAGCATGGGCTCGAGATTCACGGTATCCCCGTCGACGGCGCGCCCCGAAATTTTACAGCGTTGGTCGAGAAGTATGGCGTGACGGAAGTCATTCTTGCCTTACCCGCCCAAAGCGCAAAAAGGATTCGGGAAATCAGCGCGCTCGCCGTAGCGAGTGGCCTGCGCGTACTGGTTGTTCCCTCCCTCACCGAGCTCGCAGGTGGCCGGGTGCGCGCGACCGACCTCCGCCCGGTTTCCGTGGAAGACTTGTTAGGTCGATCCCCCGCGCAGCTCGACGACACCGCCATCGAGGCAATGATTACCGGCCGCACCGTGCTAGTCACGGGCGCAGGGGGGAGCATCGGTCAGGAAATCTGCCGGCAGGTCGCGCTACGCCACCCGGGTCGACTCATCATGCTCGATCAGTGCGAGGCGCTACTCTACCAAGCTGAACAGGACCTCATTGCGGCTGGCGGCGGGGCTTTAATTTGCCCCGTTGTCGCCGATGTTACCGATGAAATGCGGATGCGCGAAGTCTTCGCTCGGCACCGCCCCGCCTTAGTACTGCACGCCGCTGCGCACAAGCACGTGCCGATGATGGAGCCCCAGCCGGGCGAAGCGCTGAAAAATAATACCCTCGGTACGGCCTTGGTGGCGGCCCTGGCTTCGGAGTTTGCGGTGACTCGCTTCGTCTTGATTTCGACGGATAAGGCCATCAACCCCACCAACGTCATGGGCGCCTCGAAGCGCTTGGCCGAAATGGTGGTGCAGTCCATGCAGGGTCGGCCCGGTAATATCACGCAGTTCGTGGCCGTGCGCTTCGGCAATGTCCTCGGTTCCTCGGGGTCCGTCATCCCAATCTTCCGTAAGCAGATCGCCACGGGCGGCCCCGTCACCGTTACCCACCCCGAGGTGAAGCGTTACTTCATGACCATCCCCGAGGCCGTGGGCTTGGTGCTGCAGAGCGCGACCCAAGGGGAGGGAGGCGATATCCTCGTCCTCGAGATGGGGCAGCCACTGAAGATTATCGACGTGGCCCGCCAGCTCATCGAGCTCAGCGGCTTCCGTCCGGATATTGATATTGAGATTAAAATCGTGGGACTGCGGCCCGGCGAAAAATTGGTCGAAGAGCTGCAGCATCATGGCGAGCAGTACCGGACGACCAAGCACGCGCGCATCTTCCGATTCGTCGCCGCCGGCACCCCGTACGATGGGCTGGCCGGGCTGCTGTCGGACATCCGAGCCTTGCTTCCACAGGAGAAGTCGGCCTGTAAGCAGGGCCTGAAGCGGCTAGTCCCCGAATACGTGCCCTACCTCGATTAGTTTTTACGCTTCGGGCTTCACAGGGTTAGCGGATATCGCCACGCTGAAGGCATGGCTCGCAAGTCTTCCTCACCCGCACCGGTTGTCGGCATCATCATGGGCTCGCAGTCGGATTGGGAGACGATGATCCACGCGGCCGATACTTTAAAGGGCCTAGGGATTTCTTTTGAGACCGAAGTCGTGAGCGCGCACCGCACGCCCCTCAAGTTAAAGGACTATGCCCTGACCGCCAAGCAGCGCGGCTTGAAGATCATCATCGCGGGTGCTGGCGGCGCCGCCCACCTCCCAGGCATGGCTGCCGCCATGACCGTCTTGCCCGTCATGGGCGTCCCCGTCCAGTCGAAGGCCCTCGAGGGGATCGACTCGCTCCTCTCGATTGTGCAGATGCCGGCGGGCATTCCGGTGCACACCTTTGCCATCGGCCGTGCGGGGGCGATTAATGCGGCCCTCGGTGCCGCTGCGATCCTGGCCTTGAACGACACCACCCTGGCGACCCGACTCGATCAATTCCGCGCCAAGCAAACTAAGGCGGTGCTGGATAATCCCATTCCTGGCCAGAAAGGCCAGAAGGGCCGGAAGCAGCGCTGAGCCATGGAACGTCCTTTATTGCCTGGTGGTACGATTGGGATCCTTGGTGGCGGTCAGCTCGGCCGGATGTCGGCCATCGCGGCCCGCCGAATGGGCTACAAGGTAAAGACCTTCGATCCCTCTGCGCAGGCCTGTGCGGCGGCGATCGCCGATGAGCATGTCGCAGCTGAATGGAACGATACCGCTGCGCTGAAGCGTTTTGCTCAGGGCTGCGGTCGCATCACGCTCGAGTTCGAGAATATCCCGCCCGCAACGGTCGAGTTCGTTGCCCAATCCGTTCCAAGCCATCCCTCGGCGAACGTGTTAGCCATCTGCCAGAACCGTCGGCGCGAAAAGGAATTTCTGCGCGCCTCCGGGATTCCATGTGCGAATTTCGCGGTCGTCACTTCGCTCGCTGAACTACAAGCCGCCGTGAAGTCGATTGGTTTCCCGTGTGTGCTTAAGACCGCTGACTTTGGCTATGACGGTAAAGGACAGGTAAAGCTGCCCACCGCCGAGGCGGATCTGGCCGCGGCTTGGAATAAAATCGGCGGCGCCGTCGGCGTCCTCGAGGCTTGGGTGCCCTTCCAGATGGAGATTTCCGTCCTCGTTGCGCGCACGGTCGATGGCCGTACGGCCGTCTACGAAGCCGCGGAGAATATCCACCGCCACCACATCCTCCACCTCTCACTTTCGCCGGCGCGTATTTCTACGGCGACGGCGGCGGAGGCGCGGGCGCTCGCCTTGGGTATTGCCGAGAAGATTGGCCTCATCGGCTTATTGGCCGTCGAGATGTTTGTCCAAGACGGCCGCATCGTCGTCAACGAACTCGCCCCCCGTCCGCATAATAGCGGCCACCAAACTTTCGACGCGAACGAGACCTCCCAGTTCGAGCAACACATCCGGGCGGTGTGCGGCCTCCCGCTCGGCGGGACGAAGCCACTGCAGCCGTCTGTGATGCTCAACCTGCTGGGTGATCTTTGGAAGAACGGACAAGAGCCCGCTTGGACCCAAGTCCTCTCCGATCCGTCCGCCAAGCTGCACCTCTACGATAAGGGTAAGGCGGCTCCAGGTCGGAAGATGGGACACGTCACCGTGACGGCCCCAACGCTGGAGGATGCCTTACGCCGAGCCGAAGGCCTCTTCGCAGTGCTATCGGCCTGATTAATCGAGTAGCTCGGGCCTACGAGAGAATAGCGTAATCGGAATTTGCCCAAGGGAGACAAAGAGTAGGATGGCTTGAAAGACCGGGATGCGGGCTTTCTGCTTCTGCGCGTTAGCGATGTAGTTCTTGGCCATGACCTCGGAGATCATCGCGAATGCAAAGATGACCGCGGCGACGCAGAGCACGGTGAAACAGATTCGCCAGGTGCGGTCATTCGGCGTGCGTTGCCAAGGGATCACTAGTAGGGCCGCGAAAAAAAAGAAGAACCAGCACTCCAGCTTCAGCGCGACGGGGAAGGTCACGTAGGCCGGATTCCAGCGCGGCGGGATATGCAGTGGCCCGAGGTTGAAGCCACCGACGAGTTCCAGTAAGCCCAGCCCCACGCAGAGTGCGGCGAACGCGAGGCTAGACCAGCGGGCATAGCGAATCGACTGCAGGGTCTTGGAGTTCTCCATGGCGGAAAGAAAAGCGGGAAAAACGGAGGGGGCAACCCGGAGGGCGGGAGATCGGTAGGTATTAGGCCGGACGGAACAACGCGACGTCACTCCATTCTCCCATGACCCGTCCGTCGGCACGGACCGAGCCCCAAGCGGCAGTGCATTTGGCTTCGAAGTGAGCGCGGACGGCGGCCTGTTCCTTGGCGAGGATGCCGCTGAGGGCGAGAACGCCCCCCGGGGTGACGGCTTTGACGAGATCGTCGGCGTAGATGCAAAGCACATCACTGATAATGTTGGCCAGCACGACGTCGGCCGGCCCGGCGAGCTGGAAGCCTTCTTCGAGGCCGGCGTGATGGAAGGCCACGCGCTCGTCAGCGATGCCGTTGTCTTGCCGGTTGGCGATACTGACGCGGACGGATTCGGGGTCGCGGTCGAAGCCGGTGATCCGCCCGCAGCCGAGCTGGGCGGCAGACAAGGCGAGGATCCCCGAACCGCAGCCGGCGTCCGTCACCGAGACTTGGGCAGCAGGTTTCGTCTCGAGGTAGTCGAGTAGACGGATGGCACAGAGGCGGGTGGTCGGGTGGTCGCCAGTGCCGAAGGCCAGGCCAGCGTCGAACCAGATCACCGCCGCATCCGCCGGGACGGGATGCTTCCCGCGCATCCATGCCGGGACCCAATGCAGGCGACCATGATCCCAAGGCTTCAAGTGCTCCTTGTAGGCTTCCTTCCAATCCTTGTCGGCGAGGACCGTCTCTTCGTATTTCTCGGGTAGTTTCTTGAAAGCCTTTCGGAGACCGGCCCAGGCAGCATCCGTTTCCTCTTTGGTCTCGAAGTAGCCCATCACAAAGTGCGGCTTACCGGGGCCTTCATGGAAAAGCATCCAGGAAGATCGGGTCAATTCGCAGAAATGGTCCTCTAGGGGCTGGACCATGTCTTCATGGATAGGGCAACGGAGTTCGATCATCGGGCGTGAAAACGGGTGGCGAGTTCTGCGATCACGCGGGGGAGCAGGGTGTGCTCGGCGGCATGGATTTTGAGGGCAAATGTTTCGAGGGTATCGTCGGAGGTGCGCGTGACCTCGGTCTGGCCGAGGTGGGCGCCGCCATCGACTTCCGCCGTGACCCAATGGACCGTGCACCCGCCTGCAGGGACGCCAGCGCGCCAGGTTTGGCCTATACCATCCAACCCCGGGAAGGCCGGCAAGAGGGTGGGGTGCAGGTTAATAATACGCCCGGCGAACGGCTCGAGTAGGGGCGCCTTCACCACGCGCATGAAGCCCGCGAGGACGACCAGGTCGACCCCATCCTCAGTCAAGGTCTGGGCCCAGAAGGCCTCCTGCTCGGGAGAGAACTTCGTCTTAAAAGGACCGGGATCAAGGAAGGTAGCTGGGACGCCGTACTTAGGTCCCAGCGCGAGCATCGGAGCCGTCGGGAGGTCGCAATAAAGGCCGATGACTTGGGCTGACCCTAGCTGGCGGTCCGCTTGGGCACGGAGGACGGCGTCGGCGTTAGAGCCGCGACCAGAGCCAAGGAGGGCGACGCGCATGGCGGGGAAGGTGTCGGCTGTCGGGAGCGCCTGCAAACGGATTTTAAAAATCAACCTTTGAACCCCCTCGGATTAGGCCGAAGATGAGGCCGCTCTCATCCATGGATCGCCGCGCGTTCTTTCGTCTCACTGCCCTCGGTTCCCTGGGGGCTTCGTTACTTCCGGCGAGCGCCTTCGCTGCGCCGACCCCCGCGCTAGCGCAGACCCAACTTGGCATCGACGTGCTGACGGCTGGCGGTTTCGAGACCTTGCGCGGCGTGCGTTGCGGCCTTGTCACGCATCGGGCTGGCATGAACGCCGCGGGCAAGCGAACGGCAGACGTCTTGGCGAACGCGCCCGGGGTGCGGCTCACAAAACTCTTTGGTCCTGAGCACGGCATTGATGGTTCCGCCGCCGCCGAGATTGCGATTAAGAACGCCAAGGACGCGCGCACGGGGCTACCGGTCTTCTCGCTTTATGGCGCTACCCGCCGCCCGACCCCGGAAATGCTCGAGGGCCTTGATGCGATCGTCATCGACTTTCAGGACGTCGGGTCGCGTTCCTATACCTACATCAGTTGCATGCGGTACGTCATCGAGGCCTGTTTCTCGCTGCCGCGCCCCATCCGTGTTATTGTGCTGGATCGGCCGAATCCCTTAGGGGGAGAGAAAGTCGACGGCCCTTTCTTAGACCGTAAATGGCGTAGCTACGTCGGGGCCTACGAGATGCCCTATGTGCACGGACTCACCATCGGCGAAATTGCGCGTTGGGCGGTCGCGACCCCCGGCGTCCTCGAGCTCACGGATGAACAACGTCGTCGGGGCTTTCTCGAGGTCGTCCCGATGCGTGGCTGGAGCCGAGCGCTCACGTGGAATCGGACCGGCTTGAATTGGGTGCCCACCTCGCCGAAAGTCCCGACGGCTCAAGCTGCGTTGGGTTACGCCATGGTTGGCCTCGGCTGCCAGCTCGGTGACTTCAGCCACACCTTTGGTGACGAGATGCATTTCCGTTTCATCAAGTATAGTCGGCGTAAATCTGCTGATATCATCGCCACCTTGGGGAGCGCCGTGCCTGGGTTACTCCTAGAGCCGAAGCTTATGCCCGACGGCACACAGGGCGTCTACACGGCCATCAATGACTGGGCGAAGTTTCGGCCGACGGCGCTCTCGCTGCACATGATGCGTCAGGCCTGTATCTGGGAACCCAATAACCCCTTCGCTCGTGCCACGAAGAATGAACGCGAACTCTTCATCAAGCACACCGGCAGCGAAGCCTTCTACGAAGAACTCCGCGTGCGCGGTGCGGCCGTTGATTTGCCGCGCTGGATGGCCCAGTGGAATGCGGATGCAGAAGCCTTCCGGGCGCGGACGGCCCCGTACCGCATCTACGCCTAATTAATAGGAGCGCCCTTCGCGCTTTTCCCAGAAGTTGATGAAGGCTTGGTTGAGTACACTGTAACCACCCGGGGTCGGGTAGTTGCCGGTAAAATACCAGTCGCCTTGGCTCGTCGGACAAGCCTTGTGGAGGGCCTCAATTTTTTGGAAAACGATGACTAGTTCGCCCTTCCACCCGGACTTTGTCGGGTAGACGAGTTCGGCAGCCTTCGCCGCGAGTTCCTTATCGGAGAACGCATCATAAATGCGCTTCACATGGTTCTTCAGCTGGGCCGCCGGCTTGAGGGACTGCGCCACGCAGTCTTCGTAGACCTCGCGGAGGAGGTCGGTCATCCCGCGATCTTTGCAGAGGGCGACCGCCGCTTGGAAAGCGAGGAACTTACCCATCTCGGACATATCGATACCGTAGCAATCTGGGTAGCGGATTTGCGGCGCCGTCGAAGCAATCACGATGCGCTTCGGATTCGGGCGGGCGAGGATGCGGAGAATCGATTGACGGAGCGTCGTGCCCCGGACGATGGAGTCGTCGACGCAGACGAGCGTGTCTCCTTCGCGGACAGCGCCGTAGGAGATATCGTACACGTGCGAGGCCATCTGCATACGGTTCTTTTCCTGGGTGATGAACGTGCGCAGTTTGACGTCCTTGTGGGCGACCTTTTCGCCGCGCGGCCAACCGCCCAGCACGAGGCGGTCGATGGCGGCATCGTCGAGTTGGCCCTTGGCCAACGCTTCGCGGAGTTGGTCGCGGACCTGTGTGCGGCGGCGCATCCGCAGCTCTTCCATCAGCCCGTACCAGGCGATTTCGGCCGTGTTCGGGATATAGGAGAAGACCGCCTTATCATGGTCATCGCTGATGAGGCGAATCACCTCGTCGGCGAGGGCGGCGCCGAGGGCTTTCCGTTCGGCGTAGATATCAGGGTCGTTGCCGCGCGAGAAATAGATACGCTCGAAGGAGCAATGCCGACGTTCGCCTGGTGGGTGGATGCACTCAACCGAATGGCGCCCGTCGGCCTTCATGATGAGCGCGGAGCCGGGCGGGAGCTCTTGGACTTCGGCCTGGCTCGCGCCGATGATGGTCATGAGTGCGACGCGCTCGGAGGCGACGGCAATCAGGTCGTCCGTGCGGACGAACCAGCAGGGGCGGATACCGTTCGGGTCGCGGACGACGAACGAGTCCCCGTTACCAATGAGGCCGGCGATGGCGTAGCCGCCATCCCAGTGCTTGGCCGCCTTGCGGAGAACATTGCCGACGTCGAGGTGCTTAGAAATTTCGTGCTGTACCGCCATCCCCTCGAGCCCCTGATCTTTGAAAGCTTTGAACAGACGGTCGTGTTCTTCGTCGAGCCAGAAGCCGATCTCTTCGAGGATGGACTGGGTGTCGGTCGTGTAAATGACGTGGGCGCCGCGCTCCGTGAGGGAGGCGTTTAAGTCCGGCGTATTTGTCAGGTTGAAGTTGCCAGCAACGAGGAGGTTGCGGGTCGGCCAGATAGACTTACGCGCGTAGGGGTGGCAGGAGACCGAGTCGAAGTTACCGGAGGTCCCGTAGCGTAGGTGGCCGAGGAGCAGTTCACCGCCAAAGTCAAAGTGGCGCTTCACCGTCTCGGGGAACTCCGGGACGATGATGGCCTCACGCACCTTGTCAGCGTAGGTCTTGATTTGGCGGGTGAAGATTTGGGTCAAGCCCTGGGCGCCGATTTCGCGGTCGCGGAAGAGAAAGGCCTCGCCGTTTTCCGCCCCAATTTTGACGCTACCGATACCGGCGCCGTCTTGGCCACGGTTATGCTGCTTCTCCATGAGGAGGAAGAGCTGGTTAAAGCCATGCAGGGGGGTGCCGTACTTCTCCTGATACCATTTCAGGTCCTTGGTTAGCCGGACAAGGGCAATGCCGCATTCGTGCCTTAAGGAGTCGCTCATCGCAGGCTTCCGACTTTGTCGGGTTGGCGCCTATCCTGTCCAGCGCTTACTCTTCGCAGAGGCTTAAGAGCGCAGGATTCGGTCCAAACGGGCCAAGCTTTCGCCAATGAGGCTGGCCATCGTCGTATGCTGGCGGAAGGCGGGGTCCCGGTGATAATCGGCTAGGCCATCGGCCAATTCCTTGGCCTTCTCGGGGGCGGACAGGGCGTTGGCCTCCATGGCGGCGAGGAGGTCGCGGACGCGGTCGGGGGCCGCCAACAGCCGGCGGTGGATGAGTGACTGCTCTTCGCGCCGGTATTGGGTAGCGGAGGCGGCGTTGATATGCCGGGCACAGAGCTGCGTGTAGGGCCGGTTTTCCTTGAATGAACCAGGGAGGTAGAAGCGGAGGCGTCCGTCGTAGGACTGTTGGTCAAAATCCATCGCCCGGACGCGAATGGCCGTGGCGTCGAAATCAGGCGTGACGGCGATGACGAAGTTATAGGCCCGCATATCGCCCAGAAGGCGGACGAGGCAGCGTTCCTCGAACTTGATCAGTTCTTTGGCGAGGCGGACTGGGTGATGCTGGCCGGCCTCAAGCCATTGTTCGGCGAAGATATCCCCAGGGAATGCCCGTGACGTGCTCCTCGACCAAGGTGTCCCCTTGGGTGAGGTAGAGCATGCGGTTCGGTGAGAGTAGGTGCTCGAGCTCAAGCCCGCAGACGCGGGAGGCATCGCCCACTTTCACATAGAAGTAATCGTGGTTTTCGTTGTACGCGTTGACGATGCGGACGCGGAAGGGCTGCGAATTACCGAAAGAGCAAAAATCGACGCGGTCGACGTAGACGTGGCTGAAGACTTTCATCCCGCCTTCCCCGCGGAGGAGGGCGTACGTTTCAAGGAGCCCTTGCGAGAGGCGTTCCATTTCATCCTGCGAGTACGCGACGGTTTCCCAGAGGGAGTCTTTCCCGTCGCGGTTAAGGAGGGGCATGGCCGCGGTGAAGCCTCGGAGCTGTGCGTAGGTGACGGGGAGGTCGACTTCGCGGCCTTCACGGGCAAGGTATTCGCGGAGCGCTGCGCCAATGGGATAGGCGGGCTTACGGTTGGTCCGCTTGAATTCCGCGGCTGAGCCTCCGGCGTCCATCTTCAGTCCAGGTTAGGGCGCGTATCCGTCTCTTCGATGGTCATACGGAGCGGCTGCCCCGGATCGCATTCGGCGCGGTAGGCGATGAAGCCGCGGCGATGTTGGTCAAAGATCGGCCAGAGTAGGGTGCGGTCGGTGGCGGGAATATCGGTCGTCTCAACTTCGGCTCGAGAGAAGAAACCGAACCGCCCTTCATCGATGGTCTCGGGGGAGACCAGTCAGCGGCTTGCGGCAATCAAAGAGGAACATCAGCCAGTGGGATTGGCCCTCATAGCCCTTTTCGGAAATCATCCCAAAGAGGTGCAGGTCCGTGGTCACGACGGTCGCGCCCGTTTCTTCGCCGACTTCGCGGACCGCGCATTCAAAAGGCGATTCGCCCGTGGCCATCTCTAACTTGCCACCGACGGGGCTCCAGCAGCCCTTATTCGGGGCCTTAGTGCGTTGAATGAGCAGCTGTCGGCCTTGCGCATCGTGCATGAACACGAGGACGCTAATTTTAAAAGGGAGGGTGAGACCAGCGGACATGCGGATACCCTTGGCAGGGTGGACGGGAGGCACAACCCCGGAGTAACGCTCAGGCTGCCAAAATAGCGTCGATGCGCTTAAGTTCTTCGGAACTCAGCGGGGCGGAAGCGGCCGCGGCGACACACTGCTCCAACTGCGAGACCTTGCTGGCGCCGATGATAGCGGAGGTCACGCGGCGGTCGCGGAGCACCCACGCTAAGGCCAACGACGCTAAAGGCTGTCCGCGTTCGTCGGCGATGGCACCGAGGGCCCGGACTTTGGCGAGGCGTACTTCATCGACTTGCTCCGGACGGAGGAAGCCGTGGGCCTTGCCAGCGCGGGCATCGCTGGGGATGCCCTGGAGGTATCGATCCGTCAGGAGCCCTTGAGCTAGCGGCGAGAAGACTGCGCAACCGATACCTTCTTTCTCGACCACGTCGAGTAGGCCGGCTTCCGGGGTCCGCTCAAACATACTGTATTTTGGCTGATGGACGACGCAGGGCGTGCCGAGGTCGCGGAGGATGGCGCAAGCACGGGCGGTATCTTCGGCGTTGTAGTTTGAAATGGCCGCGTAGAGGGCCTTGCCCGAACGGACCGCGTGGGCGAGGGCCCCCATGGTTTCTTCCATCGGGGTGTTCGGGTCGCGGCGGTGGCTATAGAAGATATCGACGTAAGGCAGGCCCAGGCGCTTCAGCGATTGGTCGAGCGAGGCCAGCAGGTATTTGCGCGAACCGAAGTCGCCGTGCGGGCCGGGCCACATCGTGTAGCCAGCCTTAGTGGAGATAATCAATTCATCGCGATAGTTCGTGAGGTCTTCACGTAGGATGCGGCCAAAGGTTTCTTCGGCCGAGCCGGGCACTGGGCCGTAATTATTGGCGAGGTCGAAGTGCGTCACGCCGAGGTCGAAGGCGCGCAGTGCGATGGACCGAGCGGTGGCCGGATCATCGACGCTCCCGAAATTATGCCAGAGCCCAAGCGAGATTTTCGGGAGATGCAGGCCAGATTTACCACAGCGCGCCTGGAAGGCGGCGTGGGCATAGCGGGAGGCGCTGGGGGTGTGCATGCTGTCGAGAAAAACGCACCCTTGCCGTTAAGCCAGCGGGAAAACACCGACCCTAGTTTTCAGGCGACCGCGAGACCGCCACCCCGAAGTAACTTCACTTATAGCTAATTTCTTTGGCTGGGCAGATAAGGAGCGTGCGGTCCGAGAAGGTCACCGTCACCGGCTTATCGGTCAAATTCCAGGCGACGTAGCTGCGCTTGCCCTTCTTGGTAAACACCGCCGCAAAAGGGGTGTCGGCCGTCACCGAGGCGTCGATGGTGCCTAAGGCCTCGAAGACCTGCAGCCAGAGTTCTGTTTGGGTAAAACTGTTTCCTGGCTCGGGCTTGAAGTTAGCCGGGCGCTTCGCCCAGTTGGCTTTAGCACCCGTCGCATCGAAGGTGGCCTGCTGCATCCAGAGGACGTCCGCCCAATGGTCGAGCGGCGCTTGGGGCGCGACGCCCTTTTTCGCAGTGACTCGGAACTCGGCGAGTTCACTGAGCAACGCCGTGTAGTTCTTGCGCGCGTAGGCTGGAAAGCGCCCGAGGTAAAGCGAGCCGGCCGTCACGGGCAGGAAATTAATTCCGTGAATAGATTGCGGGTTGGCATCGAACCACGTCGCATTGGCACCCTTGCCGCCCCAGACCATCGTCACAACGGAAGCCGGATAGCTCCGCGGGAAGAGGTCCCCGTGCACGTCGAACCAATAGTCCTCAATCGCCGAGACCTCGGTCGCGAGTAACCACGCCGCTTGATCGCGGAGTTCTTTGTCCCCGGTGACTTCCGCGAGCATGAGTAAGCCATACCAGGCGTTGATGGATTCGCTGGATGATTCCTGATTATTGCCGTCGCCGAAGCGACCGTGGCCGCTAGCCCACGAATGCCCAGCATAGATGTCGAAGCAACGAAGGTAAGGAAAGAGCGGGTCGCGCCGGTCAGCACTGGCGATATCCCGCGCCAGCAGCCGAATCATAGGGAGCCACTTCTGCGACCAAGCAGGATCGCGGCGCGCGAGCTCCGCGGCGGCGCGGAGGAAATAGCCGTAGTGGAAATGGTGGTCGTTGAGTTCCTGGTCGCTACCGAAGCTGGCTGGATAACCAATCAGCGTGCCCCAGTTAGGTTCGTAGGCGAAGATGGACGACTTCTTTTCCCGCCCATCGAGCGCGCGGACGGTCAGGAAGTTTTCGAGCGCAGTCTTGAGCCGGCGCTCGCACTCGGCGGCGGCGTCCTTCTCGCCCAGCTGCTCGGCAATCGGCAGGAGCGTCGCCCATTTTCCCAGTTGCTTGCCCAGCCAGTAGGTATCGCCCGTGAGTTGCGGAGTGCCCGCTAGGTCGGCGGCGAGATGTTGCTTAAGCTGCACGCGGTCCACCGAAGCGACCACCGGCAACGCTGGGAGAAGTGGCGGCAGGAGGGCGCTATTTTCAAACGAGGAGCCCTGGGCGAGCTTCATCGGACCGCGGACGCTCCCGTAGCTCAGCCCGGTGAAGTCGGCCCGGGCGTCGCGCCATTGGTGGGGGTAGAGGGCGAACAGTGTGCCGGTGTCGGCCCCTTGTTTGGCAACAGTTCGAAAGGCGTAGCGGGTCACGACCTTCGCTGACTTCTGGTCATAGGTCCAGGTCGCCTGCGAGCCAGTCACGTGGTTATAGGCGCAGGCCTGGAACAGTTCGAGGGTGCCGGGCTTTTCGTCCGGCAGGACCGCGACCGAGCAGTAGGTCTTGCCGCGCGTCTGAGCGGTCAGGCGGGCCGAGCCAAGGCCTGACCACGTCGACCCACTCGGCGCGTAGAGTCCGTAGATACGAGTGGCGACTTTCACCACGAGCACCGCGGATTTTCCATCTCCGGCGATGACCGTCGGCGGGCTCTTAAAGATTACCACGGGTTCGCCGCCGGCATAGTCGGCGTAGACGTAGGGTGAGCCGTGCCCAAAGGTCAGCGTCATGCCTTGGCCGGCCTCGCCCATCCGGGCCGTCACGAAGAAGTCGCTCCAGCTCGCGACGCGGGCTTCGGTGAACGTAGCCACGGCGGAGTGGCCGAGGACGAGGTCATGGCCGCCCATCCCAATGATGGCGTGCTTATTTGCGCCGAGGTGGGCGCCGGGATAGTTGAGTGCTAAGCCGTCCTTCGTTGCTTTTACCGAGAACGGGTGAGGGAACATTGTTTCCGACAGCGGCAGCCAAGCCAGCGAGCTCCACCAGGTATTAGTCGGCACCGGCCTGGTCAGGCCTTCGACGACGAAGGGTGTCACGGGCGGACCTTTCGCACCCTCGGGGAGTCCGCGGAGGTAGGAGCCGGCACCGGTTGGGACGACTTCGCCGGCGGCGGCCAGCGCACAGGCACACGCCAGGGCGAGGAATGGACGAAGGACGGTCATCGTCTTGCGAATCTAGAATATTCCGTTTCGGTTGGGAACAGCAAACGATGCCTGAACTCGCTGAAGTCGATTATTTCCGCCGCTGCTGGGACCCTGGCCTCGGAAGAAAGGTCGCACAGGTCAGCCTGAATTCGAAAGCCCGCGTAGGACGCGGGCTCGATAAGCAGGCCATGACTAGGGCATTGGTTGGGGCGAAGCTGGGGGAGTCGCTCGCTGCTGCCAAGCAGATGGCGTTCCGGTTTTCAGGTGGAATCTGGATTGGAGTGCATCTCGGGATGTCGGGCCGGCTAGAGTGCGGAGATGCGACGCGCGAGCCGACCAACTACGACCACTTCGTGCTGACGATGACGGGCGGCAAGCAACTCGTCTTTGTCGACCCCCGTCAGTTTGGACGCATCCTTTTTTGGCAGGGGCCGGGCGTGCCGCCATGGTGGGAGAAGATTCCCCCGGCGATTCTCTCGGACGAATTTACCGTCGGCGTGGTCGGGGCGTTCCTGCGGCGACGGGCGCGTACTTCGATCAAGGCGGTACTCCTCATGCAGGAGCGCTTTCCGGGTATCGGTAACTGGATGGCCGACGAAGTCCTCTGGCGCGCGGGCTTCCATCCGGAAGCGAAGGCCGGAGCCTTTGGGCCGCTCGCAGTGCGTAAGCTGTATCGCACCTTGCGCGAGGTCTGTGCGGACGCGATGCAGGTGATTGGGAAGGATTGGGGCGACCCACCAGCGAGCTGGCTCTTTAATCACCGATGGAAGGACGGCGGAAATTGTCCCCGCACGAAGGAGCCGTTGCATCGTGCGGAAGTTGGTGGCCGGACCACCTGTTGGTCGCCGGCCCGCCAGCGCTTGGGTGCGGAACGCCGTTGACCTTCGGCTGGTGGCGGGAAACCCTGCGTGCATGCGCGTCACTGGAGGCCTTGCTCGCGGAATTCCGCTTCGCGTCCCTGCGAAAGGCGGAGTTCGCCCGGCCACCGATTACATCCGCGAGGCGGTTTTCAATTCATTGGCGGCTTTCGTACCAGGCACGCATGTCCTCGACCTCTTTGCTGGCACTGGTGCTTACGGGTTAGAATCCTTGAGTCGCGGCGCCGCTTCGGCCACCTGCGTGGATTTACAGGCGGGCGCGGACATGCAGGCGAATGCCGCCGCGGTAGCGAAATCCATGGGCGTGGAAGCTTTGCCGTTCACGTCAGTCACCGGCGATGCGACGAAGCCCGTGGCGAACGCAGGGACATTTGACTTAGTCTTCGCGGACCCGCCGTGGGAACTTTGGGAAACCCGCGCGGAGGAAATTGTGGCGACTGCTATTGGCGCGGCGGCGGTGGGCGCGCACGTTCGCGTGATTCTCGAAGCACCGGGTGGATTTGAAGTTCCGGTGCCGCCGGGTTGGAAACTCCGCAAGATCATCGGCAAAGGCAAGGGTCAGCCCGCCGCCTCAATCTTCGTCCGTCAGGCCGGCGAGTAATCAGCCTAGGGCGCGGTGCGCTTGCCACGCGCGCAGTTGCGCGAGCATGAGACCGCCCCCGACGAGGCAGGCAGCTTCGACGCGCAAGATGCGATCACCGAGGTGCTGCACGGCAAAACCTTGAGAGCGGAGGAGCGTACGTTCTTTATCCGACCAACCTCTTTCGGGGCCGATGGCGAGGATACCTGCGTGCGCCGAACTCGGAGTGGATTCGCCCAACGCACCGGTCGCTTCGTAAGGATCTAACGCGACCTTCCAACCTTCGGCGGGCAACTGGGCGAGTGCTTCGGCGAGCGAAGCCACGCGGACGACCTCTGGCACCAGGGTCGAGCAGGCCTGTTCCGTGCCCTTGCGCAAGGCATCGAGGTATTCGCTGTCTTTCCATAAAGAGCTGGCGAGATAACCCGGATCACCTTTGTCCGCTTCGAAGAAAATGAGTCGGGCGGCCCCGAGGCTGGCGAGGTCGTGCAGGACCTTCTTGGCCGTTTGCGGACGAGGTAGGCCAATGAGCACCGTCAGCGCCAAGCGTGCCTGTACGGACTTTTCCCAGACGACGGAGAAGCGGAGGACGGGGGCCGTCGCCGACACCGTGGCGAGGCCGCGCAAGCCACCAGCGATGCCGACATGGAACGTTTGACCCACGCGGAGGCCGACCGTCCCGAGGAGGTGGGTGGTCCGGGCGTCGGCCAGAGGAAGGCCCGCGCTGACTTCAGGCTCCGTAATCAGGACGAGGTTCACGGCTTCTAACCTGAACGCCGTTGGGGGTCTGGCGAGAGGGAAGGGAGGCTACGCTTGCGGATGAAGCCTGTTCTCTTAAGAATGCAGCCATGGACCTTTCGGAACTACGTAAGGAGTACGCCACCCACGGCTTGGATCGGCACGAGTTGCTCGATTGCCCCCTCGCCCAGTTCAAGGCGTGGTTCCATCAGGCCAAGGATGCGGGGGTCAACGAACCGAACGCCATGGTCCTGTCGACCGTCGACGACTCCGGTGCCCCGACCTCCCGCGCCGTTTTACTGAAGGCCGCCGACGAGAGCGGCTTCTCCTTCTTTACTAATTACCATAGCCGCAAAGGCGGTCACATGGAGCGCGAACCCCGGATTGCCCTCGTATTCCCCTGGTTCTCCCTTGAGCGTCAGGTTCACATAAGTGGCTCTGTGGTAAAGACTTCCGAGGAAGAATCCGTGGCTTATTTCGCCCGGCGCCCCTACGGAAGCCAGCTGGGCGCCCTAGCCTCGGACCAAAGCCAGCTTATCCCTGATCGGCAGCACTTGGAGACGCGTTTGGCTGAGTTGAAGGCCCAATACCCCGAAGGTCAGGTCCCCAAGCCCACTAATTGGGGCGGTTATCGCGTTATTCCCGACCATTTTGAGTTCTGGCAAGGCCGGCTTAACCGCCTCCACGACCGCTTTATCTATATTAAGAAGGACGGAAACTGGCAGATCAGCCGCCTCGCCCCTTAGTCCCAGTCTAGATTAGTGTTGCTAATGAAGCCCCCTCTGGCGGCTTACTCTGGACGTAGTTCTGTGCAGGGGGTTGACCATCCTGCTAGGAATCATTCACAAACCTTTTCCTGCGTCTAATGCGCTCACTTTCCCTTATTAGTCTCTTAGCTCCAGCGTTCGTTTTCGCTAGCTCCGAAGGCGTGAGCCCCACGGCCACGGACCTCTTCACCATCGCGGGCTTCCCGATTTCGAATTCGATCCTTACCACCTGGATCATCGCCGCCCTCATCATCATAGCTGTCCGCCTCGCGGTCGGCACCCCGAAGCTCATCCCTGGTAAGGGTCAAGCCGTCGTGGAAGGCATGGCGCAGGGCCTGCGCGACGCGCTCGAACCTATCGTTGGCAAGCAGATGATCGGTAAGACCTTCCCGCTGCTCTGCGGTTTCTTCGTCTTCATCTTGCTGATGAACTGGAGCGGCCTGTTGCCCGGCGTTGGGACGATTAAATACTCCCATGACGGCCACTGGCTTGAAGCCATTCGCCCAGCCAACTCGGACCTCAACACCACCCTCGCGCTTTCAATTATCTCGTTCCTTGCGTGGACCTACTTCGTGCTGCGCTACGCGGGCCTCAAGGTCCTCATCTTCGACCTCTTCGGTAACAAGGCTGATCGGAAGGAAATCGGCTGGGGCATGTGGATTATGCTTAGCTTCATCTTCGTCGGCGTCGGCGGTATCGAAGTCGTCTCCATTGCCTTCCGCTTAATTTCCCTTTCGTTCCGACTCTACGGTAACGTCTTCGGTGGCGAAAACCTCATCCACTCACTCGGTGGTATCGCCCCTTACGTCGTCCCCGCCATTGCTGGCCTCCTCGAAGTCCTCGTGGGTCTCATTCAGGCCTTCGTCTTCACCTTACTCTCCGCCGTCTACATCGGCCTCATCTGTAACCACGAAGGTGGCCACGACGAGGAGCACGCTCACTAACCCCTTTCGCTTTCAAGGCGGGTGATTTGCTGGGAGCCCCCCACGCAGTCCGCTGAGAAAAAACCAAAAACATAAACACACATGATCATCGCTGAAATCACTGGTTCCCTCCCTGCCGCTGCCGGCTGTCTCGCTGCCGCTATCGGCGTGGGTCTCGTTGGCGCCAAGGCCGTTGAGTCCGTGGGTCGCAATCCCGATGCTTCGGGCAAGATCCTCGTCCAGTCTATTCTGGGCATGGCTCTCGCTGAAGCCGTCGCGTTCTACGCGATCTTCCTCGCGAAGTAATCGGTCACGTGGCGCGGCCCCGCAAGGGGCCCGCCACTTCTCTTTCCCAGCGCTGATCAAACTCCTCCCTCTCTAAGTCTCACCATGACCTTCCTCTCCGCCCTCCTCGCCGCCGACGCCGCCCCTGCAGCCGCTAAGGCCGCTGCCGGCGCCGCTCCCGTGGCCCCCGCCACCAACCCCGCCGAAACCATCATCCAGCTCTTCGGCAGCTTCGGCGTCGATGGCCCGCACCTCCTCATCCAGCTGATCAACTTCTCGATCCTGGCTTTCATCCTCTATCGCTTCGCCATCAAGCCAGCCCTCGGCCAGATGGAAGAACGCAATCGTCTCATCGAAAAGGGTCTCGCCGACGCCCAAGCCGCGACGCAGCGCCTCGCCGACGCCCAGAAGGCTTCCGATGCTAAGCTCAACGCCGCCTCCGACGAAGCGGCCAAGATGCTCGCTGACGCCCGTAACGCCGCCAAGGCTGCCGTCGAAGCCGCCAAGGCCGAAGCCACCGCCGCGCAGACGGAAGTCATCGCCAAGGCTAAGGCTGCCATCGAAGCCGACCGCGTGAAGATGATGAACGAAGTCCGCGGTGAAGTCTCCCGCCTCGTCGTTGAAACCGCCGCCAAGGTCCTCGAGCAGAACCTCGACGACGCCACGCGCGGTCGCCTCAACGAAGCTGCCGTCAAGCAGCTCGCCCGCTAAGCCCTTTTCTTCCCGATGTCCGCCGCCTCCGTCCGAGCCGAAGCCAAGCGCCTCCTCGCCCTCTCTCTAGAGGCCGGCGTGGTCTCGTCTGAATTGGTGGGCGCCGTGCTCGCCGCTCTGGAGAAGTCCCGCTCGGCGCACCAGCTCCGCCCGCTGCTCCGCGCTTACCTCACGAACGTTCGTCGCGAGCTCGCCCGCGGCGAAGCCCGCATCGAGCATGCAGGTCCGTTATCCTCGGCCGAAGCCGACGCCATCGCGGCACATTTTTCTAAGTCCCTCGGCCGCACTATCCGCCCAGTGACGCGTCGTAATGACGCCCTCTTGGCCGGCTTCCGCGTCCGCGTCGCCGACGACGTGACCGACCTCACGGCCTCGCTCCGCCTGGCCAACCTCGCCAAGTCCCTTTCCTAAAATCTCCTCTTAATCCTTAACCCGCTTTACCAAATACAATGAGCAACGCGATCGACCAGATCCAGAAAGCCATCGCCGGCCTTGATACCCGCGCCGGCAAGTCCAACGTCGGCACCATCGTTTCCCTCGCGGACGGTGTCGCCTCCATCGACGGCCTCTCCGGCGTCATGATGAACGAAATGATCGAGCTCCCGGGCGGCCTGCAGGGCGTCGCGCTCAACCTCGCCGAAGACACCGTCGGTTGCGTCATCATGGGTGACATCTCCAGCCTCAAGGAAGGCATGGAAGCCAAGACCACCGGTCGCCTCCTTTCCATCCCTGTCGGCAAGGGCCTCTTGGGTCGCGTCGTTGACGCCCTCGGTAATCCGCTCGACGGTAAGGGCCCGATTGTTTCCTCCGAGCGTTACCCGGTTGAGAAGATCGCCCCAGGCATCATCCCTCGCAAGTCCGTCGACCAGCCGATGCAGACCGGCATCATGGCCATCGACGCCATGATCCCGATTGGCCGTGGCCAGCGCGAACTCATCATCGGTGACCGCGCGACCGGCAAGACCACCATCGCGATCGACACCATCATCAACCAGGCCAACGCCAACCGCGTCGGCCTCGCTTCGGGCGACGCTAACTTCCGCCCGGTGTACTCCATCTACGTCGCCATCGGCACGAAGAACTCCTCCATCGCCCGCACCATCGGCACGCTCGAAAAGGCAGGCGCCATGGAGTTCACTGTGGTCGTCGCCGCTTCGGCCGCAGACAACGCCGCCAACCAGGTCTTCGCTCCGTTCTCGGGCACCGCCATCGGCGAGTGGTTCATGGAAAACGGCCAGGATGCGCTCATCGTTTACGACGACCTTTCCAAGCACGCCGCCGCCTACCGCCAGATCTCGCTCATCTTGAAGCGTCCGTCCGGCCGCGAAGCCTACCCCGGCGACGTGTTCTACCTCCACTCCCGTCTCCTCGAGCGCTCCGCGCGTCTCGCTGGTAAGGGCTCGCTCACTGCACTGCCGATCATCGAAACGCAGGCGGGTGACGTCTCGGCCTACATCCCGACCAACGTGATCTCGATCACCGACGGCCAGGTGTTCCTCCAGACCGACCTCTTCAATCAAGGCATTCGCCCGGCCGTCTCGGTCGGTCTCTCCGTCTCGCGCGTCGGTTCCGCCGCGCAGATCAAGGCCTTCAAGCAGGTCGCCGGCAAGGTGAAGGGCGAGCTCGCCAACTACCGCGAACTCGCGGCGTTCGCCCAGTTCGGTTCCGACCTCGATGCGCAGACCAAGGCGATCCTCGATAAGGGTGACCGCTTCGTGGAACTCTTTAAGCAGCCCCCGACCGCCCCGAAGTCCGCTGAAATCCAGTGCGGCATCATCTGGGCCATGCAGAACGGTTTCTTCAATGACTTGCCTGTGAAGTCCGTCCAAGCCGCCTCCGCATCGCTGCAGGCCCACCTCGAGACCGCTAAGCCTGGCGTCCTCGCCAAGATCCGCGGTGGTAGCAAGATTGAGAAGGACGGCGAAGCCGAAATGAAGTCCGCCTGCGAAACCTGGCGCCGTAGCTTCAAGGCCTAAGGCCGCCCGTTCCCTTTCTTCCGCTAACCGACACGCTTCATGCCTAAAGGACTCCGCGAGATCCGTAACCGAATCAAATCGGTTAAGAGCACTGGCCAGATCACTCGAGCCATGCAGCTCGTGGCGTCGTCGAAGATGAAGCGGGCCCAGGACGCTGCCCGTGCGGGCCGTGCTTACGCCGAGCTCCTCGGTGAAATCCTCGACACTGCGCAAGCTAAGGTCGGCGAGTTCACCCACCCACTCCTCACGAAGCGTATCGTCAAGGTTCGCGGTATACTTTTCGTCACGCCCGACAAGGGCATGGCGGGCGCCCTCAACGGTAATCTAATCCGTCTGGCCGCTGAGCAGCAAAACGCCGTCTTCGTTTGTATCGGCCGCAAGGGCGCCCAAGCCCTCGCCCGCTCCGGCCGTAAGGTCCTCGCCGACTTCCCCGTCACCGACCGCGCAAACTTCAACGAAGTCCGTCCCGCCGCCGAGTACCTCTTGAAGGCCTTCAGCGAAGGCACCGTCGACACCGTCGAGGTCTTGTTCGCTCACTTTAAGAACACGATGGTGCAGACCCCGCGCGTCCTGCAGCTCCTGCCCGCCGACAGCCTCGTGAACCAGGCGCGCGAATTCCGCGCCAAGCTCGGCCTGCCCGAGCCGAAAATCGAAGCCGACGAGCGGGATATGCTTTTTGAGCCCTCCGCCGCGGAGATCCTCAACCAACTTCCAGCCCTCTTCTTTAAGCAGGCCGTCCACCAGGCCGTCCTCGAGTCCAAGGCCTCCGAGTTCAGCTCGCGCATGGTCGCCATGAAGGCGGCCACCGACAACGCCAAGAAAATCGGCGCCGCCCTCTCCCTCGAATATAATAAGGCCCGTCAGGCGGCGATCACCCAGGAAATCCTGGAGCTCACCGCCGGCGCTGCCGCCCAGTAATTTTCACCCCCACCCACTTCTACAAATATCATGAGCACTAAAGGAACGATCACCCAGGTCCTCGGCGCCGTCGTCGACGTCCAATTCCCTGTCGATAAGGTCCCCGAGATCTACAACGCGATCCAGATCGACTATAAGGTCGAAGGTAAGGACACGCGCCTCATCCTTGAGGTCCAACAGCACCTCGGTAACGGGCTCGTCCGTGCCGTCGCGATGACCTCCACCGAAGGCCTCGTGCGCGGTGGCGCCGCCGTCGATACGGGTGCCCCGATCACCGTGCCCGTCGGCAACGGCGTCCTCGGCCGCATCTTCAACGTCACCGGCGACGCCGTCGACGAACGCGGTCCGGTGGAGCACACCAAGCGCTACCCGATTCACCGCCAGCCTCCGCCCCTCACTGAGCAGTCCACGTCCGCCGAGCTCCTCGGCACGGGCATCAAGGTCATCGACCTCATCTGTCCCTTCGTCAAGGGCGGTAAGGTCGGTGCGTTCGGTGGTGCCGGCGTCGGCAAGACCGTCGTCATCATGGAACTCATCAATAACATCGCGATGAAGCAGGGCGGTTTCTCCGTCTTCGCCGGCGTCGGTGAGCGCTCCCGTGAAGGCAATGACCTTTACCACGAAATGTCCGAAGCGGGCGTCATCGACCAGAAAGACCTTTCGAAGTCCAAGGTCGCCCTCGTGTACGGCCAGATGAACGAACCGCCCGGTGCCCGTATGCGCGTGGCGCTCTCCGCCCTCGCGATGGCTGAATTCTTCCGCGACGAGCAGAACCGCGACGTGCTCCTCTTCGTCGACAATGTCTTCCGCTTCTCGCAGGCCGGTTCCGAAGTGTCCGCTCTTCTCGGTCGCTCCCCCTCCGCAGTGGGTTACCAGCCAACGCTCGCCTCTGAAATGGGTAACCTCCAGGAACGCATCACCTCGACCAAGAAGGGCTCCATCACGTCCTTCCAGGCCGTCTACGTCCCGGCGGACGACTTGACCGACCCAGCTCCCGCCAACACCTTCGCGCACCTTGACTCCACCGTCGTGCTCGAGCGCCGCATCGCGGAGCTCGGCATCTACCCGGCCGTCGACCCGCTCTCCTCCACCTCGACCGCGCTCGCGCCGGAAGTCGTCGGTGAACGCCACTTCCGCGTGGCCCGTGGTGTGCAGGGCATCCTGCAGCGCTATAAGGACCTGCAGGATATCATCGCGATTCTCGGCCTCGACGAACTCTCCCCAGAGGACAAGCTCGTCGTCTTCCGCGCTCGTAAGATCCAGAAGTTCCTCTCGCAGCCGTTCCACGTGGCCGAAATCTTCACGGGCTCGCCCGGTAAGTACGTCGCCCTCGAAGACACGCTGCGCGGCTTCGAAATGATTCTCACCGGTGAGCTCGACCACGTAAACGAAAACGACTTCTACATGAAGGGTGGTATCGACGAGGTCCTCGAAGCTGCTGGTAAGTCCAAGAAATAAGCCCCGATGCCCCTCACGGTCGAAATCGTCACCCCAGATCGCCGCGCCTATGAAGGCACGGCGGATGGCGTGACCCTGCCTACCGCCATGGGCAGCATCGGTATTCTACCTGGTCACCAACCGATCACCGCGATTATCGCCGCCGGCGAGGTCTTGGTGACGTTAGACGGCAAGGTCAGCCGCCTCGCCATCGACCAAGGTTTTGTCCGCGTCGTCTCCGATAAGGTTTCGGTCGTGACTGAAGCCGCTGTCGATGAAACCAAGATTGACCTTAAGGCCGTCGAGACCGCTGAGGCCCGCGCCCGCGAGGCGGTTGAGGCTGCCCGTGGCCAGAAGGACATCGACCCAGTCGAAATCGCGAAGATGGAGCAGGTTCTCCGTTTCGCCTTGGTGCAGCGCCTCGTTAAGGGCCGCTCCTCGCAAGGCCTGGCGGAGTAAGCCCCGTTTTTCGTTTAAAGTCGTTTAAGCGGAACTTGCCCCACCTTCAGGGTGCGGGCAAAGTTCCCTTGTGATTAAATCTGCGATCACCGTTTCGCTCGTCGCCCAAGCCAAAGGGGGGCCCTTCGTCTATTGGGACGGCTTGGAGTCCGCCGCGGCCTCGGCGGCCAAGCTGGGCTTTGACGCCATCGAGATCTTTGCGCCTTCATCCGCATCGATTGATCGTCCGATGCTCCACGCGCTCCTGAAGCAGCATAGCCTCTCGGCCGCGGCCTTCGGCACGGGTGGCGGTTGGCTCGTCCATAAGTGGCACCTGACGCACGCAGACCCAGCGATTAGGAGCCAGGCCCGCGAGTTTATCCGCGCCATCATTGACCTAGGCGGCGAGTTTCGCGCGCCGGCCATTATTGGCTCGATGCAGGGGAAGGCTGAGGGTGAGGTCACCCGCGAGCAGGCGATGACCTGGTTGGCTGAGGCCCTCGCGGACCTCGGGGCCCACGCCGCGCAATACGGGGTGCCGCTCCTTTACGAGCCACTCAACCGCTACGAAACTAACTTGCTCAACCGTCAGCTAGACGCCGCGCGATTCTTGGAGTCGCGCCAGATTCCTAATGTGAAGCTGCTGTGCGACCTGTTCCATATGAACATCGAGGAGGTCTCTAACGCGGCGACCCTTCGCGCCTGTGGCCCGCATGTCGGCCACGTGCACTTCGCTGACAGTAACCGTCAGGCGATGGGCTTTGGGCATACCGACATAACTTCCGTCATCGAAGCGCTCAAGGCCATTGGCTTTACCGGATACCTTTCGGGCGAAATTCTCCCCTTGCCTGATTCCGACGCCGCTGCCGCGCAGACGATCAACGCCATTCGCACCCACTTACCCCGCTAAGACCATGCTCAAGCACCAACTCATCCACCCGAAGATTTCCGAAGTTCTGGCCCGCGCCGGCCATCACTCCGTCATCCTCATCGCTGACGGTAATTACCCAGTCTGGGGTAAGAAGGGACCCAACGCCGAGCTCGTCTCGCTCAACCTTTCGCCGGGTATCCCGACCGTCGCCCAAGTATTGCGCGCAGTCCTCAGTGCCGTCCCCGTCGACGCGGTCAACACGATGGGCATTCCGGCCGACGACTCTTATGCCCAAAAGGGCGAGCCGCCCGTGTGGGCTGAGTTTCGCCAAGAAGTGAAGGCGGCCGGCCTCAAACTTGAACTACAGCCGATTCTAAAGTGGGACTTCTATAAGGCCGTCGAATCGGCTGACCACATTCTGACCATTCAGACGGGCGACCAAGCACTCTGGGGCAATGTGCTCCTCACCGTCGGTTGCCGCACCGCCTAATTTCACCGCCATGAAAACCCGCCCCCTCGGCAAGACTGGGATCGACCTGCCCATCCTGAGCTTCGGTGCCTCGTCGCTCGGCCAGGAGTTCCGCAGCGTAGCGCTTGATGATGCCCTGAAGTCTGTGCAGGTCGCCCTCGACTACGGCATCAACTTCATCGACACCTCGCCCTTCTATGGCCGGGGTATTTCTGAGGTACTCCTGGGCGTCGCTCTCCGCGGCGTGCCGCGGGATAGCTATAAGCTCTGCTCGAAGCTCGGCCGCTACGACCTAACGCACTTCGACTTCAGCGCCAAGCGCGTCGCCGAAAGTATCGACGTCTCCTTGCATCGCCTCGGCACCGACCACCTCGACGTCATCCTTTGCCACGACATCGAGTTCGTCCCGATGCAGCAGATCGTTGACGAGACCATCCCGGCGCTCCGTAAGGCCAAGCAGGCGGGCAAGGTGAAGGCCATCGGTTTTAGCGGCTACCCACAGAAGATCTTCAAGTTCATCTGCGAGCAGACCGACGTGGACTGCGTGCTGAGCTATAATCAGTACACCTTGCAGAACACTCGCTTCGCCGATGAGACCGTCCCTTACCTCAAGGCTAAGGGCATCGGCGTCATGAACGCGGGCCCCTTCAGCGCGCGCCTGCTCACCAATGCTCCACTCCCCGCTTGGCTCAAGGAGCCTGAGAACGTGAAGGCCGCCGCTCGGGCCGCGGCTGCGCATTGCGCCGCCAAGGGCATCGACATCGCTAAGCTGGCCTTACAGTTCTCGCTGCAGCACCCCGACATCGCGACGACCGTCTCGGGTAGTGCTAACCCGACGAATATCCGGAACTGGGCTAAGTGGGCCGCCGAGCCAATTGACCAGCAGCTCCTCGCTGAAGTCCACGCAATCTTCGCTCCGGTCAAGAACCTCGGACACCTCGAAGGCCTGAAGGAAAATAACTGAGCCGATGAAGGCCCTCCGACTCGACCAGCCGCAGCAGTTTACCTGGATTGATATTCCGGAACCACCCGCGCCCGCGGCGGGCGAAGCGGTCGTCCGCGTCCATCGGATCGGGATCTGCGGCACGGATTACGGCGGTTACCTCGGCAAGATGCCGTTCTATTCTTACCCGCGCATCCCGGGCCATGAGCTCGGGGTTGAAGTGATCGCCGTCGGGACCGGCGTGACGAACGTGAAGCCCGGCGATCGTTGCTCGGTCGAGCCGTATATTAACTGCCAGACCTGTTACAGCTGTCGCCGCGGCTTCACTAATTGCTGTGAGAACCATCAGACCCTCGGCGTGATGTGCGACGGCGGTATGGCTGAGAAGTTCCTACTCCCCGCCCGCAAACTCCACGTCTCGACCAAACTTTCCTACGACCAACTCGCGCTCGTCGAGACCCTCGCCATCGGTTGCCACGCCGTCGACCGCGCAGCGCCCAAGGCAGGGGAAACCGTCCTGGTTATCGGGGCCGGCCCCATTGGCCTATCCGCGGTGGAATTCGTTAAAGTCTCCGGTGCCAAATGCGTCGTCATGGATATGAACGCCGAGCGCCTAAAGTTCTGCACCGACGTCATGAAGGTTGATGGCGTTATTCAGGCCAAGGGCGATGGCTCGGAAGTCGCCGCGCTCGCGGCCCTCACCAATGGCCAGCTCGCCGACGTCGTCATTGATGCGACGGGCAGCAATAAGTCGATGGTTGGCTGTTTCGCCTATGCGGCCTTCGCGGCCCGCGTGGTTTACGTTGGCATCACGCAACAGGAGCTCACCTTCCCGCACGCCCCGCACCTGCACCGGCGCGAGCTGACCATCATGGCCAGCCGCAATGCGCTCTCGAAGGATTTCGCCCGCATCATTAAGCTGATCGAAGACGGCGTAATCGACACCAAGCCCTGGATTACGCACCACGCGAAGTTCGCTGACCTGATTGCGACCTTCCCGACGTGGCTGAAGCCGGAGTCTGGCGTCATCAAGGCCATCGTGGACGTCGTCTGAACGCATGCGCCTCGACGCCCACCAGCACTTCTGGTCGTACGATGCGGCGCAGTATCCGTGGATCCCGCCGGGGTCGCCGCTGCACCGGAGCTGGCTGCCGGCAGATCTCGCCGCCTTACAACGCCCGCTCGGCTTTGATGGCTCGATTGCCGTGCAGGCTCGCCAAGTCATCGAGGAGTCGGATTGGCTCCTGGGCCTAGCGGATCAGCATGAAACCGTGAAAGGTGTCGTCGGCTGGGTGGATCTACGATCGGACCGCGTCGAGGCCGACCTTGAGCGCTTAGCCCAGCACCCGAAGTTCGTGGGCGTCCGGCACGTGGTACAGGAAGAACCCGATGACGCCTTCATGCTTGGGCCGGATTTCCAGCGGGGGATTTCCAAGCTCGCCGCGTATGGCCTGACTTACGACATCCTCATCTTCCCTAAGCAACTCGAAGCCGCCATCCGACTCGCTGAGAATTTCCCGGCCCAGCCCTTCGTCTTGGATCACATCGCTAAGCCGCCCATCAAGGACGGGACCATTGAGCCTTGGGCGAAGCAACTCCGACGGTTGGCGCAGCTGCCCAACGTCCATTGTAAGGTTTCTGGTATGCTGACGGAGGCTGATCACCGGGCTTGGACGCCCGAGCAGTTCCGTCCTTACCTTGACGTTGTCTTCGAGGCCTTTGGCCCATCGCGCCTCATGTATGGCTCCGATTGGCCCGTGTGCCTCTTTGCCGGCAGCTATGAGCAAGCCTATCGCCTCGTGGACGACTATACGCGTGGCTTGACCGCCGCAGAGCGTGCTGGCCTTTTCGGGGGTAACGCCGCGGCCTTCTACCTTAAGCGCTGATTAGCGGGTGACGCCCGTTGGCACCGTCTTAAAGATCCAGCCCTCGGCTTCCATGTCGATGTTGAGGCCACGGCCGGGCTTCTGGATTTCCTCGGGCAGCTGTTCGGCGTTGGTGCGGAAAAGTTTCAGCGTCCCTTCGCCTTCGAAATTACCGTTCACACGGGAGCCGGAGCGGGCGACCTCAATGGCTAGGTAGACGTCGAACACGCCACCCGGCGTTTCACCGATTGCGATCTCGATGGGAATCTTCGTCCCCTTGGGCGAGTTGATCCAGGGCCCGGCCTTGAGGCGATTGAGGTGGCCCGGCTTGCGGTCGATGGCGAACTCCTTGGTCACGACCTGCTTGAAGTCCTTGTAGTTACCGTCGGCACCGACAACCATGTGTTCGTAGCCGTCGTCGAGGGCAATCTTACGGTCCCAGCGCACGACCATCCAGTCATCGCCCGAGCCTACGAAGCGGAAGGGGAGGGACTGCGGCACTTCGACCGTGGCCTTGTAGTGCACGACCCAGCGGGAAGGCTTCACTTCCTTTTCAACGCCGTAGGCTTTGGGGGCGGCATCGGCGCCGCGCGAAGGGATGAAGACTTGGCCGGCAATCAAAGCTTCCGGAGCACGGTAGTATTTCTGGAATTTACCTGGGCTCCAGCCTGACTGAAAGAATTCCTTTACTGCTTCGCGGTAGGCACCGATGCCGGATTGCGGAGCGCATTCCGTCGGTGCCTTGTTGGACGTTTGTTTTAGGTCATAGAACGTGCCGACCATCCCTGCGGCGCCCATCTTAGCTCCAAACAAGGAAACGAAATTTTTCCCGTTACCACGGCCGACGCCCATGCCGGAACCAATCCCACCGCCGGAGCCACCACCGAAGCCTTTGGAGGAACCGCCGCCCATCAGGCCGGCGTTCATGGAAGAGACCGCAACCGTCGGGACGTCGGGCAGGGAAATCGTCGCCGTGGTGCTCTTCGAGGTGATGCGCGTCGGAGTCTTCGCCGTCGTCTTAGGGTTCTTGGGTTGCAGGCGCGTCTTAAACTGCTTGGCCCGGTCGCCGGCGGCGCCACCGCCCGAGCCCGTTGTGAAGGAGTTAGGGTCCTTCTTGGCTGACTCCTTGGATACGGAGATAATCAGGAAGGCCGCGATCAGTATTAAAAGGACGTGGATAGCCACCGAGGCCATGAAGCCCTCACCGCCGAACTTCTGCCAGAAGGTCCGCTTAGCCCGTTTTTGTCCTAAGCCGTCGTCCTCCACACCTTCGACCAAAGTCTCGTCGAGCGGTGGGGGCGCGGCCGGTTCTTCAGGAGGTAGTGCTGGCGGGGTGTCGGACATACCGGGGGGCTTTTCATTCTAGCCCGATTATTTCCTTAACAACCTTATTCTATCTTTCTCCGTAGAACCCGACTTAATTGCTTGAATTCAACGCGAAACCGTGGACTTCGACGGTTTAAAAATCCAATCTCCGCCGGTCATATCTACGCCGGGGATACTCGGGTGGCCATTCTTGATGGCATCAGGGAGATCATCCGTCGTCATGCGGAAAAGACGCAGCTGCCCATCAGGTTTGCCAGAGGCATCGGCGACTTCGATCAGCACGATGGCATAGAAGGTTCCGCCAGGCGTTTCGCCGATGACGATTTCTAACGGAGTTTCCTTGTCTCGGGTAGCGTTGATCCAGGGTCCGCAACGTAATGGCTTACCGAGTTTGGAAGGCCGGGTTTCATCGTACGGCTTTTGCCCGAAGCCCGGATAGACATTCGCACCACCGGATATGAAGTGTTGATAGCCCGAATCGAGGACGACTTTGCGGTCCCAGCGGACTAAGAGGAAGTCATCGCCCGAACCGACGAAGCGGAACTTACCGTTTTGAGGCGGTTTGACGGCGCCTTTGTAGTGAGCAATCCAGCGCGAGGGCTTGCAGAGCTCGCCCACGCCGTAGGCCTTGGGGGCTTCGGTGGCGGGGCAGGGTGGGATAAAATCTGCGAAGCGAGGAGCGTATCGGGGGCGCGGAAGACGTCGCTGAGCGACGAAGCCGAAAAGCCCTTGTCCAAGAATTCATTCACTTCCTTGTTGTAAAGGCCGATGGCGGCCGAATTAGAAGGGTCACCGAATTTCTCGGGAGCCCCGCCCATCATCGCCGTCGGCTTGCCTGACTTGGTTTGCTTAAAGTCGTAGAAGGTCCCGGGGAGTCCATTGATCGCCATCTTACTGCCGAACACAGAAACGAAATTTTTCCCGTTACCACGGCCGACGCCCATGCCGGAACCGATGCCGCCGCCCGAGCCGCCACCGAAGCCCTTGGAGGAACCGCCGCCCATCAGGCCGGCGTTCATGGAAGAAACTGCGACGGTCGGGACGTCGGGCAGGGAAATCGTCGCCGTGGTACTCTTAGAAGTGATACGGGTCGGGGTCTTCGCCGTCGTCTTGGGGTTCTTGGGCTGCAGGCGCGTCTTGAACTGCTTGGCCCTTTCACCAGCGGCACCGCCGCCCGAGCCTGTCGTGAAGGAGTTGGGGTCCTTCTTGGCTGACTCCTTGGACACGGAGATAATCAGGAAGGCCGCGATCAGTATTAGAAGGACGTGAATGGCCACCGAGGCCATGAAGCCCTCACCGCCGAACTTCTGCCAGAAGGTCCGCTTAGCCCGTTTCTGTCCTAAGCCGTCATCCGCTTCGACCTCGACAGGAACAACCGTCGCCGCGGCATCTTGCGGCGGAAGTTCGGGGGGCGAGGGGTCCTGGGGATTGGACATAAGCATAACCCTGTCGATTTGACCGAGCCCGCTCAACAAAAAATCACCCCAAGGGTGGGCATTTCCTTTCCACCTTAACTCGCTGCCCTTACCGTAATTCGCACCTAAACGACCGATTTCGACTTTTGATGAAAGCTTTAATAAAAAAGAGGGCCGTGAAGGCCTTTGGTTGGCCGACGTACCAGTGCCCACCATTGGCGACCGCGATGTCCTTATTCGTATCCAGAAAGCCGCGATTTGTGGGACGGATGTACACATCTGGAAGTGGGACGAATGGGCGGCAAAGACCGTGCCGCTCGGCCTGACCGTCGGGCATGAATATGTCGGCGTCGTCGAGGACTTTGGCCGCGAGGTAACGCACCTGCGTAAAGGTCAGCGTGTTTCTGGCGAAGGCCACATCGTCTGCGGTCATTGCCGTAACTGTCGGGCCGGCCGCCGCCATCTTTGTGCCCATACGCTGGGCGTCGGCATTCACCGGCCCGGTGCTTTTGCTGAACTCCTGTCTTTGCCGATGGAGAATGTCGTGCCGATTCCTGATGACATTCCGGACGATGTCGCTGCCATCTTCGACCCCTTGGGCAACGCGGTCCACACGGCCTTATCGTTTGATCTGGTCGGCGAGGACGTCCTCATCACCGGCGCGGGTCCCATCGGCATCATGTCGATCGCGATCGCTAAGGCCGCTGGCGCCCGCAAGATTATCATCACAGACGTCAACCCCTGGCGCTTAGAGCTCGCTCGCAAGTTGGGCCCACCCGCGCGGTCGATGTTTCCCAGGAAAACCTCCAAGAGGTTCAACGCGAACTCGGCATGACGGAAGGCTTCGACGTGGCCTTTGAGATGTCAGGCAATGCCCGCGCCCTCGATCAGATTTTAGATAATATGGCGTGCGGTGGTCGGATTGCTTTACTCGGGATTATCCCAGGTAAGGCGGCCATCGATTGGAATAAGGTCATCTTCCGCGGCCTGCACATCAAGGGTATCTACGGCCGCGAGATGTATGAGACCTGGTACAAGATGATCGCCTTACTGCAGTCGGGCATGGACGTTACGCCCGCGATCACGCATCGCCTTCCCGCCCGCGACTTCCGCACCGGCTTCGAGGCCATGTTATCTGGACAATCCGGCAAAGTCGTCCTCGATTGGACGCAAATCTAACGCCCATGTACGGCCCCCTCGAAGGCATCCTTGCCCAACGCCTCAACGACGTCCGCGCTAGCGGTCTCTTTAAGCAGGAGCGTCTTATCGACTCCGCTCAAGGCACGCGCGTCCGGCTCAAGGATGGCCGCGAAGTCCTTAACCTCTGCGCCAATAATTACCTCGGCCTCGCCGATCATCCTAAGGTGAAGGCCGCCGCGTCGGCGGCCCTAGCACGCTGGGGCTACGGGGTGGCTTCGGTGCGCTTCATCTGCGGCACCCAGACGTTACACCGCGAATTGGAAGAGGCCCTCAGCGCGTTCCTCGGCACGGAAGATACCATCCTCTATTCATCTTGTTGGGACGCCAATGGCGGCTTGTTCGAGACTATTCTGGGGCCCGAAGACGCGGTCATCTCGGACGCCCTCAATCACGCTTCAATCATCGATGGTATCCGTCTGTGCAAGGCGCAGCGCTTTCGCTACACGACGAATGACCTGGCCGACCTCGAAGCGAAGCTCCTCGAAGCCAAGGGTGCCCGCGTGAAGCTCATCGCGACCGATGGCGTTTTCTCGATGGACGGGTTCATCGCACCCTTAAAGGAAATCTGTGACCTTGCCGATCAGCATGGTGCGGTCGTCATGATGGACGATTCGCATGGCGTCGGCTTCCTGGGTAAGACCGGCCGCGGTACGCACGAATACCGGGGCTGCCAAGGTCGCGTGGACATCATCACCGGGACCTTGGGTAAGGCCCTCGGCGGTGCGAGCGGTGGCTATACCTCCGGCCGTAAGGAAATCATCGACATCCTCCGCCAGCAGAGTCGCCCCTACCTTTTCTCAAACTCGCTGGCCCCGACGATTGCCGCCACCACGCTGGCGATCCTTCAGCTGCTGAACGAGTCGACCGAACTGCGCGACCAGCTCATGGCCAATGCCGCTTATTGGCGGAAGGGCCTCACGGAGCTCGGCTTCACGCTCCAGCCGGGGGAGCACCCAATTGTCCCTGTCATGCTCGGTGATGCCGTCTTGGCGCAGAAGTTCGCCGCTTCGCTCCTAGAGCACGGCGTCTATGCCGTCGGCTTCTTCTTCCCCGTGGTGGCCCATGGCAAGGCCCGCATCCGTACGCAGATGTCGGCTGCTCACACCCGTGCCGACCTCGATCAGGCCTTGGCGGCCTTTGCGGCGGCCAAGCGCGCCTGTGGCGCATGAGGGGCTTGCAGGTTCCGCCCCGTTCGTTAGCGCTGTAGGCATGCCCGACCGCCAACAAGACCTCGAGGAAAAGCTGGCCTTCCTGCAGCGTCACATCGAACAGCAGGATCGCGCCATGCTCGAGCTCTCCAAGGAAGTCGCGGCTTTGGCCGCTCGGCTGGCTCGCACGGAAGCGAAAGTGACGGTGCAGGCGAGCGACGCTGAATCGGGACCGCTGGCCGACGAGCGCCCGCCGCACTGGTAAGTCGATGTGCGGACGTGTCACGCAGTTCTCGCGCTGGGAAGAGATTGTGCGGAGCCTAGGCGTTCCCTTGGTCTCCGCCTCGCCGCGCTACAATATTTCGCCAGGCACGCCGTTGCTTAGTCTGCGCCGCGAGCAAGGACACTTGTTGGCGGAGCCACTCTTTTGGGGCTTCACGCCGGCTTGGGCCGCGTCCGAGGCAGGGGACGCCGGTCACGCGAACGCCCGCGTCGAGGGTATCTTCGACAAACCCACCTTCCGTGACGCCGCGCGCCAGCGACGCTGCCTCGTGCCAGTTGATGGCTATTATGAATGGAAGACCGAGGGCCGGTTAAAGACCCCTTATTATTTCCGTGCCGCCGACGGTGGGCCCTTAGCTTTCGCTGGGCTCTGGTCCTTGCAGGTCGTGCCTGGTGGCCCGCCCCGCCGTTCCCTTTGCCTGCTAACCGTCGCGCCCAATCGCGAAGCCGGCGAAGTCCACTCGCGGATGCCGGTGCTCTTGCCGCCCGACAGGCGGAATGATTGGCTCTCCGAACGTGCCCTCGACCCAGAGGCCTTCGCCGACTTTGCCGTGACCGCGCCCGATCGGAGTCTTTCGATGCAGCGGGTCTCAGTGGATGTTAATCGGGTGAGCATCGACGCCCCACATTTAGTCGAGCCGCTGCATGGCGCGACGGACCAACCAGACTTCCTAGGGGATTTACTTGGCTGACTTTAAGATTTCAGATACAAACTTTCTCGGATGTCTTCACCCCTGCAGCCTCCTAAAATCGTCCTCAAACCCTGGGGCCGTGAAATTTGGTACGCCGAGCAAGCTGCCTACGCTGGTAAGGTTCTGGAGATTTCCGCCGGTAAGCGCCTGAGCTTGCAGTACCACGAACGTAAAACCGAGACGCTTTACCTGCTGAGCGGTCGGGTCATCGTGACCTTTCGCCCCCTAGTCGCTGGGGAGACTCCGGCCGCGGCGACCGTGTCGGCGGAACATGAGCACACGTGGGAGGCCGGGCAGGCTTTGCATATCCCGGCACACACCATCCACCGCTTCGCAGCGGTGACCGATGCGGTCTTACTCGAAGTGTCCACGCCGGATCTAACGGATGTCGTTCGCCTGCAGGATGACTTTGCTCGACCTGCGCGGGATTAAGCCCCTAATGAGGGGGCATGCGTAAAGTCCTGGCTTTCGATCTCGGCGGCACGAAGTTCGCGTTCGGCGTGGTGGCCGAAGACGGCACGGTCCTTGGGTCCGGCCGCGTCGAAACTTGGGCTGAAAAGGGTGCCGCTCAAGCGGTCTCGCGCGTCGCCGCGGCTGCGCACCAGTTGCTGGTTGAGCTCAAACTACAGCCTTCGGACCTTTGTGCCATCGGCATCGCTTCGCCGGGGCCGTTGGATACCGCCCGCGGTTGCGTGGATGGTTCGCCCAACCTGCCGGGTTGGACCGGTTACCCGATTGAAGGTGAACTGAGCAAGTCGTTCGGGGGCCTCCCCGCCCGCATTGACAACGACTGCAACGCCGCGGCGCTCGGCGAATACCTTTTCGGCGCAGGTAAGGGGAAGAAGAACGTCATTTATATCACGATCTCCACGGGCATCGGCGGCGGGGCCGTCATCGATGGCCGCCTGATGCGGGGCTCCAACGGTAATGCGGCTGAGCTCGGCCACATTCCGCTGACTATGGATGGCCCGCGCTGTGGATGCGGGAACCTCGGCTGCTGGGAGGCCTACGCCTCGGGCACAGCCATCGCTCGCCGCACCCGCGAAGCCCTGTCGGCTGGCCGGGCCTCAAGCATCACGGGTTTCGCCGGTAGTATCGAGCAGGTCACCACGCATCACCTCTTCCAAGCCCTGACGCAGAAAGACCCATTGGCCATAGAGATTTGGGACCAGTCCATCGACTACCTCGGCCGTGGCCTCGGCGCCGTGATCAATACTTTTAATCCCGACGTCATCGTGGTCGGTGGTGGCGTCACCGCCGCGGGCGATGCGCTCTTTGTCCCCATGCGTGCCAAGGCTAATAGCTACGCCTTCCCTCGTCTCGCCGCCGTCTGCACCATCGTCCCAGCGGCGCTCGGCGGGAATGTCGGCGTCGTCGGTGCCGCTGCCTGCGCCTTCGAGTCCGCCGTTTAAAACCATGCTTTCGCTCGCCGCGCTCTTGCTGGCCGTCACGCTCCCTCCGGAGACGTCGGCTTATGCCGAGGTCGGCGAGCCCACAGACCTTTGGTTGGCGGCTCGCGCCAAGCCACCCGCACGCTGATGCGTATCTCGGTCATCATCCCGGCTTTTAATGAGGAGAAGCTTCTCCCGCAGACATTGGCGGCGGTGGCGGCCGCCGTCGGCGCCTTCCGGGAGCGGGGCTGGGAGCATGAAGTCGTGGTGTGCGATAATAATTCCACCGACCGCACGGCGGAACTCGCCCGGGCCGCTGGAGCGACGGTCGTCTTTGAGCCGATCAACCAGATTGGGCGGGCCCGCGACGTTGGGGCGCGCGTCGCGACGGGTGACTGGTTTATTTTCATCGATGCCGACTCCTGGCCGTCGGCCGAGCTCTTCGCGGACATTGCTGAGCGCATCGCTTCGGGGCGTTATCTCGGGGGCGGCAGCACCGTAGTGCTTGAGTCCGGTACGCCATTCTTAGCCCGGTTCTTCTGTGGCTGTTGGAATACGTTGAGTCGCATCGCTCGCTGGGCGGCCGGCTCGTGCGTTTGGGTCGAGGCGGCGGCTTTTCGCGCCGCGGGTGGCTTTGGCACGGAATTCTACGCCGGCGAAGAAGTCTTTTTAAGCCGCCGCCTGCACAAGATTGCTCGGGCCCGTCGCCTTAAATTCCGCGTGCTTGCCGCCCATCCCTTGGCGACTTCTTCGCGTAAGCTGAAGCTCTACACCTTCACCGAATCCGTGCGCTTCTTCGGCCGGATGTTCTTCAGTGCGGGGCGCGCAGCCAAAGACCCGCAAGCCTGTCACCTTTGGTACGACGGCCGGCGCTAAGCGTCAGAGCCGCTGATGTTTCCAGGCAGGAATCGGGAAGGCCGTGACCCGGTCCGAGGCGACTTCCACCCGGTCCCGCGGGCGCAGGGCTTTCGCTTGGGCTAAGGTCACGACGGGATAATGCCGGGCGGCCGTGATGCGGTCGGCGATTTCCCAGCACTGTTCCGGATTGTTCACCCATTTTTCAGCGGGGAGTTTGCTTAGGTTGAAGGGGCGCGAATAACTACGCAGCGTCTTCCGCGGCCCTTTGGCGTACTCGTGGAAGTAGGACATCACCAACTCCCGGACGCTCCGATAAATTGGGTCTCGCCAGCGCAGGCAGACGTAGTTCGTTTTGGAAATCGCCCCCCACCGGCCCTTGACCTTGAAAGGGGCGATGACGTGGTCCATGTCCTGGTGGGCCGAGAGGTCGATGAGCAAGGGCGGGTGGCCTTGGAGCCAGAGGGCGAACGCCGCAATCATGGCACCCTCGATGCAGTGCGCACAATTCGCGCTGAGGGCCGCCTGGACCGAGCGCGCGGTATCGCCGTCGGGCTCGAAGTTCTGCGGGAGCTTTGCGAGGAAGTCTTGGATTTTCCGCGGAGTCGTTAGCCCTGCGAGCTGCTTGGCCTGCCGGAGCGGGAGGCCGCGGCGTTGGGCTAAGCGAATGCGGGCAGGGGAGGGCATGTCGACGACTCCACCTTAAGCGTGCCACTCCGCGCCCTCAAGGCGTATCCCTCGGCGGGGTCTTTCGGATTGGCAGCGGACCACGGACGCCTATCAAGAAGGAACCTTCATGCCTCTCTTTGACTTCCATTGCGCCGCCTGCGGGAAAGACTTCGAGTTACTCGTCCGTTCCACCAAGGAAAAACCAGCCTGCACCCATTGTGCTTCCGAGCAGGTTGAAAAGCAGCTCGCCCTAGTGGCGGCCAAAGGCCTGAAGTCCGACCACGTCCACAGCGGCTCTTGCGGCTGTGGTAAGGCCCCCGGTTCCTGCGGCGCTAACTAAAATGGATTTTTCACCCGAGTATCTCCGCTGGTCCCTGCTCCAGCTCATCCTCTTGGTTGTCTCGATCGGCATACACGAGTTCGGCCATGCCTGGGTCGCCGACCTTCGTCGGGACCCTTTACCGCGCCTGCAGGGCCGCGTGACCTTAAACCCCTTGGCCCATGCTGACCCCATCGGCACCCTGCTCATCCCCGGGATCATGATCTTCTTCAGCCCCGGCTTCGGCCTGATCGGCTGGGGTAAGCCCGTGCAGATTTCCCTGCCCAATCCCGCCACCCGCCGGATGGATGACATCCTCATCACCTTGGCCGGTCCGGCGATGAACTTGGTCTTGTGCCTCGTTTTTGTCCTCGTGGGGCTGGCCCTTGGGGTATCCTCCGACGACCCGACGTCCCGTAACCTTGGCCGGTTCCTCGTCTCGGGGATGTTGATGAACATCGGGCTCTTTTGCTTTAACCTTATTCCGATTCCCCCGCTGGATGGTTCCCGCATTTTCTACCGTCTGGGCCTCTATTCTTTGGAGCTCTTCACCACGCTTAGCCAATACGGCTTCATTATCCTCATCATCTTAATTAACCTCCCCGGCTTCTCGGGAGTCCTTGGGCACCTTCAGTTGTTAATCCTATCCCCTTTTCTTTGGGTATGGCCGGGCGACCCACAGGAATTCTGGAATTTTCTGATGGTCGGGCGATAGCCCGAGCCGAGGCTTGCCTATTTTCAGCCTCCGCCCGAAAGTCGCCCCATGCAGACCCTTGGTGAACGACTTCAGGAAGCGCGTCAGCGCTTGGGCGTGACTTTGCGCGAGGCCGCCGAATTCACAAAAATCCGGACCGACTACCTCCAAGCGATGGAGGCCAACCAGTTCGAGTCCATTCCTTTGGCGGAAGTCTACAAGCGCGGCTTCGTGAAGGTCTACGCCCGCTACCTCCGGCTCGACGACGAGAAAGCTGGCTCCGATTTTAATACGCATCACTCCGTGCGCGCCGCGCGCCGTCCGCTCGACGCCGCTGGCCAGGAAGAAGAAGAAGTCCCCTTTGAGCCGGTCGCAGGCGGGAGCCTGACGGTTAACCGTGATAACATCCTCTGGATTGTCCTTGGGGTGGCGTTTGCGGCCTTGTTAGTCTGGGTGTTTTTTTCCTGAGCTCGTCTTCCGGGACGAGCCAACCCGCCCAGCCTAAGAAAGCCACGGCGCCAGTTGTCTTGGTGGGTCGTCCCCATTTGGTCGGGGTCACGGCCTTACAAAGCGGCACGAGCTGCCTCTTGCGCGAAACTAATTCTGGAGAGATCCGTTACAACCAAGTCCTAGGCTCACGGGGCAGGGAAATCTTTGTCACCGTGAAGGGTGGATTTACCATCACTTCTAATGCGATTGAAAACCTCGCGGTCACGATCGACGGTTTTCCTTATAAGCCAGAGAAGGACGTTTATGGTCGGCAGATGGCGACGTTTGAGGATGTCGATTCAGTGCCTCCGCCCCCGACCCCACCGCCAGGAAAGTCGGCTCCCGCGAAGACGGTCCCGGCCAAGGCTGTGCCCTCCAAGGCGCCGGCATCACCCCGTTAAGGAACAACGTTTGAGCCGCTGTTGACCGAGGCGGTGGAGCGGGTATGGTTACCCTCGCCTTGCCACCTCGTCCTGACCATCGCGTGCTCGTCTTGAACCGCCTCTGGCAGCCGGTGAACATCGTCGGCACCCTGCGCGCCATGAGTCTACTCTTTCGCGGCCGCGCCTCCGTCGTGCATTCGGATGAGTCCGGCCACCGGATTTTTGCGGCTGCTGAATGGGTTACTTATTCCTTGGCGGTACCGCCGCCCGCAGCGGAGGCCATCCGTTCGCCGTGTATCGTGTTACGCATGCCGCGCGTTTTACTCCTAGGGGCCTACGATCGCGTGCCCCGCCGCGAAATTCGCTTTAGTCGCCGCAATGTCTACCTCCGTGACGCCCATACCTGTCAGTATTGTGGCCGCGTCTTTCGGGAGGAAGAACTGAACCTTGATCACGTCGTCCCGCGCGATGTCGGCGGTAAGACCAACTGGGAGAATATCGTGACGGCCTGTGTGCGCTGTAATTCTCGGAAAGCGAACCGTCTCCCTGAGCAGGCGGGCATGAGCCTCCGTCGTCCGCCCGCAAAACCGAAGTGGCGGCTCGTGGTCGCTTCTTCCTTGGCGCTGGAAGAACAGGTGGCCTGGAAGGAGTTCCTCGAGGTCGCCCCCGCTGGTCAATTGCCTTGGCGGAACTGAAGCCGGAGCCTCCTTGGTGCGGGTAACCAGATTCGAACTGGTGTCACCACTTTGGAAGAGTGGGGTCCTACCACTGAACGATACCCGCGTGGCCAGGACGGCAACTATTCCTAGTGGGGCGGGCGAGGTCAAGCCTACCTCGGCCTAGGCTAGCCTCGGGTGGTTATCCTTTGGAGCGGGTAACCAGATTTGAACTGGTGTCACCACTATGGGAAAGTGGGGTCCTACCACTGAACGATACCCGCGCGAAAGGACGCCCAGAATTGCCCGCCCCCCGTCCCCAGTCAAGCCGAGGGCACGCGTGTTTGCGCTTTCCGCCCGTTCGCCCATCGTCATCTTGCACCTATGCCTCGCCCGACGACTAAAAAGAAGACGGCCCCCCGCCAGGACGATGTCCTGCTCATGGCGACGCCGACCAAGAATGCCGACCTGCGGTGGTTCTCCGGCTTCCATGCCTCCGATCCATTCCCAGCTTTCAGCGCCCAAGGCCGCAAGGTCGGGCTATTACCCTTATTGGAAGTCGGTCGAGCGAAGGCCGAATCCGACTTGGATGAGGTGCTTAACTCGACGGAAATCATTGCCGACCTGCGCCGGAACAACCCGACCGCTGCTATCGCCGATGCCATCGTGTTCGCGGCCTTGCAGCGCGGGGTGAAGAAGTTCCGCGTGCCCGGCGATTTCCCCGTCACCCTGTTCTTGCGCTTGCAGGAACTCGGCTTGGAGCTGGTCGCTACGGGGTCCTCGCGCGATGAACGTTCGACCCCCGCACTTTTCCCGCAGCGCTGGGTGAAGACGAAGGCCGAGCTCGACGGCATTCGCGCCGGCAACCGCGCCGCTTGTGCCGGCTTCACCGCGGTTGAAAAAATTCTTGCAGAAGCTCGGCCCGACAAGAAGGGGCGCTTAATTTGGATGGGTAAAGTCCTTACGTCCGAGATCCTGCAGTCAGAAGTGCAGGCGGCGACGGTTCGGGCTGGAGCCCTCTGTGACACCGGCCTGATTTGTGCTCCGGGCGATCAGGCGGTCGACTGCCATAACAAGGGGACGGGACCGATCCACGCCAACCAACTGCTCGTCCTCGATATCTTCCCGCGTGATCTAGCCTCGTGGCATTACGGCGACATGACCCGGACCTACTTAAAGGGTAAGGCTACGCCCGCTCAGCGGAAAATGGTCGAAGCTGTCAAGGCCGCCCACGGCCGCATCATCAAGGCCCTGCGCGCCGGCGTCACCGGGGCGGAGATCCATCGTATCCCCGTCGATTACTTCAAGTCGCTCGGCTACGAGACCGGACCAAACAAGCAAGGCGTCTACGTCGGCTTCTTCCATGGCTCAGGTCATGGCCTAGGATATGACATCCATGAAGAGCCTTTCCTGTCTTTGCGAAACCCGAACCCCCTGGTCGCCGGCAATGCCATCACGGTCGAGCCTGGGCTTTATTATCCGGGCATCGGTGGTTGCCGCTTCGAAGATTGCGTCGTGATCACAAAGACGGGCTGCGAACTACTCTCGAAGCATCCCTATAACTGGGAGATTGCCTGAGATGGCTAAGGGGCGCGGTCGTGCGGGCACGCATACTACCGTCACGGACGCCGCTCGCCCCGTTGTTGACCTACTTGAGAAATACGGCCGCGTCTCTCGCGGCGTCATCCAGGCGCGGGTCGGGGCGCGCCGACATTCGATCAAGGTCATGGCGTTAGAGGGCGGCTTGCGCGTCACCGTCGTCTCAAAGGGCTCGCGGCAGGAGTTACACGTCTACGGCATCACCGTCGAACAGGCCCGGAAGATTCTCACGTCGACAGACTTGGCGGGCTACTTGATTAATTTTACCGGTGAATAACGCGCCACTCATGCTCGCCGAAACGACGCTCGCCGAATGGGCGACGGCGGGTGCGGGCTGGACGCACCTCCCTTACCTCGCCCGTTTTGCCGCGACTGGCCTGCCGGCGGATTGGCGTGCCTTACTCCGCGGTCGCTTCCATGCCGTCCTGGAAAGCGGTCGCACGGGCAGTCTCACCATTGCGGTACCGACCTCGGCCCGTGCCACGGTCTTCGCCGCTGATGCCCGCGTCGTTGTGCATGCGGCTGATGGCGCTCAAGAAGGTGACGCCGAGAAACCCTTGGATGCCTTACGCCGTTGGTCGCAAGAGCACCGAGCCCCGACTTTCTCCGGCTGGCCTGTTTTTCAAGGCGGTCTAATCGTGGCACTCGGCTATGAGCTGGCCACGCAGTTCGAGCCCGTACACTCCGCCCATGCGGACGTGCCTTGTCCCTCCGCCGTTTTTCTGGAGGCCACGGAAGCGTACGTTTACGATGACGCCAAACACGAACTGACGGTGGTGGTGCTTTGTCCTGCGGCCGGTCGGCACGAACCAATCTGGCGGTCAGCCCAAGGTCGGGCGCAAGCCTTGGCCCAAATTTGGCACGAGGCCTGTACGTCCGCAGCGCCACTGCTCGGGTCGGCGGCTTTGCCTGCGACGCCGGTAGCGGAGTCTTTACCGCTTCCGGAATTTGCAGCCGCCGTTCGGCAGGTACTGGCCTATATCTCCGCGGGGGATACTTATCAGGTGAACCTCTCGACTCGCCTTGAGGTGCCCGTGGTCGATCCGGCGCTCGCCTACGCCTCCCTGCGCCAAGCGAATCCCTCGCCTTACATGGGCTTGCTGAGTCTGCCGACTGGCACCTTAGCCTGCGGCTCCCCCGAGCTGTTAGTCGAAGTGACGGGTGGGCGCATTGCTTCTCGGCCGATTGCGGGGACGCGCCCGCGCGGCGCCGATGCGGCGGCGGACGCGGCGTGGGTAAAAGAACTTTCGGGCGACACTAAAGAACGGGCCGAGCACTTGATGCTGGTCGACTTATTACGCAACGATGTTGGCCGCGTTGCGGCGCCAGGCTCGGTGCATGTGCCGGAGTTCATGGCGGTGGAGAAATACTCGCACGTTATGCACCTCGTCTCGCAAGTGGAAGGCCGCTTGGCCGCCGGGGTGGGTCCAGCCGAAGTCGTGCGGGCGTTGTTTCCAGGTGGCACCATCACCGGGGCACCGAAGGTTCGGACGATGCAAATCATCGCAGAACTCGAGCCCGTGGCCCGTGGTTTCTATACCGGCTCCATCGGCTGGGTCGGGGCTAATGGTGACCTGTGCTTGAATATTATTATTCGGTCCCTGTGGACGACGGGCGGTCGCAGCTTTGTTCAAGCGGGTGCGGGCATTGTCGCCGACTCTCTCCCCGAACGTGAACACGCGGAATCCTGGCGCAAGGCGCAGGCTCCCTTACTGGCGGCCGCGCGCACCGCTTTACCTCCATGCTAGCTTGGTGTTCCGGTGATTACCTAAATGTCCCAGAGGGCGCTGACGTGGCGACCCTTCAGCCTGGGCGGTGTCTCTTCGAAACCTTCGCGCTCCGCGGTGGTAAGGTCGCTTGCCTCGCCGATCACCTCGCGCGTTTGGCCTTAGCCTGTCCGCGCCTTGGGCTCGACCCGTGCCGCCTGCACTTGGGCGCTGGTCCCTCCTCGGAAGCCTGGGCGCCGATTCTCCACAAGTTACTGGCGTCAGCCAACCTCACCGACGCCATCGTTCGTTTAATCGTGGCGGCCCGCCCCGATGCCTTAGCGCGCGAATGGGTCAGCGTGCGGCCACTGCCACCGACCCCGTCCGAGATAGATTTATTTGCGCTACAGACGCGGCGCGACGCACCGGAGTGGTTGCCGCGCCCCAAGAGCGGGCCTTGGCAGAATTCCGCCACCGCCTGGCGTGAACTTAAATCCATCGCCGATCGGGGCGATACCGAAGGCGTCCAGTGCGACGCGGCTGGTCATGTGAGCGAAGCCACGCGGAGTTCCTTGGCCTGGTGGGATGGTGAGCGCTGGTGTTTCCCGGCGATTTCCACCGGACGCTTAGCAGGCACGGTGGCAGCACAGTTCCGTTCAATCGCGGCACAAGCCGGGCGGACCTGCGTCGACGTGGCCGTGCCATTCCCGCTGGACGCTCGTTCGGTCGTCGTCTTGCGCTCCACCTTCACCGCTGGGGCGGTTTTGGCCCGTCGTTACCAAACGACCGCAGGGGAAGTGCAGTGGCTGCCCTCCTCCGATCAGGCCGAAGCCCACGCCCGCTTGGCCGACTTGGCGGCGTGGCGTGCTCAGCGATTTGTCAGCCTCGTGTAAAGCGGGAGCGCGGTCGAGAGGATGAAGAGCGTCAGGAAGCCCACGCTGGCGACGGCCGAGAAGCAGACGGCGACGAGCAGCGTGGCCATCTTGCTAGCGCCTTCCTCATCCGCTTGGCGGTAGCCTTTGACGGCGACCCAGGTCGCGATGGCGCCGAGTACGAGCAGGGTGAGAAGTGCCGCGGTGAAATAATTGAAGAAGAAGCCAGTCACTGCAGGCAGTGCGCCGGGTTCACCTTGGATAAGGGAGATGAGAATGGGCTGGGCGCGGAAGGCCACGGCACCCACAGCGGTAGGGAGGGCGGCGGAAAGGAAGACGGCCAGGGCCGAGACGATTTTAAGCTCGCGGGGGTTCATGGCTGGATTGTTTCCATCGAGCCCTTCGCGGTCAATGTCGGGATTCTCCCTCGCCAACGGCAACCCATCGCCCTAGGTTCCCCGCTCTTATGGACGTTGGTTTTCTTTGGCCTCTCTTTATCCTCCTAAACGGCAGTGCCGCTGGCGTTTCGCTTGTGGCAGGCGTCGTGGCCGCCTTTTCCCCGGGGGAAATCGAAGAGTTACGCCGGCAAGATGCGAAGGCGGCCGTGGCCTTGGAGCGTTGCCGTGGTGACCAAGGCAATACCTTGGCGGCTTTCGAAGTCCTGACGGCGGCCTTCGTCGGGATGAGTGCCTTGCTCGGGGGCATCCTGCTCGGGGATAGGCTCATGGATAAGGCTTTTGCAGGTTGGCAGATAGCCGCGGGGATTGCCCTAGCGATTGTCGCCGTTTCTTTCCTGATGTCGTGGCTGACTGTGATGCTCCCCCGTAAGCTCGGGATGCACCTCCGCATCTCGCTCGCGCCGCGGATTGCGCCGACGCTTTCCTTGGTGCGAGGAGCCGCTTCCGTGTTACGGAGTTTTGGTAAATTACACGATTCCTTAGCACCGCCGGAAGAGCCGGGGATTGATCGCGCGGATGCGGATATCGGCAGTATGGCGCAGGCCGCCGCCCGCGAAGGCAAGATCACGCAGGCTGAGAGCACCTTAGTCGCCAACGCCGTCCGCCTCGATGACATCCCGGTTTCGCAGGTCCTCACGCCGCGGCCCGTGGTCACGGCGGTGGATGTCGACCTTTCGGTTGGTGATGTGCTCCGCATGTATCCGAACGTCCCGCATGGCCGCTTGCCGGTGTGGGAAGGGAATCCTGACCGGATTGTCGGCATCGTCCGCCGCCGCGATATTTTGAAGGCCGCCGGTGAGGGCCGCCGGGAGGTGAAGGTCCGCGAACTCATGGGTAAAGCCCATATTGTCCCCGAGAATGCGACCCTCTCGGATGCACTCCACGACCTCGTGCGCGCCCATCAGCAGTTAGCGGTCGTCGTCGATGAGTTCGGCGCCTTTGCCGGCGTGATCACGCTGGAAGACGTCTTTGAATCGCTCTTGGGCGTCGAGATTTATGAGAAGGATGACCCGCATCCGGATATGCGCGAACTAGCCCGGCAACGCGGACACCGCGTCGGCCGCCGCCCCTCGGGCGAGGCTGGCAACAAACTATGAGCCTCGCGGCGGTGTCGGCGTCCCTTGCGTACTGGGTGCATGACCTCGACCCAGTGGCCTTCCGTTTCCCGGAGGGCTGGCCGTTACACGGGGTGCACTGGTATGGTCTCTCTTATGCGGCTGGTTTCCTCGTCGCTGCTTTGCTCCTAGCCCACTGGCGTCGCCAGGCGGTGGCGCCCGTCCGCGATGTGGTCGATGAATCCGCCCTCATTACCGCAATCATGGTGGGGGTCGTCCTCGGTGGCCGCTTGGGCCATGTGATCTTATACGCCCGCAATGAATTCATGGCGGATCCGCTCATGCTTTTCCGCGTGTGGCAAGGCGGCATGGCCAGCCATGGCGGCTTCCTGGGCGTGTTCCTAGCGGCCGTCTGGTTTGCCCGGACGCGCCGGGTACCTTTCCTAGCGGTGGGCGACTTGGTCTGCGCGCTGGCGCCGGCTGGGCTTCTCTTTGGACGCTTAGCCAATTTCGTAAATGCGGAACTCGTCGGGCGTACGACCACGGTTCCTTGGGCGGTGATTTTTCCACGTGAAGGCCCAGAGCCGCGGCACCCGTCGCAGCTTTACGAGGCTTTCGGCGAAGGTCTCCTCCCGATGCTTTGGATATTCTGGCGTTACCCGAAGCGTTTGCCGCCGGGTCAGGTCGCGGGCGAGTTCCTTCTCCTCTACGCGGTGGCGCGCTTTATCAGCGAATGGTTCCGCCTGCCCGAGGACGGTTATATTCTTGGAATGACCGCTGGGCAGTTCTGGACCCTGCCGATGGCGATCGGTGGCCTTTACCTTATCTTCCGTGCCCGCGCGGGGGCGAAAGATGTTGCCCGCTGAAGCGGTCGGTGGGAGAAGCGTGGCTGCGACATGATCACCGTCCCGCTCCTCGACCTCGGCCCACAGAACCGTGCCCTTGAAGCCCAGTTCGAGGCCGCCTTTCGCGACGTCTTACGCTCCAATCAGTTTATCATGGGACCGCGCCTCGAGGCCTTCGAGAAGGACTGTGCGGCTTTCCTTGGCGTCAAGCACGCCCTTGGCGTTTCGTCGGGTACGGATGCACTCCTCCTCGCCCTCATGGCCCTCGATATTGGCGCTGGCGACGAAGTCCTCCTGCCGTCCTTCACCTTCTTTGCGACCGCTGGTTCCGTCGCGCGCTTGGGCGGTGTGCCGGTCTGGGTCGACGTCGACCCGCATCATTTCAATATCGATCTGGCTGATGCTGCCCGCAAGGTCAGCCCGCGCACCCGCGCGATCATGCCGGTGCACCTCTTCGGCCAGTCTTGCGACCTCGTCGCCTTGCAGGCCTTCGCTTCCGCGCATCGCATACGTATCGTTGAAGACGCCGCGCAATCCATGGGCGCCCGCTGGCAGGGGCGCAGCACGATGTCGGTCGGTGATCTGGGAACCACCAGCTTCTTCCCGTCGAAGAACTTGGGCGGGATGGGCGATTCGGGCTTGGTGACGACTTCGGACGACGCCCTCGCGGACCGAGCGCGTATTTTCCGAGTGCACGGCATGCAGCCGAAGTATTATCACCGCGAGGTCGGCGCGAACTTCCGCATGGATCCGCTCCAAGCCGCGTTGTTGCACCTGAAACTACCGCACTTGCCGGAGTATAATTGCGCGCGCGCGGGGAATGCGAATTTCTACCATGCGGCGCTGAAGGGCCAGGCGGGTATCGCGGAGAACCGACCAGGCGTGGAAGCCACGGCGAAGATTCTACTCCCGGTGGATTTCTCGGGCCAAGGCATTTGGAATCAATTCACCCTCCGGGTCACCGGTGGCCGTCGCGATGCGCTCAAGGCGTATCTCACCGCCCGCAAGATTGGCTGCGAAATCTACTACCCGATTCCGCTGCATCGCCAGGAATGTTTCGCGTCGGCGGGCTATCGAGGCGGGGACAGTGTACCCGTCTCGGAGCTGCTCTCGGCGGAAGTCCTCAGTATTCCGATCTTCCCTGAACTCAGCGTCGAACAACGCCAGTGGGTCTCCGATTCGCTTGCAGATTTTGCGGCCGGGAAGAACGAGTGATTCGGAGGTAGGGGCGCCACTGCGTGGCGTCCGTCCGCTGCGCAACGTAGTGGCCCGATTAACGTAGCTAAGCCCCGACGACTCTCGGCATCGGTTTCGAACGGACGCGACGCAGTCGCGCCCCTACCCATGACCCCAGGCAATCATCCGGTTTCCCTTTGAAGCGTATCTAACCGCCAACCGCTACGACCTTTGTCTCTCAGAAAAACCGAATCGTCTTCGCCTTCATCTTCTCATGTTCGGCGTCCGTGCATGGGGCGTTCGTCGGCGCGTCGGCTGGCTTATCGGTGGACTGCACGAGACCGTTCGCGAGGAGGTATTTTTCGACCTCTTCACCGGAGACGTCGGCGAGCATCACCCCGTTAACCTCAACGCAGGGTGAGAGGCGTTGGCCGGTCTTCTCCACCATCTCGGCGTAATTCGTCGGGACATTAATGATATCCACGTCTTCGAAGGCGAGGCCGTGCTTGCGCATGACGGCGCGGACGCCGTTGCTCCAGCCGCAGCTGGGTTTGAGGTAGGCCTTAATCGTAAGCATCCCTCTATCTTGCGCGCCTTTCGGCGGGAATCAAGCGCGGCGAATTTTTTTACCAGATTTCGCCGTGGCCTCAGGCTCATACCAGTAGCCGATGCCGTGAATCGTCCGGAAGCACTCTAAGCCGCGCCCGAGCTTTTGGAAGGCCTCGCGTATCTTCGCAATATATTGGTCCAAGGAGCGGCTCCGGACATTCGCGTGGACGCCCCAGACTGCATGGATGAGGCTATTACGGCTGATGATCACGCCAGGATTGGCGTGCAGGTGATAAAGAATACCGATCTCCTTCCGCCCGAGTTTACAGCTCTTGCCAGGACCAAAGACTAACTCGAGGCGCTCGGGGTGAACCTCGGCGCCGTTGAAGTGGAAGACATTCGTCGCGAGGTCCGCGTTGCGGGTGAGCCGGCTATCGCCCGCGGTTTCGCTGCGCCGGAGCACCGCATGGATGCGGGCCGCCAGTTCTTCGGGGTGGTACGGCTTACCGATGAAGTCATCGGCGCCCGCCTCGAGCGCCTTGACGATGGCGCTGGGCGTCTGGACGCTCGCCAGGAAAATCACCGCTGCGGGGGCGCCGGACTTGCGGATGCGTTCCAAGACCGTGAGCCCATCGAGGTCGGGCAGGGTGGGGTCCAGCAACACGAGGTGCACGTGGTGTTCTTCGATGAACTTAAGGGCGGTGGCTCCCTTGTGAAACGTTTGCGTGGCGAACCCGGCATCGGCGAGTTGTTGGTGTAGGGTCGCGGCTAAGCTACGATCGTCTTCAACGATAACGATGAGGGGCCTCTGCTGGGGACTCATGCAGAAAAACGGGGTTGGACTGAGGGGGTACCGCAAAGGGGGTTTGCGGCGGGGTGCTTACATATGTAAAAAAGAGCCCGTGGTTGCCAAGCCCATTAGAAACCATTTTGTGGGTGTCTAGGTATGAGCACTTCCGACCAAGCCGAACAGAAAACCCCCAAGTGGGTAATCCTGTTATCTTTAGTCATCTTTATAGGCTCAGCCGCCTTTGGGGGGTATGCCTTGGCGAAGTCAGCTGAAGAGAAAGCTAGCCGGAAGTCCGCCGATCCCTTTGCCGACCGGAGCCTGTTCGGGCGCTGAGGCCGAGGTTAAGTGGGCTAAGGTAAATTAGGTTATAGGGTCTTTACCCTGGGGGTTCGGGGGTTGACAGCCTTAGGGCTGAAATAGATACCTTAATCCCTATTTTAACCCTACCCCGACCCCTCACCATGCGGATTTCTAAGTCTCTGTTGGTGGCCGCCGCTATGCTTGCTTCCGCAGGTATCGCCCAGGCCCAGCAAAACGTGACCCAGGCCACCTGGATCGGCTCAGCCGGCGACGGCGGCACGGGTATCTGGGACAAGTGGAATACCGTCCCCACGGCGCACAACTACTGGCAGGCCACTAACTTGGCAGTTCCGGTGGCGGTGTCCGGCGCGCGCCTGACGAATGCGGCTAACTTACTCTTTACCTACACGGGCCTAGCCCTCGCCCCGGGTGCCACGAACGATATCCTCATCGATTCGAACATCATTTCCAGCCAGTCCCAGACGCTCCGCTTCCAGTCGTCAGGCTACCGCTTGCTGCCGGGTGCCTTTGCCTCGGGCATCCAGCCGCTTACGACGAATTTCCAAGATATCGATTTGGCCCGCACGGTGGTCAATGCTCCTTACACTTCCGCCCCTAACGGCACCCTGCAGATCGGGGACGTCACCTTTACCGTGGCGGGGCTGGTTGGCCCGATTTCCGCTCAGCCGTTCCTGACGCTACGCAACCCAACGAGCTTTGGCGGCGCGATCACCGCCGTGAACGCGAACACCACGATTAACCTGGAGAGCTTCGTTGCTTCCACCATTTCTGGCAACTTCAAGGGCAATGGCAATATCGTCAAGTCGGGCGGCGCCGTCCTGCAGTATCAGGGCTTTACTGGCGACATGTTCCGTTACGGCACCTTAGAACGACCCTATTCATACAACACGTTCTTAGGGGTTAATATTTTGTACAATGCTCACGCCGACGAGTACGGCCTCCGCCCGCTCGATTTAGCGCCGACGCTGGCCCTTAATGACGGTGCCAATGGCGCTCGTCTCAACGGCCTCCAAGGCCAAATGCGCGTGGATGGTGGCCTGCTCATGGTGAGTGGGCACCTCAACATGTGGCACGACTTCGGCGAGACCGTCGATGGCAACATCCTCACGGTGGGCACGCAGAATGAAATCCCGCTGCTAACTGCGAATATCGCCGCGGGCGCCAATAATACTAAGCTACGCCACAGCCTCGCCAAGCGTATGACGGGGGTCTCCTCCGTCGTCCTGAACGGCTCGGCGGAAATCAGTTTCACGAACACCCCGGTCAACGTTGGAAGCGGTGCCACCGCAGTGCGCCTTAACTTCCTCCACAACCTCAAGGCAGGTGACAATAACGATCAGTTTCAGACGACGGTCACGACGGGTCCCGACGACAACTACCGTCTCGGTATTCACATCGACCAAGGCTTCGATGGCTCCGTCGGCATTCTCGCAGGTTCGGGCAAGGTCATCAAGACCGGCGCTGGCACTTTGACGGTCCTCAGCGACTCCCGCATGAACGGCGACTTCATCGCGGGCGGCGGCCGCACGGTCTTGGCGAGCGCCACCGGGCTGACCTTTGCCAACAGCAGTTCTTTCAATATCGCCGGGACCGATGCGCGTCTCGGAGCGGACATCGGTTACCAGGAACTTAATGACCCGAACCCTCTTGACCCGCACGTCGACTACCGCCCCGCCCTTTTCCCAGACATTGGCACCGTAACCATCACCACCAATGGCACTGGCCAGTTCACAGGAACGGTGGTTACCGGTGCCGAGGTTGTCCTCCTTGGCGACCAAACGGTCCGTAATTTCCAAGCCGATTTTGCGCTCAAGTCCAAAGGCACGACCAATATTGGCACGGCAACGTCGGGGGAAGTCTTCACGGCGGCGGATGCGGTCCGCACGGCGGCGGAAGTTAATAATAAGGGCGAGCTTGTCATCTCGGGTACGGGCAAAGGCTCCAAACTTTTCCTCAACGGCAATAGCCTGACGATTAATCAGGACGCCACGGGTCGCGACGGCCTTTACTTCGGCGATATCTATGGTTCGGACCTTTCCACGGGTGTTTCTGGTGGCCGCATCATCAAGACGGGTGGCGGCACGCTCGCGCTGATGGGTACCAACAGTTTTTACGATTACACCGAAATCCTGGGCGGAACCTTCATTGCCAGCGTTCAGGGCCTCGGCCAGAAGGACGTCTTTATCGGCAATGGTGGCACCTTCGCCATCCTGCAGACCAACGCGGGCGTGCTGCTTGCTAGCCTTTCCGGCTCCGCTGGCTCCACGCTCAAGCTCCTCGCTTCAGCGTTTATCGACAACGGCAGCGGTGCGAAAATTCAGGTTAATAGTGGGAACGATGTGGGCCAAGTGAATATCATCAATGTGCAGGCTAATTTCTTCGGTAACATCGTCGTTAACGACGGCGTTAACTTATCCTTCTCGGGCGGCGCAAATAACACGTTTGCTAACGCGAGCTCCATCACGCTCGACTCCGGTAACACCCGTGAAACCGTACTCAAGTTCGGCGACACGAACCAGCTCATCCGTAACCTCAGCGGCGACCTACTCTCCCGCGTTGAACTCGGCCGCGGCGACATCACCCTCGAGCAAAACAGCGCCAGCGCTAATTTCCAGGGCTCCATCACGGGCGTCGGCAGTTTAATCAAGCAGGGTTCCGCTAGCTTCACGCTCGCTGGAACGACGACCGGTGGCGCCATCAAGGATTCTTACTACGGCGCGACCATCGTTCGCCCAGGGGGTGCGCTCATCGCTGGCACCGCTAACGCGACGCCCAACACCTCCGCCCTCATCCTCGTCGGAGCTGGCACGTTTAACACCGGTGGCCTTAATCAGACTTTCGGTGGCCTCTTCGGCTCGGCTGCCTCGACGCTGAATATCGGCGCTGCGACCGTCACCGTGGGCTACACGCCGGCGCGGGCGGCATTGATGGTCTCCGAACTTGCTGGTACCAACCCCTTGCTTGCCGATTACCTCGGGACGACCGACCAGGTGAACCCCATCCTTAACTTGGCGAGCTTTACGGCGACGGGCGGAGCGATTGCCGCTTCCACCATCACCACGGCGTCGACCACTGGCTTGGCCGTCGGCCAGGTGCTCACGGGCACCGGCATCCAGCCCGGCACCCTCATCACGGGTATCGGCGCCGGTACCGTGAATATCAGCAAACCGCTGACCGCCGCTGCGACGGGCGTGATTGCGGCGACCGCCACCACGACCTTTACCCCGACCTCGGGTCTCTCGGGTGCCTCACAATTAACCGCCACGGCCTCGGCTGGCCTCGGCGTTGGGCAGATCATGGTGGGCACGGGGATTGCCGATGGTTCCTACATCACTGCTATCGTCGCGAATACTAGCTTCACAATTAATGCCGGTGCCGCCGGCACGACGACGGTCAAGACCATCTCTTCAGCTGGCCTAGCCGTGGGCCAGACCATTGCGGGCACGGGCCTGGCGTTGAATAGCCAGATTGCCTCGATCACCCCGAATACGTCGTTCTTCGCCACGGGGGGTGCGGTCGGTACGCGTACCATTACCACGACCGCGACGACTGGTCTCTTCGTCGGACAGACCTTAACCGGAACAGGCATCCCCGCGGGTGCTATCATCACGGCGGTCACCCCGACTTCCATTACGATTTCGGCTTCACTCACCGCTAAGGCCGCTGGCACCGTCACCGTCGGCGCCTTGATTGGCCTCAACAACGCTTTGACCGCGACGGCTTCGGGCACGGCGACCGTCAGCGCGCTCATCTCTCTGAACAACCCGCTCACGGCGAATCTCGCCGCAGTGCCCGTCAACGCGGGTGTCGTCCGCACCATCGATGTGTCGTCGCTGGGCCTCAACGCCAGCGAACTCAACGCGCTCTACGCGGGATCGACCACGATGTCGGCCTTGACCCGACGCTACCTCTCGACGGTGGCCGTGGGCATTAATCTCGGCAGCTACGTGGCTCCGACCACGGATATTTCCTTTACCAACTCCTTGTCCTTTGACGGCCAGCTGGTCGGTACGGGAACCTTCGTGAAGTCCGGTTCGGAAACGCTTTTCCTGCGTGGTTTCAGCACAGGCTTCACTGGCCAGGTTCAGGTCAATGGTGGCGCGCTCGACATTTCCTTTGTCGGAGCAGTCAACAACCTCAACAACGCTTCCTCCATCACGGTCAACGCGGGTGGCACCCTCGCTGTCACCGTGGACGACGCCTATGTGGCTGGTCCGAGCGCGGTAAAGCGTACGCTGACCACGCCGATTCTCGGTACGGGTAACTTCGCCAAGAACGGCGTCGGCTACCTAAAACTCAATCCGACCCTCGCGGCCGGCCAGGTCTCTTATTCTGGCACGACCTTTGTGAATAATGGTTGGCTCGAAATGAACGCGCTCTCGACCAACGGAGCCGCTGTCATCAATTCCTTCAACGGTAACGCCGCCCACCTAGTGCTTAATGCCACCAACGATGTCACCTACTCCGGCCTCGTCTCGGGCACGGGTGAACTCGTCATCCAAGCGTCGGCCGGCAAGACGCTGACCGCGGGTGGGTCGCTGACCCACACCGGCGGCACCAATGTTCTGTCTGGCACGCTCCTGGCCCAAAATGGTTGGGCAGGTGCCACCACGGGTAACATCACCGTCGCCGCAGGTGCCCAGGCACGCTTGAACGTGACCACTAATCTGGGCGCCACGGGTGTCTTCATCGGTGCTGGCACGATTATCAAAGAAGGCACAGCTTCTCTGACCCTCGGCACGGCGACCACGGCCTTTAGCGGGACATACCAGTCTAACGCTGGCACGACCGTCTTGGCTTCGGCCAATCTCTTCGGTGGCGTTAACCCCGCGGACTTGATTGCCGCCATTGACCTGCGCGGTACGTCCGTGCTCGACGTCACCGCCAACCAGACCTTCCGCAACCTCACCGGTGAGGCCACCACGCAGATTACCTACGGCGTCAACGGCACCGTCATCACCTTGCCGATCGACACCGGCGCCACCAACAGCTTCGCGGGTCGCTTCACGCGCGGCGCAGGTGTCACGGACGCTTCGATTGTTAAGATCGGCCTCGGCACTTTGGACCTCTCCCCGGCGGGCGGAAATAATGAGCTGACCTTGATTAGCGTAGTTGCTGGTCGCCTCGTCGGCACGGCTGCTGGTTACCTCGGTGCCAATATCCAAGTCGGTGCGGGCGCAGAGGTGGCTTTTAATGCGCCGAACGTGGCTCTGGCTTCCGTCTTCGCTAATAACATTGAAGGAATTGGCGGTGCCGGCGGTACGGGCTCCGTCGTCAAGGTCGGGGCGGGCGAGGCCCTCCTCGGCTCCGTTAACCTCAACGCCAATACCCCCGACTTCAAGGTCGAGCAGGGCATCCTCACGCTCACCGATAGCCGCGCTGGTAGCGGCATTCCGATGCTGACGGCGAATGTTTCCGCCGGCGCCACCTTCCGCGTCAAGATTGCCAACGCGCGCTCCCTTGGTTCTGAAATCACTGGCACGGGCAAGCTCGACCTGCAGTCCGACGCGACCATCCCTGGCGTAAAGTTAGTGACGGTCAGCTCGCAGCCTACGGTCAGTACGACCAATATCGGCAGCGACGTTCGTCTCGACATCTCCGCAATTTCCGCGGTCACGGGCATCACCGCGGACACCGGTTCCTTCATGGATATCGGTGCCCTCGGCGCCGGCCGCACACTGACCCTAACTCAGGGCACCGACGGCGTCTTTAATGGCATCATCGAAGGCACGGCGAACTTTACCGTGAAGGGCGCCGGCCTCTTCCGTTACGCCAATAGCCTGCAGGCGACGACCGTCGGAACGGTCACCGTCGACGGCGGCTTCCTCGGGGTGAACGTCAACAACACCAAGGCGGTCACCTTGGCCACCCCAGCAACGGGTACCTCTAAGCTCGGCGTCTATGTCGCCACCGGCAATTCCATCTACACGGGCGTCCTTTCCGGCGGCACGGGTGCACAGGTGGTCAAGCTCGGCTTGGGTACGCTTGACCTCACGAGTACTGCCGTTTCTTCTCTGAAGGATGATCTGTTCGCGTCTTACGATGTTCGTGAAGGAACCCTCGCCACTACCCTGGTAGCCGATCCGCTGAACCCCACTGGCCCAGGTCTCATCCTGCCCAATTCCTTAAACGTCGGCCGTGCGGTGACCCTCTCCGGCGGCACCTTGGCTCTCACGGTCGGCGCCACGGGTGGCACCTTGCTCTCTGGCTCGGGCTCCGCCAACACCGGTAATCTAACCATCACCACCGCTAATGTTGGGGACACCTCGGTTTGAATGTTCTCGGCAATGTCTCTGGCAATGTGAGCGTCGATGGTGGCACGGTCCTCAAGTTAGGCTCTTCAGGTGCCTCGCTGCTGAGTATCACGGGTGACCTCGCCGTGACCGCTGGCTCCCGGTTGACGGGTTCGGCGAATATCGGCGGCAACTTTACCGTCGCCACGGGCGCAACCCTCGCCCCGGGCTACTCGCCTGGTACGGTTAACGTCACTGGCAACTTCACGCTCGCGGGCACGGCTAATATGGAAGTCTCGGGCGATGTCGTCGGCGGTCTGTATAACGACTCCGTCACCTTCTCCGGCACGGCCAACCTTTCGGCAGGCAACGTCCTCGTCCAGCGCTGGAACAATGGCCCCAGCACGGTCGCCCCGGCCTTCGGTCAGCGCTTCGTTCTCTTCAAGGGCACCGCAACCCCTGCGGTGGGTGCTGGCCTCGTCGCCACTTACTTTACGGGTGCCACGCCAGCCGGTATTACGACCGATGACGCTTTGGGTCGGTACCTCGTTGTCGCTCCCGCCGCCGTCGATGCGGGAGCGGTCGCTTCGGGTTACGATGGCCTGATTCACAATGCCGACGGCCTCGTCCATAAGCCGAATGAATACGCCGTTTACGCCGTGCGCGCCGCCAGCGGCTACGCCGTAGCGGGCGTCGATGTCGGCATCATTTCCTACGTGCAGGCCGCGACGAACGTCGCCGCGGGCACGGTCTATATTCCGGGCACGACGGGTACACTCGACCCGCTCGCGGCTCGTCTGATGACCATGAGCGATGCGCAGTTGACGCCGGCACTGCTCAGCTTGCAGCCCGCCGCCTTGGCCGCTATCCCTGCTGCCATGGCCCTCGGCCAGCGTGCCGAAAGTGATGCCTTGCTGCGTCGCCTCGAGATGCGTCGCTACGATCGGGCTGGTTACAGCGTCTATTACAATGAAGGCTTCGCGTTGACGACCTCTTCGAGTTTCAAGGGTGGTTCCGGTTCGGACGCTACGCCTTTCGACTCCACCGTCACCGGCGCCATGGGCGGCATGATCAAGGACCTTAATCCTTGGTCCGTCGCTGGTTTCTCCGTTGGCTACACCAAGAGCAAGGCAGACCTCTCGGCCGGCGGTGCTTCCGCTGGCTCGGTGAGCGGTAACGCCTACCGCCTCACGGGCTTCTTCTCGTCGATGCTGGGCGAACGCAAGGATTCGCTCTTTGTGGATGCGGGCGTTTCCGTCGGTACCTCTACTAATAAGTCTTCGCGTACGACCTTCCTCGGCACCGAGACCGCTAGCCCGAAGGCCACTGGCTACGGGGCCTTCGCCCGTTTGGGCGCAGGCTACGCCACCAAGGCCGGCGTCAGCTTCACGCCCTATGTCGGCGTCGACTTCGCCAAGGTCAGCGGCAGCGGCTTCACCGAGTCCGGTGATGCTTCCGCCCTGGTCGTGAGCTCGTACTCCTACACGTCCGCCCGCGCCACCGTTGGCTCGGGTATGACCTGGCTGACCGTCGGCGACGGCGAAACCTTGAAGTTCTCCATCGACTTTGAAGCCTTCGCCGAATTCGGCGGCGGCAAGTCTACGGACATCTCGGCCCGCCTCGGCGGCATCGACTTCGTCTCGGAAGCCAACGTCTCGGCTGGCAGCGGTTTCCGCATCGCGCCGTCGTTCACCTACGGGCCGAACCCGGATTCCGCGTATTACCTGACGCTCTCGCTCGAAAAGGCGGGTGCGACCCAGACCACCGGCTTCGAACTCGGCTACCGCCGCCGTTTCTAATTCCCCTCCTGATCCACTCGCATCGCGCCTCGTCATGAAACTCTCTCGTAAGTTCCTCGTCCTCGCCTCGGCCGCCCTCGTGGCTGGCCTGCCTTCCGCTCAAGCGGACGTCACCGTTAACTATTCCTTGGGTGCGCCGGCTGTCCTGACGGGCACGGCGCTCACGGCGACGAACCTCGGCGCCCCCGGCCTGCTTCCGCAGCCGACGGCCATTCAGGTCATAGGAGAAAGAACCATCAGCTCGCTCAACATCGGGGCTTCGACGACTTTGACGATTAACCAGCTCGTGGACGCGACGACGCTCACCCAGTTCCTCAGCGCTCCGAATTCGGCCCTCATTGATGTCGGTAATTTTGCGACTTTACCTGTCTTGGTGAAGACCGGCGGCGCCACGTTGCAGTACGACGCCAATCGGCTCCTCCACTCCGACAATAAAGTAGTTAATCCTTACTTCTTAAATGCGACCTATTTTAGAACTGCGGCCACGGGGCCCATGCCGAACGACCTGCGTCAGTTGGGGGCCTTCTCTGGCTTGGTCATCGTCAATCAAGGCACCTTGCAGGTGTCCGGCTATCTGAACCAGTGGGCCAGCTACGGCGTGGCGAATCCGGCCGGCTTCAACGCCCGCATGGAAGGTGCTGGCGCTGTTATTCTCCAGGGCTCGGCCTCGCTGAGTTTCCAGGGCACCGCTTATAATGTCGTCGGAGTGGGCCCTTCTTTGAGTGACAATGAGATCAACGGGCCATACATCCCAGAGCGCTTCCGCCTGAATTACGTTCATAATCTCTATTCCGGCACGCAGGCCAACTTCCTCGCGGGCTTGGATGGCACGGATGTGAACACGGTCCTGGATGTGGGTAAGGATGCCGACTATATTGCCAATATCCACATCGACGACGGCGTCGTTGGGTCGGTCGGCCGTATTGATGGAGCTGGCCGCGTCTACAAGACTGGTTCGGGTTCTTTCACGATCCTCAACACTAGCCGCGTCACGGGCGACGTGTTCGTGGGCGGTGGCGACCTCGTCCTTTCCGACCCGAACAACTTGGCCCTCCGCCTCGCCAACTCGGTCAACCTCATTGGTTCCGACGGTGCCCAGACTGCTCTGGCCCGCGCCGACGCCGTAACGAGCGGCATCGTGACCCAGTGGCGCCCTGGCTACCTGCCGGGCCGCAGCGCCCCGCAGCTCAGCATCACCACGAATCAGGCGATTCGGAACTTCCAGTCCCTCTGGGGTGAAAACGCGACCAACATGTGGGTCGCCGGCACGGGTGCGGGCACAATCGTCGACATCGCCTCGGGCACGTCGCTGACCCTTCTGCAGGACGCCAATCGCGATGGTTACTTCACTGGTAGTATCAATGGCGGCCTCGGTCGACTGATTAAGGAGGGCGCCGGCTCGTTGGCTTTAATGGGCCAAAGCTCTTCGGTGGGCGAAATCGCCATCAATGGTGGTAAGATTATTTCCAATGTGCAAAGCCTCGGCTACGGGCGCGTCATCATCGGTGCGGGTGGTACCCTTAGCATCGTCCAGAACAACGCTGGCACGCTCCGCGCCCAAATCAACGGTGCCGCTGGGTCAACCCTCACCGTCACCCCGCAGGACATCATCGTCAGTACGGTTTCGTCGGGCGCCAACGCTGGCAGCAGTCCGCCGAACGTCGGCAACGGCCAGCTGGGCGTGATCGACATCTATAACCAGCAACAGGACTTCTATGGACAGGTCGTCGTTAAGGACGGCATCACGCTGGCCTTCTCGTTTGGTAAGGACGACACCTTCATCCGCGCCTCAAATATCGTACTCAACTCCGGCACGAGTGGGCGCGAGACCGCGATCCGTTTCAATGACACGACCCAGACGGTCAATAACCTCTCGGGCGATGCCAACACGCGCATCGAACTCGGTCGTGGCTCCATCACGATTAACCAGACGGCCAATACGGCTTACGCGGGTAAGGTCACGGGTGCTGGTAACCTCATCAAGGCTGGCAACAGCAGCATGACTCTTTCGGGCCTCAGCAGCTACTATGGTGCCACCGTCGTCAAGGCCGGCTCGCTGGCTTCCACCGCCGCTGATGGCATCATCAATAGCGCGGGACTTGTCTTACTCAGCGGCACGACCTTCACCGCGTCCGCCAACCAGACGGTTGGGGCGCTTTTCGGTCAGACCGGCTCTGTCGTCTCGGTGCAGGCCGGCGCCACGCTGACCGTCGGCAAGACGACGGCTCAAGTGACCCAGCTGAATAATGCCTTGGCCAGCTTCACGGGCGTCTCGCCCGATGCTAATCCGGCTTACTTCCTCCAGACGGACCTGGGAGCGGCCGCGGTCTCGGGCATGTCCCAGGCCAACACCATCGGTTTCCTGCGCACGGTGTTGGGCGAGCCAACGAGTTTCACGCCGATCGCCGGCTCCGGCAGTACCCTGATCGTCAAGAACACCTTCGGCCTCGCGGTCGGCCAAGCCGTCACGGGTACGGGCATCGGTTCCGCCACCACGATTTCGGCGATCTTGGCCGCGCCTTCCGCACAAGCCGCTCAGACGGCGACGGGCACGGTTATTCCTTTGGCGAACACCACCGGTTTCCTCGTGGGCATGCCAGTATCGGGCACGGGTATTCCTGCCGGCACCACCATCACCAGCATCGGCACGGGCTCAATCACGCTGAGTGCCTCGACCTCGGTCGCTGCCACGGGCATGATTAGCGGCACCGCCGCGGTCACCTTGAGTAATGCGCTGTCGGTTGCCGCCGCGGGTGCTTATGCGCTGTCTCCGGTCACGACGGATGCGCAGGTCCTCGGGTTCCGTGGCGTCATCACCGGCCCCGGTGGTCTCACCAAGGTTGGTAATCAGACTTTGTTCCTGCTGACGCCCAGTACCTACACGGGTGCGACTAACGTCAACGGCGGCACCCTGCAGATCGATCATAATACGCTGACGAATACGTCGGGCATCAACGTTGGCGTCGCGGGTAATCTATCGGTGAACGTCACGAGTGGCAGCGCCACCTTCACCCGTTCGCTTAGCGGTCCTGGCTCCTTGACCAAGGTCGGCGCGGGTACGCTCGTCATCAACACGTCGTCCGGCTGGGTGAGTGGCGCCATCAATGTCCGTGCCGGTAGCTTGGAATTTAATCCAGGCACCTTGGCGGCTATCACGGGTGGCATCTTGAACGTCGACCGCGGCGGTTCCTTCGTGATTAATACCCCCACCGACCTCACTTGGGCTGGTAATCTGGTGGGTGCTGGCACGGTCACCAAGATCGGGGCAGGCACCTTGACGGTTGTGGGCGGCATCAATATGGCCGACGCGGCGGTCGGCTCGGGCCTGCTCGATATCCAGGTGGGCAAGGTCTATGGCTCGAACCTTCCATCCGTGTTCGGCCCGCCCGCTACTTTCGGCGTGGCCCAGCTCGCTGCTGGCACGACTTTTCGCGACACCGTTGCGAGCGCGACGGGAACGCAGACCACGCTCAGTTCCTTGATTAATGTCAGCAGTACGGTCGGCTTCACGGTCGGCCAGACGGTGAGCGGCACCGGCATCCAGCCTGGGGCAAAGATCACTTCCCTGACGGAAAACTCGATCACTCTCAGCTCAGTAACGACGGCGCTCGCCACGGGCACGGTTAAGGTCGAAGAGACCTTTGGTGATTGGCTCTTCCAGGCTGGGACGCAGGCCGCCGCTGGCGCTACCTTTGGCGTTACTTCTACTGCTGGTCTCCAGGTCGGTATGCACGCCTTCGACAATAACGTGGTTGGTTACGCAGGCCTCCTTGGCACGATCGTCTCCATCAACGACGTCGCTTCGACGGTGACCTTGAGTGCCCCGACCGCCGTCGCCCTGAACAGCACGCTGGCTTTCCAGCTCGGCGACGTCCGTGGTGCGGGTAAGTTTGAGAAAGCCGGTAATGGCACGCTCACCTTGGATGTCCCCCTGTCATTGACCGGCGCCGTCGAGATCCTCGGTGGCATCTTGGTCGTGAACACGGAATCGGCTTTCCATAATGCCTCCTCCCTCACCCTCGGTGCTGGCGCGACGCTGGACGTTTCGGGCTTTGACCAAGACTTAGCCAACGTCACGAGTGATGCCGCTTCTACGCTGGTTGGTGCGGGTTCGACGCTGACTTTAAAGGCCTCCGCAGGTGCCACCACGACCTACAGCGGTCTCATCACCGGCGCCCCCGATATTGTCTTCAACGAAATCCGTCCCGCTGGCAGCACGGCTGCGCTCGGCGCGCTCAACCTGCTCCGTCCGTCCGCTTCCGCTAACGTCATTAACTCCATCGATGTCCAGTCGGGTAGCCTCATCGGTACGATTGCTGGCTTCGGTGGTGCGACCTTGAATGTGGCGGCAGGTGCTAAGATTGGCTTTAATAATAATGACCTTGCCGTGGCGGAAACCTTCACGGGCCCGGTGACGGGTGCAGGCACCATCCTGAAGACGGGTGTAGGCCAGATTACCTTGTCCAACGGCGGCGCCACGGCTTCGGCTTATGAAGTCCTGGGCGGTAAACTCACCGTGCTCGACACGCGTGCTAATGGCGCTGCCAATGCTCCGATTGACTTAATCAATGCTACGATCGCGGCTGGGACGACGCTGGAAGTTCGTCTGAATGGTTTCCGCGAGCGTAACCTCGGCTCACAGATTCAGGGGCTTAGCCCAACTTCACAGGGCACCTTGCAGATCACCAACACGACCAGCGATAACGCCAACGTTTACCTCACCGCGGGCGCCTCCTTGGCCGCTGTCACCTTGGGTGATGCCGTCACCTTGTACCAGAATAACCAGAGCTCCATCGCTGGGGTCAATGGTTCGGCTGGGGCACAGTTAAACTTCAACACCGGTGGTGCCGTCACCATCAATCAGGCCCTTAACACGAGCTTCGTCGGCACGGTCGTCGGGTTGGCTTCGCAGTTAACCTTGGTCGGTCCAGGCCGCGCGGGCTTCACGAACGCCGCTCTTTCTACGCAGCTGGGCGCCAATATTACTTTGGCGGTCGGCTCGGGTACGACGGCGGGACACCTCGAAATCGATTCGCGCTTCAACAATGCGACCGCCCTCACGCTCAACGCTGGTTCCTTGGCCGTTAATGTGGACCTTGCTTCGCCCGCGACCTTTAACACCCCAATCACGGGTGTAGCGGGTGCCGTGAAGTTCGTGAAAACGGGCTTAGGCACGCTCAACGCCAACCTCGGTGTCGTCGCTGATCCGATCTTCTCGGCCTACGAGATTGAGGCGGGCACACTTTTGGTGACGCCAGTGGCCAACCAGATTCTCGGCGGGCGCAGCGTTTCGCTAAAGGGCGGCAACCTTTCTATTCAGCAAGATGCCTCCGCGCCGGTTTTAGGTACCTCTGGCTTCACCACCACCAGCGCTGGCATGCTGAACGTCCTCGGCGCAGCGACTGGCCCTACGGGCATCTTGACCATTACGGGTTCCTTCGCGGGCGGCCTGAGCCTGCAGTCGGGTGCTAATGTCGTCCTCGGTACGTCCGGCCTGAATGCCATTGCTGTCACGGGCGCCGTCACCGTCGGCGCGGGTAGCACTTTGGGCGGTCAGGCCATCATCGGAACCACGGGTACCAACGCCAACTTCGTCAATAACGGCACCGTCGCGCCGGGCTACTCGCCTGGTATCGTCACGGTGAACGGCAACGTCACCAATACGGGCGCTTTCATCATGGAGCTCTCGGCCACGCTGGCCAACGGCACCTATAACGACCAAGTACTCTTCACGGGCACGGCTGACCTCAACAATGGCGGCACTGGCACGATCACTCTGACGCAGTTCGGGGTAGCCACCCCGGCCTTTGGCCAGCGCTTCGTCCTCTTTAAGGATACGCTCGGAGCCAATGCGTCCAGCTTCACTTCGTTGATCCCAGCCTCGCAGATTACCTCGCAGGGCATCAGCCCGTTCCGCTACGTCCTCTCTTACCCTACGGATGCGAGCGGTAAGGTCGGCGAGTTGGCCGTCTATGTGGTTCGCGCTCCGGCCGATTACGACGCCTTCAAGGCTCCGTCCTCCCTCTTAGCTTCGGTCAAGTCCATCACGCAGGTGAACTCGGTCCTAGTGAATAACGGTGCGGACACGGTTCTCGGTACGGCCGATGACGTCTACCGTTCTACGCCGGCCGCGAGCTACAATGCGGTCGGTGGCGGTTTGGCCATCCTCAGCGATGTTGGCCTGCAGACGGCCCTCGACAACCTTACCCCCTACGGTGCCGCTGGTACCGTCACGGCCGCAGGCACGCTCTTCCAGCAGAACATCAACAACGCCGCCCGTCGCCTCGAGCTCCGTCGTTTTGACCGCTCCAGCCTGACGATTCTCTCCAACGAGTGGTACGTCGACACCATCGGCGGCAAGGCCACGGTGGGCGCCTCCGGCGAGCTCCAGAATAAGGCGACGACCTACGGCATCACCGCTGGCTACACCACGCAGGTGGGTGTCGATGGCGTCGCTGGTTATGCCCTGACCGCTCAGCACTTCTCGCTCTCGAGTGATACCTCCACCAGTGCTTCGGGTAATGGCTTCGCTGCCAATGCCTATGTCGGCACGGTCGCGATGCGTGGCCAACTCTCCCTCGATGCGGGCGTCTCCGTTTCGCACTTATCGTCAGAGGTTACCCGCGACTCCGTGATTGGTTCCGGCAACACGAACGCGTCGTCGCCGAGCGCTTTGACCTATGGCGTCTGGGGTCGCCTCGGGACCGTCATCGCGCTGAAGTCGGCCGACAGCTTTATCACGCCCTTCATCGGTGTGCAGTATGCTTCGACCAAGTTATCGAGCATGGACGAATCTGGCCAGGCCGACGCAATGGCGGTCACCTCTGGGTCGGTTTCGCAGTCCTCGGTGCGCGTGGGCACTGGCTTCCACCACGTGTGGGAAGAAGGCCGTGGCGATTGGCGCTACCGTCTATCCATGGACGTGGGCTACGTGAAACAGTTCTCGGGTGAGTTTGGGGACTTCACGTCCACGAACGCCACGGGTATCAACACGACTTACACCTCCAGCTTGCGCGTGAGCGCCGGTTCGGGGTTCTACGTTAACCCGTCCCTGAACTTCGGACCGGATGAGAATTCCACCTTCTCGGTTGGTTTGTCCTACGAACAGGGTAACGGGAACTCGATCGGCGTGAATGCGGGCTACCGTAAGCGCTTCTAAGAAATCGGCCTAAAACCTAAGAAATTTGGGGTGCGTCGTTCGGCGCACCCCTTTTTTGTGCCCTCGCCTAAAAACTTGACCAAGGGGAGCCGGTCCGTAAGTTCCGTCTCTCCACCGGAAGCCCCCTTCGTCTAGCCCGGTCCAGGACACCTCGTTTTCATTGAGGTAACTGGGGTTCGAATCCCCAAGGGGGCGCCAAGGTGGAAGTCTTTAGCCGGCCGAGGTCTCAATGACCACGGTGCGGCCTTCTTTGCGGGAAGTTTCCGCCGCAAAGGCCATGCGGTGGCTTTGAATCGAAACCTCTAGCGAGGTGCGTAGCGCGGAGGCATCGGCTCCCGTCAGCTCGGCGTGGAGTGTGGCCATTAGCCCCGCGTCGCCACCGCCGTGGCCGGCATACCCGCCCGTGGGCGTCTCCACGGTGATTTTCTCTGCGGTTTGATTCCAGCCGTGTGGCGTGAAGACCAAGTCACAGCCCAAGTGCTTTTTGACGAAGGCGCCACCGCGCAGGACGCCTTTAGTCCCAAAAATCTCCAGCTGCCGGCCGTCGTCGAACGCGGTCATCGTGAAGGTCGCGGTCACCTCGCCCGTAAATTTTAGCGCCAGCACCTGATGGTCGACGACATCGTTATCGCAGCGGAAGGCGCAGCGTCCCCAGGGGCTCGTGCGAAGCCACGTGAAGATTTCTTCGTCCGTGGCTTCCTTTGCGCGATCATAGACCATACCCAGCCAGCGGCGGCCTTCGGGTTGGGCGTAGCGGTGCGCATCGTAAGGGCACTGGCTGGCCACGGGACATCCGTCGGTGCAACGCGCGGGTGCGCCCGCCGGGGCGTGGGCCGCGGTGAATTGCGTCAGTGCGCCATGCGAGGAAACTGCTAAACAGGGCCGATTGATGAGCCAGGCCAAGAGATCCATGTCGTGGCAGCTCTTCGCTAAGATCATCGGCGAGGACTTGCTTTCGTTGGCCCAATGTCCGCGGACGAAGGAGTGCGCTTGATGCCAGGGTTGAACGCCTTCGATGAAGTTGGCAGTCACGATTTCACCGACGACCCCGCTACGGAGGAGGCTTTCGACTTGGGCGTAGAAAGGCGTGTAGCGGAGGACGTGGCAGACGACGACGCGACGCCCGAGGCGCCGGGCGGCGGCCTGGACGGCGAGGACGTCTTCGAGCCGGTTGGCGATGGGCTTCTCCAGGAGTAGGTCGCAACCGAGCTCCATGGCGCGGATGGCGTGGTCGCGGTGCTGGGCATCTTGGGTGCCGATGATAACGACATCCGCTGGCTTGCCGGCCGCGAACATGGCCTCGGCTGAAGCGAAGCCCTGGAAGTCCGACGGACGGTCAGACTTGCCCCGGATGAACTCGACGCGTCCTTCGACCGGGTCGGCCCCAGCCACGAGCGCAAAGCGGTCAGGCATCTCAGCGGCGATCCCTGCGTAGGTCCGAGCGCGGGATCCACAACCGCAGAAGGCCAGGGTAAGACGTCGCATGGGTGTAGCCAGATTTAGGCCTTGCCCGAAGGAGAGGCAAGGGTGGGCAGGGCAGGGGTATCTGGGCACTTTAACTCATTCTGGCAAAAAGCCCTTGCGTATGTTCAAAAAATATTGAAACATCAACCGAGTCCCCCGCTAGTCCGATGACGCCCCCTTCATCTAAACTATCTGCCCGTCGTAAGAGCCGGCCTTCCTTTGCGCCGCTGAGTGCCCATGAAGCTGAATTAGCGGAGTTTTTCGTCAGAATGGCGGGTATTTTAGGGGTCCCGCGTTCGGTCGCCGAGATCTATTCGTTGCTTTATGCGTCGCCTGCGGCGGTCGATTTCGACCAAATCCAGGGCCGCCTAGGGATGAGTAAAGGCTCTGTCAGTCAAGGACTTAAGTTTCTTAGAGATCAAGGCATGGTCCTCTCGGTTAAGGCCCCTGGCTCCCGCCGGGAGCGCTGGCAACCGACCCCCTCCTTGGCCGCGTCCTTGGTCACCCTGCTGCGCAGTCAGGTTTTACCCGCCTTGGAGCAATCGAGCCCCAGCCTCGACCGCATCGTCCAAGGCGCCCAGGGCACGCAAGCCTCTCCCGCGGTCATCGAACGGCTGACCCAGCTTCGCCGCTGGAACGCCCGTGCCCTCGAACTCTTTCCTTTGATGCTCCCTCCCCCGAGGGAGTCCTAAAGTTTTTGGCCGATCACTCGGCTGACAGTCCATCTTCCCTCACGTGCGGCGACCATCGCCTCCACGTGCGGTAGCCTACCCGGGTAGCTAAATAAGCAGTAGTGGTTGGTGGTTAGAAAATAATATCCTCCACCCAACATTTACGGCCTCCTATCCCAAGCCCCACCTTGGCGGCATCTTCCTAATCGCTTTCCGCCCACCGCAAACCGCTTAAACCTTTCGTCACCCTATGCGTATCGCCATCACCAGCGGCTATTTCGATCCCTTGCACCGCGGGCACCTCGAGTTACTAGAGCTATCCCGCGCCCAAGGAGACGCGCTTTGGGTCATCGTGAATAATGACGCCCAAGGGGCGCTCAAAAAAGGTAAGTCCTTCATGGACCAGGACACCCGGCTCGCGGTGACCACCGCGCTCCGTATCGTTGACCGGGCGGTCCTCGCCATCGACCAAGACGGCTCAGTCTGCGCGACCTTAGAGTTGCTCATCAGCGAGGCCCGCGCCGCGGGTCACGACGCCGTCTTCTGCAAGGGTGGCGACCGCCATGCCGGCAATATTCCCGAGATGGTCGTGCTAAATAAGCATGGGGCTAAACTGATCGACGGCTTGGGCGCCAAGATCGACAGCAGCTCCCGCATCATCGCCCAAGCCAAACAGGCCTAACTTTTCCCAGACATGAAAAAACGCGCACTCATCACCGGCATCACCGGTCAAGACGGCTCCTACCTCGCCGAGTTCTTACTCAATAAGGGCTACGAGGTCCATGGGCTCATCCGCCGCTCCTCCAGTTTCAATACGGAACGGATCGAGCACCTTTACATGGATGACCTCGTCCGCGACATCCACATCAAGAAGATCAAGCTCCACTACGGCGACTTGGGCGACAGCACCAACCTCATCCGCGTCATCGGCGATGTACAGCCGGACGAAATCTACAACCTCGGCGCGATGTCCCACGTGAAGGTCTCCTTCGATGTGCCGGAGTACACCGCCGACACCGACGGCCTCGGCACGCTTCGCCTCCTCGAGGCGATCCGTATCTTGAAGATGGAGCAGAAGGTCCGGATCTACCAAGCGTCGACTTCCGAGCTCTACGGCAAGGTCGTCGAAGTGCCGCAGTCGGAGACCACCCCGTTCTACCCGCGCAGCCCTTACGGTGTCGCCAAGATCTACGCCTATTGGATTACGCGTAACTACCGCGAAGCCTACGGCATCTTCGCCAGTAACGGTATCCTCTTTAACCACGAGTCAGAGCGGCGCGGGGAAACGTTCGTCACCCGCAAAATCACCCTGGCCGTTGCGAATATTATCCACGGCCGGCAGGACTGCCTCTTCCTCGGCAACCTGTCCTCGCAACGCGATTGGGGCTATGCCCCCGACTTCGTCCAGTGCATGTGGCTTATCCTGCAGCATCACCAGCCCGATGACTTCGTCATTGCGACGGGTAAGATGTATACCGTGCGCGAATTCTGCACGCACGCCTTCCGTCGCGCGGGCATCGAATTGGAATGGCGGGGCGTTGGGGCGGACGAGAAGGGCATCGACCCGAAGTCGGGCAAGACGCTGGTCGCCGTCGACCCGCGCTACTTCCGCCCGACCGAAGTCGAGCAGCTCTTGGGTAACCCCGCGAAGGCCATCCGCGAATTAGGCTGGGATCCCCAGCAGACATCCTTCGAGCAACTGGTGCACAAGATGGTCGATTCGGACCTGAAGCTCGTCGCTCACAAGCATCGCTGAGCGGATGGATCGCACTGCTAAAGTTTACGTCGCGGGTCACCGCGGTATGGTCGGGTCAGCCATCGTGCGTGCCCTGCAGGCCGCTGGCCATACGCAGGTCATCGTGCGGACGTCGGCCGAGCTCGACCTCCGCGATGGTGCGGCGGTGCGGGCGTTCTACGCCCACGAGCGGCCAACCTATGTGATTATGGCGGCGGCCCGCGTCGGCGGCATCCACCACAATTCCTCGGCGCCGTACGACTTCCTGTACGACAATTTGATGATGGCGGCGAACGTCATCGACGGGGCCCGCCATGCCGGCGTGCAGAAGTTATTGTTTCTGGGTTCCAGTTGCATCTACCCGAAGTTCGCCCTGCAACCGATTCAAGAGGCGGCGCTGCTCACTGGCCCGCTCGAGGTTACCAACGAGGCGTACGCGGTCGCCAAGATTGCTGGGATTAAGCTCTGTACCTTCGCCCGCCAGCAATACGGGTGCGACTTCATCAGCGCAATGCCCTGCAACCTCTACGGGCAGGGCGATAATTTCTCGCTTCAAAACTCCCACGTACTCCCGGCGCTGATTCGCAAGATGCATGAAGCCAAGCTCCGGGGCGACGCCCAGCTGATGCTTTGGGGCACGGGTACGCCGCTCCGCGAATTCCTCCACGCCGACGATGTGGCGAGTGCCTGTTTGTTGCTGATGGACCGTTATGCTGAGGCCGGCCATATCAACATTGGTTCGGGTGAAGAGCTTTCCATTCGAGCGTTAGCCGAGAAGGTTGCGACCATCGTCGGCTTTGCGGGACAGCTAGAGTTCGATCCCGCCTTGCCCGATGGTACCCCGCGCAAACTCATGGATGTCGCTCGCATTAAGAGCCTCGGTTGGAGTCCCCGAATTGGCTTAGATGAAGGTATCCGCGGGGTCTACGCCTGGTATCTCCAGCACGGCACCGACGCGCGGAAGTAAGCGGCCTAGTTGCTTCGTTGGCTGGTTGAATAGTGGGTACGTTCACTCGGTTAGTGCCGGATATCACCGTTCCTATTCTTCAAGCCCCGGCTTCCCTTGGCTGCTAATTCGGACCTCCGCACTCCCACCGATGCTCCTAGCCCACTAGCCAACGAATCCCCCAACCCCTGTTTCATAATGTCCATTACCCTTTGCATCCCCGCTCGCCTCGCCTCGACGCGCCTACCGCGCAAGGTTCTGCTCGACCTCGGCGGTAAGCCCGTGGTCCAGCATGTTTGGGAAAAGGCCAAGCAGGTCCGCCAGGCGGACCGCGTCATCCTGCTGACTGATTCCGAAGAGGTTGCGCAGGTCGCCCGTGGCTTCGGTGCGGAAGTCGTGCTGACTTCTCCCGATTGCCCTTCAGGGACCGCGCGCATGGCGAGCGTCATCGACCAGGTGCCCGGTGATTTTTTCCTGAACGTCCAGGGCGACGAGCCTTTTATTCAGCCCGACCTTTTAGACGGCTTGATCTCGCGCTGGAAGGAGACGAAGTGCCGGCTGGTCACCGCCGTCGCGAAGATTCAGACAACGGAGCGTCTAATGGCTAGCAGTGTGGTCAAAGTCGTTCGGGCCGAGAGTGGCGAAGCCATCTACTTCTCGCGGAGTCCGATTCCGCACCTCCGCGGCGTTGATCCGACCGAGTGGGTTGCTCGTCGCGATTACTGGGTCCATATCGGCGTCTACGGTTACGACCGCGCAACTTTGGCTGGTTACTCGAAGCTCGCACCCACCGAACTCGAAACGGTCGAGTCGCTGGAGCAGCTACGTTTCCTGGCTCACGGCTTCACATTCCAGACCGTCGTTACCCAGTATCATCCCGTGGCGATTGATACCCCGGAAGACCTTGAGGTCGCCCGGAAGATGCTGTGATCGCGGCCTAAGGCTTCGGCAGGAGCCGCAGCGCGCCAAGGTGCCAATCGTCGGCCCGACCTATTTCTTTTACCGCCCGCTCACCACCTTTGCACCTTTGCCCTCCATCCCTGCCTCAACTCTTTCTTCTTTCACCCCATGACCACTCCCCTAAATTCCGCCCGTGCTCTCCTGCAGGCCGAAGCCGAGGCGCTCTCCGAACTCGCCACGCGTCTGGACGGCACCTTTACGAAGGCCGTCGATTTGATTGCTGCGCATTCCGGCAAGGTCGTCCTTTGCGGCGTCGGTAAGTCCGGCCTCATCGCGCAGAAGATCGCGGCGACGCTGTGCAGTACAGGGACGCCCGCGATTTTTCTGCATGCCGCCGACGCCGTCCATGGCGACCTGGGTATCCTTCAGCCCGGCGATCCGGTCATCCTCGTGTCCCGATCGGGCTCGACCGCCGAATTGGTGCGGCTCTTGCCCGTCCTGCGCTCTTTCAAGTCCCCGCTCATTGCCATTGTCGGCAATGTCCAGTCTCCCCTGGCCACGCAGTCCGATATTGTCCTCGATATTGGCGCGCGCCCGGAAGCCGACCCGTTGGGGCTGGTCCCAACAACGAGTGCGCTCCTGACGTTAGCCTTGGGCGATGCCTTGGCGGCGGCCTTGATGACTAAGCGCGGTTTTGCCGCGAGCGACTTCGCGCGCTTCCACCCGGCAGGTCAACTCGGGCGCAATTTACTACTCACCGTGGGCGAAGCCCTGCAACCGCTCGAGCGTTGTGCGGTCGTTTCCGCAGAAACATCGCTCCGTGACACCGTCATCGCCATGACCCGTCATCCGCACGGCGCCGCTTGTATCTTGGGCACGGATGGAGTCCTGGCCGGCTTGATCACGGATGGTGACCTTCGGCGGGCTTTGAGCCGTGGTATCGATCTCAACGCGGCTAACGCCGGCGATATCATGACGAAAAACCCCATCCGCACGCACCCCGCGGTTTCGCTCGGGGATGCCGCCCGGGTTATGGAGGATCGCCCGTCGCAGATTTCCGTCCTGCCCGTGACTGAGCCGACGACGCAACGTTGCCTCGGCCTGCTCCGCATCCACGATATCTATCAAGCGGGCCTCGTTTAATTTGCATGGCTGCTGACCGCACTATTGAAGCTGGCCACCGTTTGCGTCGGCCGGCGCTCACGCCCCGTGAGATTTCCGTCATTGGTTTGACGGCGGCCATCCTCGTGCTGGTGCCTTGGACGTGGGGTGGGGTGGTGCTCTGGCCGATGCTACTGTTGCTGGGCGTAGCGGTGGCGGCGCTGGTGGCGGCGGTGGGAAATCATCGGGCGCAGTGTTATGCGCTCGGAGCTTGGGCGCTCGCTTTGGGATATACCTGGTTGCGGCTACCGAGCCCGGACGATGGCTTCAGCGCCCTGACGAATGTCGACTATTGGGCCTTCCCGGTGGGCGGCCTAGTCGCTCAAGTCTTCCCCGCGATTCTCCTTTACGGCGACCGACGCTCCCGGCCCGCCAAGGAATGCCTGCGCGATTGGGTGACATCCGTTCCTTTCTGGGTCGTGGTTATTCTCTTCACTTATTGCGCGGTGCAGGCCTTGAACCCCTGGGGCACGGTCGTGGAGAAGGACCTCTTCTGGCGCATCTTCAAGGAGAAGCCAGTGGCGTGGTTGCCGAGCGGCCTCGTGGCGCCGTTCGTGTCCGATGAAAATGACCCAGGTGGCATGAACGCTTGGCGCCTCATGCTTACCTTAATGGGACCTTGGCTGATCTTCGGGGCGCTGCGCGCCGGCCTGCGCCGGCGGCGAGGCCTAGTCATCCTCGCTTGGATTGGCCTCGCGGTCGCGGTCGTCTATGCCGTCTACGGGTTTCTCAATCAACGGGGCTATATGGAAGAGATCCTCGGCTATCCCGTGCCCGTCGGGGCAACCACGTTCGGGACGTTTATCAACCGGAACCACGCGGGCATCTATTTTTATTTGAATGCCGCCGTCGCGGTAGCGCTGACCTTCTGGCATTTACGTCGCACCCAGGCTTCCGTTACCCGTGGGGGGCCCTACCTCCTCGCCGCTTTTTGCGCCGCTTTCCTCGGACTTTTGTTTTCTTCACGACGAGTGTCGGCGCCTCTATCATGGGGCTCGTCCTGTTGGCGGTCGTTACCCCGCTGGCTTATTTTCTGGGCACGCCGAAGGAAGCGCTGGCGTCGCGTGATGTCATCTGGGTCTCTGTCGCCGGGCTGGCGGTGGTTTTCGCAGCCTTCTTTTTCGCCGGCGACTTCCGGAGTCTGGAGAAAAAAATCCAGTTGAAGGCCGATAAGTATCAGGTCAGCGGCGCCGATGACCGCGCACCCCTCCGCCGCTCGACCTGGGCGATGGCCAGTGCCGGCGGCTGGTCAGGTAAGGTCTGGACGGGTTGGGGCGCCGGTTCTTACCGTTGGGTTTCCCCGGTCTTTCAGGCGGACGAGAAGCCCCTCCAAGACGCGAATGGCAAGTTGGCCATTCGTGCTACCTATGCCCATTGCGACTGGTTGCAGATGCTCGCCGAATGGGGCGTAGTCGGGATGCTTCCGGTCCTCGTTGGCTTGTGGTGGTTGGGACGTTGGATTTGCCGGGCCTGTCGCCGCGGTCATCCCGAGGCGATTCCGTTGGCCGGCGTGCTGATTCTCGTGAGCCTGCACGCATCACTCGAATTAATTTTCTGGTTCACGCCGCTGCTCTATTCCCTGGCCTTGATTGTCGCCGCGATGGTGACGTTCACCGAACACGATTTACGGACCCAGGCGGACGTTTTACCGGCCGAAGGGGAGTAGGTTTAAGGAGCTAGGATGCGACAAATTCTTCAGTACTTAGGTTCCGGTCGAACGGAACTGGCTCACGTGCCTGCGCCGGGCCCGGCGGCGGGGTGCGTCCTGATTCAAGCCACGCATTCGTTAGTGTCACTCGGCACGGAGCGCATGTTGGTGGAGTTCGGCCGCGCTGGCTGGTTGCAGAAGGCCCGCCAACAGCCCGAGCGGGTCCGCCAAGTTTGGCAAAAGATTCGGGCCGAAGGTTTTCTGCCCGCTGTCCAGGCCATCCGGAGCAAGCTCGCTCAGCCCATTCCCATGGGCTATTGCAATGTTGGTCGGGTCGTCGCGTCCCCGACGAGGTCGGACCTCTCGCTGGGCGACCGCGTCGTTTCCAATGGACCGCACGCGGAAGTCGTCTCGGTGGCCGATGGACTCGTCGAGCGAATTCCCGACAATGTTACCGACGAGGACGCGGTGTTTACGCCCCTCGCCGCCATCGCCCTTCAAGGGGTGCGCTTAATGGGTGCCCAGCCCGGCGACCGCATTGTGGTCAGTGGTCTGGGTTTAATTGGCCAACTCGCGGTGCGCTTACTGGTCGCCCAAGGGTACGAGGTCTATGGCCTCGACCCCGATCCAGATAAATGCCTGGCCGCCGAACGTTTCGGCGCCCGCTGCTTCACGTTACACGCGTCGGCTGATCCGTTGCCCGACATCCTGGCTTGGTCGGAAGGGTCGGGCGTTGCGGGAGTACTCATCACTGCTTCCACGCCGGCCTCAGAGCCCGTTAATCTCGCCGCCCGTTGTTGCCGTCGCCACGGTAAAGTCGTCTTGGTTGGCGTAGTCGGACTGCAACTGAATCGCGCGGATTTCTACCGCAACGAAGTTAGCTTTCAGGTTTCCCAGTCCTATGGCTCACCCGACCCGACGGATGTTTACTCGGCGCGGAGTAACTTTCAGGCGGTACTCACGCTCATGGCCCAAGGTCGTCTGTCGACCGAGGGTTTAATCTCCGAACGCCTAGCGTTTGAGCATGCAGATCGCGCTTACGGCACGATGCACCGAAAGGGGACTCTGGGTCTGCTACTGGCCTATGGCGATGCCGAGGGCCTCTTAGCGCAAAACGTTACCCTCCGGTCATCCGTGCCGTCACCCGCCGTTCAGCAGGTGGCACTCATCGGCGCAGGAAATTTTGCCGCTCGCACGCTCGTGCCTGCGTTGCTCGCCCAAAACCCGTGCCCGGTCGTCGCCCATGTGGTTTCAGCCCGAGGTGCCTCCGCTTTGATTGTCGCCCGCCAAGCTAAGGCCTGGCGTGTCTCCACGGATTTACCGGCAGTCCTCGCCGATACGGCTGTCCGCTCGGTCTTCCTGTCGACGCGACACCATCAGCACGCGGCCCAGGCCATCGCGGCCTTGCAGGCTGGTAAGGCTGTCTGGGTCGAGAAGCCGTTGGCACTCTCCGAGGTCGAGTTAACGGAAATCGCTGCCGCCCAAGCAGCCTCTGGCCAGCTCCTCATGGTGGGCTTCAACCGTCGCTTCGCCCCGCTGGCCCAACATATTGCCCAGCGCCTCCGGCAAATCCCGGGTCCAAAGCATTTTGAAGCCACCATCAATGCCGGCACCCTCGCGCGTGATCATTGGCTCTTAGACCCGCAAGTAGGTGGCGGGCGGATTGTCGGCGAGGCCTGCCACTTCGTGGACCTCTTCCGTTACTGGGCGGGCGTTCCGATTGCTTCCGTCCACGCCACCTATCGCGGTGCCGATGGACAAGATGCGGGTCGCTTTACCTTAGAGTTTGCAGACGGCTCCACGGGCCAAATTCATTACCTCACGGACCTCTCGCCCAGTCAGCCCAAGGAGCACTTCCAGATTTCTGGTGCGGATTGGGAAGTGGAAATCGATAACTGGACGAAGTGCCGCGGTCGCGGTATCACTGGATTTAACCGCGGCGGCTTCTGGATGTCTTCGCCCGACAAAGGCCACCGCTGGGCGCTCCAAGCTTTTCTCCGGGCCGCCACCGCCGCCGCCCCACCCCCCATTCCCCTCGACGAGTTACTGGAGGTATCCCGCTGGTCCATTCGTATGCAAAGCATGCCCATCTCTTCCTCTCCATGAACGACCTGTGCGTCCTCGGCCTCGGCTACATTGGTTTACCGACGGCTTCCATCTTCGCGACCAAGGGTAAGCGCGTCCTCGGCGTCGACATCAGCCCTACGGTGGTCGAGACCATCAATAGCGGTAAAATCCACATTCAGGAGCCCGACCTAGATGTACTCGTCCGCGCCGCTGTGCAATCGGGCAACTTACGTGCGGCCACCGTCCCCGCACCGGCGGCGGTCTTCATTCTCGCCGTCCCTACGCCTTTTGACGTTCAGCCTGACGGGAGTCGCTTGCCCGACCTCTCGTATGTCGAGGCCGCCACCCGTTCGCTGGCTCCGCACGTCCGCGCCGGCAACCTGGTTATCCTTGAATCCACCTCTCCGGTCGGCACGACCGAAAAAGTAAAAGCTTGGCTGGAAGCAGAGTTAGCTAGTCGCGGTCTCGTACTCCCGCCGGATATTCTCTACGCGCATTGCCCCGAGCGCATCTTACCCGGTCAGATGCTTAAGGAACTCGTTTCCAATGATCGTATCGCGGGTGGCCTTACGCCCGCCGCGTCCGTTCGCGCCAAGGCCTTGTACGAAACCTTTTGCACCGCCCAGATTTTTCTGACCGATGCCCGGACGGCTGAGCTGGCGAAGTTGACCGAGAACGCTTTCCGCGACGTGAACATCGCTTTCGCTAACGAGCTCTCGTTAATTTGTGATCGCCTAAAAATCGACGTCTGGGAACTCATCCGTTTGGCGAATCGCCACCCCCGCGTGAAGATTCTGCAGCCCGGGCCCGGGGTGGGCGGTCACTGTATCGCCGTGGACCCTTGGTTTATTGTAGCCGCAGCGCCCGAGGAGGCTCGCCTCATGCGTACGGCCCGTGAAGTGAATGACCACAAGCCGCATCACGTCGTCGCGCAAGTCCGGGCGGCCGCCGCTCAGCACGCTCAGCCGGTCGTGGCCTGCCTCGGGCTAGCCTTCAAGGCCAACGTCGATGACCTACGCGAATCTCCAGCGGTCGAAATTACCGCGGCGCTCGCCGCTGCCGGCCTCCCCGTCTTGGCCGTCGAGCCGCATGTGCGCACCTTGCCACCCGGTTTAGCGGGCAAGGCCAAGCTCGTGAGTCTTGAAGAAGCCATGGCGGCCGCGAACGTGATTGTTCTGCTGGTTGATCACCGGGCCTTCGGGTCGCTGACCTTAGCCTCGTTCGCTGGCAAGGCGCTCATCGATACGCGCGGCCAAATTCGCTAATCTTTTTGTATCTTTCCGCTCTCCAGCATCTTGGCCCCGCATGGTTTTTGCGGCGGCTTTGGTTCCAGGCCGAACGTTCGTTCGGCTGGCTGGAGCGTCGCTGCCCGCTGCAGACTTGGGACCAGATTCAGGTGCCCGACGATTATGCGGCTCGCTGGCGTCGCTCCGCACCCTGTCTCCCGATTGCTAAAATCGACCGGGCTTTTCTGGCCCCGCATGTGGAAGCGTGGGCAGTCGAGAATGGACATTCCCCCGTTGCTGACGCCGATCTCTTAGCGCTCGGGCGTTTTCGAATCTTTAACCACGACTTATTTGATGCCGGCTTGCAGCCATGTTGGCAAACGAGCGTGCTCAATGGCGCTAGCGTGGATGCCTCCGGGCATTGGACGAAACTCTCGGACGCTAGCACTACCGACATCAAAGGGGTTTGGGAACTCTCGCGCTTCGCTTGGGTCTACCCGTTAGTGCGTGCTTGGGTGCTCGATGGAGAGACTCGGCACGTCGAACGTTTCTGGGCTTTGCTCGAAGACTGGATGCAGGCTAACCCGCCCAACCGTGGGCCGCAATGGATGTGCGGACAGGAAGCATCGTTCCGGCTCATCGCTGTAGGCTACGCGTTGCAGGCCTTTCGTAGTCACCCCGCGACGACGGATACGCGCGTGCTGCTGACCGCCCGGCTGGCGACGGCGACGGTGGAGCGTATCCAGGCGCACCTGTCGTACGCCCTTTCGCAGCAGAACAACCACGGCATCAGCGAGTCATTAGGACTCTTCACCGCGGGCGCATTGTGGCCGCAGCTGGAAGGCTCTGCGGGCTGGCGCGACCAAGGGCTCGAGACCCTTTTTCCGCAGGTCGATGCGCTCGTTGATGCGGATGGTGGCTTCAGTCAGCACTCTTCGAACTACCATCGTCTGTTCTTGCAGCTCATGACGTGGGCCGAGGTTGTCCTGATTGCAGAAGGTGAACGGCTCCCGCCGCACACGCGCGATCAGGTCAGCCAAGCCACTGAGTTCCTGCTGAACTTAATGGAGGCGGACGGGACCGTGCCGCGTTATGGTGCCGACGATAGCGCCGACCTCTTTCCCCTGAGCGGAGTGCCCGCCCACGACTTTCGCCCCGCCGTTGGCGCCGCGCAGGCCTTGTTCCTCGGCACTCGGCCAGTCGCTGGTCCGTGGGATGAGGCCTCCCTGTTATTGGTTGGGCCTATGCCGATCACCACGCGCTCTGAGGCGGGTGGCGGACAGGTGGACTGTCTGGCCGCTGGCGTCGGCGTGTTGCGCAACTATCGCGGTGCGGCGTTTATGCGGATGCCCTCCGCTTGGCGGAACCGGCCTAGCCAGGCCGACCAGTTGCACGTCTCCCTCTATTGGGATGGCGCCTGGCTCACCGAAGACGTCGGCACATTTTCCTACCGTGGCGGCTCAGCGGAAGATTTTGGATCAGCCGTGCACCATAATGTCGTCACCCAGGCGGGCCGTGGGCCGATGCGTAAGGCCGGCCGATTCCTGTGGTTGCCGTGGGTACCTTGTATCCGCCAGTCCGAGCCCTTGGGCTTTTGTGCCAGCCTGCGCGATCTGGCGGGAGCCACGTGGACCCGCCGGCTCCTGCGTTTACCGCAAGGCTTTGTCATCGTCGATCAAGTCCACGCTTCCGCTGCCGCAGACGGTTGCGAACTTCGTTGGCACGGCCGCACCCGTGCCGGACTGGAGCGGCTATCCGTGGTCTGCTCGGAACCCTCTGCGGAAACTTGGATTTCAGCGGATACGCAGACAGGGGAGGGCTTCTTTGCGCCGCGGTATGGTCGCCGGGAACCGTCTTGGACGCGCCGACTGACGGCTGCTGGTCGTACCGTCACTTTCGTGACCGCCCTCGGTTGCACCATTGATTTACGCCCCGACGCCGTGTTGGTCGACGGCCTCCCTTACCCCCTTTAAACAACATGCGTACTGTCGCCCTGATTGTTGGCACCCGTCCCGAATGCATCAAGATGGCGCCGCTCTATTTTGAGCTGCTGCAGTCGAAGAAAATTCGCCCGGTACTCGTCGTGACCGCCCAGCATCGTCAGATGCTCGACCAGACGCTCGCCGTCTTTGGCCTCCGTCCAGATGTGGACCTGAACCTCATGCAGCCCGGCCAAGGCTTGTCTGATCTTACTGCTCGGGTCCTCACGTCCGTCCACGCTTGGATTACCATGGCCCGTCCCGATGCGGTCCTTGTGCAGGGTGATACCACGACCGTCCTCGGTTCGGCCTTGGCCGCGTTCTATGCGAACGTCCCAGTGGGGCACGTGGAAGCCGGCCTCCGCACGGATGACATGCGCTCGCCGTTTCCAGAGGAGATGAACCGCCGCTTGACCGCACCCTTAGTCCGTTGGAATTTCTGTCCGACCGAGCAGGCCCGCGAAAACCTCCTTAGCGAAGCTATCGACGATAAATCCTGCACTGTGACTGGTAATACCGTGGTCGATGCCTTGCTCTGGACGCGGGCTCGCTTGCAGGGCCTCGGGCAAGACGCGGAAGTCATCGCGCGCTTAGGCGTCCCACCGGCGTTCGCGCAGCGGTTCCTGACCGACCCGAAGGCCCGGTGGCTGCTGGTTACGGGCCACCGCCGCGAATCCTTCGGCTTAGGCTTCGAGCAAATTTGCCGGGCGCTGCAGCAACTGACGGAGCGCCATCCAGACCTCGGCGTGCTGTATCCGGTGCACCTTAATCCCTTAGTCCAGGAACCAGTGCATCGGCTCCTCGGTAAAAACCCGCGGATCGCCCTGATTTCGCCAGCGCGCTATGAAGACTTCGTCTGGCTCATGGATCGCGCCACGGTGATTCTCACCGACTCGGGTGGCGTGCAGGAAGAGGCGCCTTCCTTGGGGAAGCCCGTCTTGGTTTTACGTAATACCACCGAACGCGTCGAAGCCGTCGCCGCCGGGACTTGTATCTTGGTCGGTACCGACCCAGCGCGCATTTGTCAGGAAACCACGCGCCTACTCGACGACCCGGTTGAGTACCTGCGCCGCTCTAAACTACAGAATCCCTACGGTGACGGTACCGCCGCCCGTAAAATTCGCGCCGTCTTGGAACAGGATCTCGGCTAAGCGCCCGCCGGTATGCGGCTCCTCTACTTCCATCAGCATTTTGCGACCCCGCTTGGGTCCGGTGGGACGCGTTCCTATGAGTTCGCGCGGGCCTGCGTCGCTCGTGGGCATTCGGTCACGATGGTTTGCGGTGCCCACGCTCAGTCGGGCTTGAACCTACCCTGGAATCAACGGGCCGGTTGGTCGCGCGGCGACGTCGACGGCATCGATGTGATTTCCCTGCCGCTTCCTTACTCTAACCGTGACAGCTTACTGCGGCGTGGTTGGACGTTCACCTGGTTTGCCCTTCGCTCGCTCCGTTTGGCCTTAACCGAAAGTTACGACGTTGCCTTCGCCACTTCGACGCCGCTGACGGCCGCCCTTCCTGGGCTCGCCGCGCGCTGGCTCCGCGGGAAGCCTTTCGTCTTTGAGGTGCGTGACCTTTGGCCCGAGCTCCCGCGTGCCTTAGGGGTGCGAAACCCTTTACTGCTCGGTGCCATGTCTTTCCTCGAGTGGGCGGCTTATCGCGGCGCCGATGCGTGTATTGGACTTTCCCCTGGGATCGTGGCGGGGATTCAACGCCGCGCGCCGCAGGGCCGCGCGGTTACCTTGATTCCGAACGGGTGCGATTTGGATTTGTTTCACCCCCGCCGGCGGGCGCCGCTCGCTTTACCCGGCATCACCACGGGGGATTTTGTGGCGGGCTTTACGGGCGCCCATGGCCCGGCCAACGGCCTCGATGCCTTATTGGATGTTGCCCGCGAGCTGCGTCGACGCGGCGATACCCGCGTCAAGCTGGCCTTCATCGGCGACGGGAAGGAAAAAGACCGCCTAAGGGCGTTGGCCGCAGCTGATGGCCTGACCAATTGCCTCTTCTTCGACCCTTTCCCGAAGCAGCAGTTAGGGGCCATCACGGCGTCACTCGATTGCGGCTTGATGGTGCTCAAGGATGTGCCGGCCTTCTACGACGGTACCTCGCCTAATAAATTCTTCGATTACGCCGCCGCGGGGATTCCCATCGTCAATAACTACCCTGGTTGGTTAGCGGCGATGATTAAGCAAGCCGGCGCCGGCATCGTGGTGCCGCCTCGTGACCCCGCCGCTTTCGCCGATGCTTTGCAGGCCTTGGCCGCTGACCCGGAACGGTGCCGGCGCGCCGCGGTTGCCGCGCGGACTCTCGCGGAGGAACGTTTCGCCCGTGGCGATCTCGCGACCCAATTCGTCGATGTGCTGCAGGGTGTTGCCCAAAAACTTTCATGAACATGCCAACCTTTACAAGGGATGACGCCGTAAAGCTCGTCTTAGCTCGACTCGCCCGCTTCGGGCAGGAGTTGGGCCAGCCGGCCTTGGCAATGGCCGATGAGCAGACCCGCCTCTTTGGTGAGGCTTCCCCTCTCGACAGCATTGGCCTCGTGACGTTGATGTCCGACCTCGAGGGCGACATTCATAAAGCCTGTGGGGTATGGGTGACCATTGCCGATGAGAAGGCGATGAGCCGCCTGACTTCCCCCTTCCGTCGCGTTGGCTTATTGGCTGACCACATCGTCGAAATTGTCACCGCTACCCGAGCCTAAACCCATGCCTGTCGCTATCATAACGGGATCGTCGCGCGGCCTTGGCCGGGCCCTCGCCGAAAGCCTACTGGCCGACGGCTGGACCGTGCACGGCTTCGCCCGTAGCCCGCAGTCTTTGGTCCATCCGCATTTTCAAGCCCATGCCGTGGATGTGGGTATCGAGGCGTCGGTGCAGGCCGCCGTCGCTACCGTGCTGGCCGCTGGCCGGATTGACCTACTGATCAATAACGCCGGCGCGGCGTCGATGAACGCTTTACTGCTTACACCTGCGGCCACGGCCGAAGCCCTCATGCGCGTGAATTACCTCGGCACGCTGCATTGCCTACAGGCAGTCGGTAAGGCGATGGTTCGGCAGCGGGCGGGCTTGGTGGTCAACCTCACGACAGTTGCGGTGCCGCTGTCGTTGGCGGGCGAAGCCGCCTATGTGGCGAGCAAGGCCGCCGTGGAAGCCTTGACCAAGGTCGCTGCCACCGAATTGCAATCCTATGGTATCCGCGTGAACGCCGTGGGGCTTGGTCCTGTCGATACGGACCTCACGCGGGCCGTCGGGGCCGATAAAATCCATACCCTTAATCAGCGTATCGGCCGGCCCCAAGGGACAACGCTTGCGGAGGCCGTCGACTTTATCGCCCAAGAATGGCGGGCGCCTTCCTTAGCCAACGGCTCCATTCGTTACCTCGGTCAACTCAACTGATGTCCGTTTGGTTTGAACAACGCTTGCAGGACTGCGGTCCAGCCCTCGCCATGCAAGGGCCTTGGGGCGATTGTACCTATGCAGACCTCGCTCGCCTGCAGGCGGCCATCCGCATCGACCTGCAGGCCCTAGCCTTGGACGGCCCAGCGGTCTTCGCCCTTGTCGGAGAGCATGAGCCAGCGGCGGTTGCCTGGCTGTTCGCCTTGGCTGAAGCTGGCCATAGCGTGACCCCGCTGGCCGGCAATCTGGCTGAGCACCCGGGGAAACTTGGCGAGATCGGTGCGCAATGGATTGTCACGAGCGCGGGCTTTGGCTGGACGCTTTTACCGCGGATGTCCGAGCCCTCGGCGCATGCGGCCTTCGGTCAATTACGGACGCAGGGCCATGCGGGCCTCGTACTTTTTTCCAGCGGGACTAGCGGCCGGCCGAAAGCGATGGTGCAAGACCTCACCGTCTTACTTTCCACCTACCAAGACCGCCGACGCAATCGCCTGCCGGTGCTCGCGTTGCTCGGCTTCGACCACATTGGCGGGCTGAACACGTTGCTCGGCGCTTTGGCAACAGGGTCCACCTTAGTGGTCCCCGCTGATCGCTCCGCGGCCGTCGTCGCGGCAGCGATAGCCCATTATCGGGTCGCCGTCTTGCCGGCCTCGCCGACGTTTTTAAATCTACTCCTGGTTTCCGGTGAACACCATGCCCACGACCTTGGTTCCTTGCGTGTCATCACCTACGGCACGGAGCCCATGCCGCCGGGCCTACTGCCACGCTTGCGGGCAGCCTTCCCGCGGGTGCGCTTTATCCAGACCTTTGGCACGAGTGAGACCGGCATTATCCGGACGGAAAGTCCGGATGCCGATTCGACCTTCATCCGGTTTGTGGACCCGTCCACCGAATGGAAAGTGGTGGACGATGAACTCTGGCTGCGGAGTCTGACGCAGGTGGGAGGCTACCTAGACGCGCGCGATGGGGCAGGGAAGTTCACCAGCGATGGTTGGTTCCGGACTGGCGACAAGGTCGAGCTCGGCCCCGAGGGCACGTTGCGCATCCTCGGCCGCTTGGGCGAAGTGATCAACGTCGGTGGAGAGAAACTCATGCCCGCCGAGGTTGAATCCGTGATCTTGAACTTACCCTTAGTCCTTGATTGCCGGGTGCGTGGCGAGGCCAACGCCTTAGTTGGCCAGGCGGTCGTGGCGGACATCGTGGCGGCGCCCGCGGCGGACCACGAGCAACTCCGGGCGGCCATTCGGAACGCTTGTCGGCGCGCGTTGGCGGCGCATAAGGTCCCGACGCGCGTCCGCTTCGTCGCCGCGGTCAGCGGTGAGCGACTCAAAAAAATCCGCTAAGTATGCACCCCACCATCCGCTTTCTTTCGCAGCACCCATTGTTGCGCGGCCGCCCCTGGTTGGGCTTCGGCCGGTTCCTGTGGTGGCAGGGTATCTCGCGGCTTCGTCCAGGGCGGCACCGCTACGACTGGATTGGTGAATCTAGGCTTTGGTTGCAGCGCGGCTGGGGCGGGCTAACGGGTAATTATTACGCGGGGCTCCACGAGTTTGAAGACATGGCATTCCTTCTGCACCTGCTTCGTCCGGACGACCGCTTTGTCGACGTAGGCGCGAACATGGGGAGCTACACGGTTTTGGCTCGCGGGGTTTGCCAGGCCTGTACCGTCAGCTACGAGCCCGTACCGGTTACCTTTCAACGACTGCAGGATAATTTGCAGCTCAACAATGCACTCGATGAGCGGTCGCGCTTGGTGAATGCCGCGGTTGGCTCAGCCCCCGGGACGCTCCGAATGAGTGAAGGTCAAGATGCCATGAACCATGTAGCTCGGCCCGATGAAGCCGCTGCCCTCGAGGTACCAGTCGTCACTTTGGACGAGGACCTCTTCGCCACGCCGCTGTTGATGAAAGTGGACGTGGAAGGCTTCGAGACGGAAGTCTTCCGCGGCGCGCAGCGGCATTTGGCGAACCCGGCCTTACGCGCCATCATTGTGGAGCTCAATGGCCTAGGCCAGCGCTACGGCTATGACGAGGCGGTCTTGCATGCGGAACTCCTCGCCGCTGGTTTTCGGCCCTTCGCTTACGATCCATTTGCCCGCCAGCTACGTCCCTTGGAGGTGCCAGGTCCGCATAACACCCTCTACTGCCGCGACCTTGCCTTCATCGAGGCCCGGCTCGCCTCCGCTCCGCCCGTGACCGTCATCGGGATGACTTTCTGATTCATGCAGCCCGCTCCGCCCATGCCCGCGCCGTTCGCCCCCCGTCAGCTCATGCCCGTCGGGGTGTTTACGACGTGGATACTCCTTTTTGCCTACGTTGTTTTGACCTTGCCGACGCAGTGGGTGAAGGCGGTCCTGCCTTACTATGGTGACGTGGTCTTCGGGGTAATCATGCTCTTAGTTGCGATTCCCTACCTCTTCGTGCACCGTTTTTGGCGTGGCACCTCTATGTGGGCGGTGGGGTTGATGGTCTATGGCATGATTGTTACTTATTTAACGCGCGGGACGGAAGGCACCTGGGCCTTTGGTTTACGCGAGTTTATTTTGGATGGGTTGCTGTTCTTCGCGGTCGCCTTTGGCCTGAAGCTCGGCGAGGCCTCCTTTGAGTCCCTCCGCACCTTAGTTTCCCGCGTCTCCTGGGTCTGTATCCTGATGGGGGCGGCGAATATCCTCCTGATGCGCTTCGGCTATGTGCAAATCGACGCCGACGCCGGTAACCGTGTCGTTAGCATCAGCTTATTCTACATCATCAGTCCATTGCTCTTCTTAGTGCCCTTGCAGGTGGTTTTTCGCTTAGGGCTTCTTTTGCCGATTCTGTCGGTGGCCATGGTTGGGCTCGTCGCCTATTTCACGCTCACGCGCTCCATCGCGGTTGCCTTCTTCCTCTTATTTGCGCAATTAATGCTGCTCTTGTTGCGACGTGCGATGGGGGCCTTCGCCACAGGCTTTACGGTTTGGTTATTCCTTATTCTGCCGCTAATGATTTTAGGTGGATATTTCATGTTAGACTCCATCACGAATGCCCGCGGCATCGACAGCATCGGTAATACGACCGGCCGCGATCTGGAATTCGAAGCATTTTTGGAGCAAATATCGCTCCGAGGTTGGGTCGCCGGTAATGGGCTCGGCACGGGATTTCTGATGAATGGCTACGACCCAGAAACCGGCGTTCCCATGAAGGTAATTGTCACGGGCTTACACTATAGTACGCTGACGCCGGTGCTGAAGCTCGGGGCCGTCCTGATGCTCTCCATGTGGCTGGCAATGCTGTATGCCACCGTGCGTGTGTTCTTTGGGCCTGGCGATATCGATCAGAAGGCCGTGATACTCGTGCCCTTTAATTATCTCGTCGTCTACTCGATTTCGGGCGGCTGGCTAGCCTCAGCCTATTTAATCTTCGGCGTGGCACTATGCCTCCTCTTTAACTTCCGCGCTTTTGCCAAAACCGCGGTGCCGGCCGCCCAACCCAATTCCCCCGATGGACGCCCCTTGCTTCACCGTCGTCATCGTCACCTATAACTACGGCCGATTCCTCCGGGCAGCGTTAGATTCGGTCTTTGCGCAGTCATGCCAGGACCTCGAGCTCATCGTCGTCGACGGGGCGAGCACGGACGGCACGGTGGATATCCTCCAGGAGTATGCCCCGCGCTTAGCGTGGTGGGTGAGCGAGCCGGATCGCGGCCAGAGCGATGCCTTCAATAAAGGCTTTGCCCGGGGTCGCGGCCGCTATTTCGTCTGGCTCAACGCGGACGACATCCTGCTCCCTGGTGCATTGGCCGCGGCGAAGTTGGCCCTTGCGGATGGCCGGTATGCGTGGGCTTCGGGCGACTTTGTCCGCACGGACGCCGCCCTAAATATCATTTCCTGTTTCCGAGGTCCCACGAGGCAGCCGGCCTGGTTGCGTCGCGCGGATGCCCCCATCACCGTCTGCGGGCCCAGCAGCTTCTTTTCCGCAGAACTGTATCGGGAGGTTGGGGGATTCTCGACCGACTTACGTTACGCCATGGACCTTGATTTGTGGCTGAAGTTTATGGCGCGCGGGTATTACCCCCAGCGCTTTCGTCACTACTGCTGGGCTTTCCGGATGCACGAGCAGTCGAAGACTGCGGACCAATTCTCTGCCTACGTGAATCCCCGCGCCAAGGAAATCCAGGCCGAGGTCGCCGCCCTCTATGCTCGCCTTGGTTATCGCCTCTCCCCTTGGGCCCGCCTGCTTTCAGCCGTACAAAAGATTTTAGACGGTAGTGCCTTGGGGACTTGGGCGGATACTCGAGCGTTTCGCGGCAAGCCGGCTCTCCTCATTGCTCCCAAGGTATGATTCTCATCGACGCCACATACGTTAACGTCGGCGGCGGGGTAGGCCTCTTGCGTCGACTAATCAATGAACTGCGGGGTCGGGCTGAATTTGCGCTCATGCGCGACATCCGGGTCAAAGACCTAGATACGGCAGGCTGTAAGGTCTTCGACGCGGTTCCTGATCATTTCGCCCGACGTCGCTTTTACCAAGCTCATGGGCGGGAGTTTTCACGTGTGCTGTGCTTTGGCAACGTGCCACCGCTGCTTAGGTTGCCGGTGCCCACGGCCACGTATTTTCATAATCTCCTCTTCTGCGAGGAGTATCCGCAGCAGTCAGCCAGTGATCGACGTATCGCCCGCTTAAAGATGGCCTACATTCGCCACTACGCACGCAACACAGACACCTTCCTTGTCCAAACGACCAATATGGTGTCGGCCCTGCAGCCAATCATCGCTGGCCGTGCCCAGGTCGCCGTCCAGCCATTTTTTGCCTTTTCACGTTCAGCGATACAGTCCGCGGGTGCGCGGCAGTGGGATCAGTTCGCCTATGTCAGCGAGGCTCACCCGCATAAGAACCACCAGCGGCTCCTTGGCGCCTGGCGCCTCTTGCTGGCTCGCGGGCTCCGCCCCAGCCTGCATCTCACCGTTACTTCGGCTTACCCTGCGATGCTGGCGAAAATTTCGGCCCTACAGTCGGCGGGCGCCCGCATCACTAACCATGGGTATGCTCCGCCGGGCCCAATCTACGCGCAGTGTGGCTACCAGATTTATCCATCGTTAGTTGAAAGTTTCGGGTTAGGCTTAATCGAAGCTGCCGATGCCCAGTGTGCCGTGTTAGCCGCCGATCGTCCGTACGTTCGGGCGGTAGTCGAACCCTTTGCGGTCTTTGACCCCTATTCGCCAGAGTCCATCGCGGATCTCGTTGCGAGGTGCTCGGGGCATCCCGCCCCCGCTTCTATTACCAAAGTGCAGGATGATTTGGTGGGTTTGCTTGCTTGGTTGAGCGAGGGGACGCCTTTCCAAGGGCTCCAAACTTAACATGTGCGGCATCGCTGGATACTTCGGGGACTTTGCCCCCGCCTTGCTCACCGAAATGGGTGCAGCGATTGCGCATCGCGGTCCCGACGGGCAAGGGGCTTGGTCGGAAGGCCGCGTCGGCCTAGCGCATGCGCGCTTAGCGATTATCGACCTTTCGCCGGCGGGGGCACAGCCGATGGCGTCGGCCGACCGCCGGGTGGTGGTGACTTTTAACGGGGAGATCTATAACTTCCGCGAACTCCGGGATCGCCTCAGCAGTGAAGGGGTGACCTTCCGTGGGGCGAGCGACACTGAAGTCCTTGTTGAATTACTGGCCCGTTTCGGCGAGAAGTGTCTACCTTGGCTTAACGGTATCTTTGCCTTCGCCGCTTGGTTTCCGGCGGAGCGTCGGATGATTTTAGTCCGTGACGCCGCCGGAGTGAAGCCGCTCTATTGGACTCGGACCTCGGGTGGCTTCGCTTTGCTTCCGAAATCAAAGCACTCCGTCCAGTGCCGGGTATCGATTGGTCCCCTGACCCCGTCGCGATCGCGTCTTACCTAACATTACTCTATGCGCCATGTGACCTGACGCCTGCCCGCGGGATTCGCAAACTTCAGCCGGGAGAGATTATGGAATGGTGCGAAGACGCTCTGCCTGTCGTGCGTAGGTTCGCAGCCCGTCCCAATGAGCAGGGCCCGCACGACCTCAGCACGGCCGACGCGGTCGAGGCCTGCCGCTCTTACCTGCAACAGGCGGTGCGCCGGCAATTAGTATCAGATGTGCCGATTGGGGGATTCCTTTCTGGGGGTGTCGACTCGACAGCCCTCGCTGCCCTTTCCGTCCAAGCGCTCGGCGAGGGGTCTCGTTACCCTTGCTTTACCGTCCAAGCATCGGCGTCGGCGCACTCCGGTAACGATGGGTTCGTGGACGATTTCCCCTACGCCCAGCTAGCGGCGAAGCGCTTGGGCATTCCCTTGCACGCCATTACCCAAGAGTCCGCCGCGATTCAGGACGTCGACCGCTTGGTCTGGATGCTCGATGAGCCGACGCCTGACCCAGCGGCGTTCATGACGTACGCGATCAGTCGGTCGGCACGCGAGCGTGGCGTGAAGGTCCTACTTTCCGGTGCGGGCGGTGACGATCTCTTCAGCGGTTACCGTCGGCACCAAGCTTTGCAGTCCGAGCGCTACTGGGGCTGGTGGCCCAAGCCGCTCCGGGCGGGGTTACGTCAGTTGACCGCCGACAACTTGCAGACGCATCCGTTGGGCCGCCGCTTAAGCAAGCTATTCGGACATGCGGATGCAGATCCAGCTGAACGTCTCGCGAGCTATTTCCTTTGGCTGGGCCATGAGGCCATGCTGCCCATGCTGGGGGCGGATTTCCGCGCCGCCCTCGGGCACCGGCGGTCTACAGATCTCCTGACGGGCTCGCTGGCTCAGTTACCAGAAGGCGTGACGCACCTGAGCCGAATGCTGCACCTCGACCGTAGCTTCTTTCTCGCGAGCCATAACCTGAACTACAAGGACAAGATGGGCATGGCCTGCGGGGTAGAAATCCGGGTACCGCTCCTCGACGCCGACCTCGCGTCTTTTGCGGAACGTCTCACCGACAAGCAGCGCATCCAGGGGAGCGAAACGAAGTATCTCTTCCGGCGTGCCCTCCGCGGCGTGGTCCCAGACGAAGTCCTCGCTCGCTCTAAGTCCGGCTTCGGCCTGCCTCTGCGGAGTTTCTTCCATGAGGTCTATGGGCCACAGCTACGCCGCCTGGCCGCGGAAGGCCGACTCGACGGCACGGGGGTCTTCGATGGTGCCGGCGTGGTCGCTTTACTGGACGCCGACCGTCGCGGCGAAATCGATGCCACCTATCCGTTGCTGGGCGTCTTATGCGTCGAGTCCTGGCTCCGGCAATTCGCCCAAAGATAATTTAACCATGCATAGTTCCATCACTAACGTCCGACTAGCAGGGCTCGCCGTATCCACCGGTTCGCTGACCCGCGATTTCATGGCGGATGGCCTAGCCTTGGGCCTCGACCGGGTGATTCTGGAGCGGACCGCGCAGACGATCGGTTTACGCGAACGTAAGGTAGCCGCGCCTGGCATCACCGCGCTTGACCTCTGCGAAGACGCCAGCCGCCGCTTATTAGACGCCGCTGGCTTAGACGCCTCCTCCATCGATGCCGTGATTTTCGTCACGCAGACGCCCGACCATTCCCAGCCCAATAACGCCTCATTACTGCATGGCCGCTTGGGCCTCGCGACGGGGGCAGCCGCGTTCGACCTGTCACTCGGTTGCTCCGGATGGGTCTACGGCCTCCAGCAGGCCGCACTCCTCTGTGCGCATGGCGGCGCCGCTCGCGTGCTATTATGCGCCGGCGACACGCTCTCGCGGTTAACCCACGCTAAAGACCGTTCGACCGACCCACTCTTTGGCGATGCCGGCTCCGCGGCTTTGATTGAACGCACGGGCCTGGCCACGGCTTGGCATTTCGAGCTCGGCGCCGACGGCGCGGGCGCGAATGCCATCATCGTCCCCCAAGGCGGTGCGCGGATGCCACATGACTCTAAGCCCTTGACGGAGATTCCCGACCTGGACGGTAACGTCCGTCATGCTGCTAATTTGGCGATGCAGGGTGGGGAAGTGTTCAATTTTTCCCTCCGACAGGCGCCCCCCGCCGTCGCCGCTGTCATGCGCCACGCCCATTACACGGTCGAGGCAACGGATGGGTTGGTCCTGCACCAAGCGAACCGTTTTGTCATCACCACGGTTGGGCGAAAGTGCGGCTTCCCGGCGGAGAAGACTCCGAGCGACGTCGTGGAGCGGTACGGCAACCAGAGCTCCGCTTCGATTCCGTGTGCTTTAATCCATGCCTTCGCCGAACCGCTTTCGGCCCGTTCCCTCCGGCTCGTCCTTTGCGGGTTTGGGGTGGGTTGGTCTTGGGGCGCCGTGGCGGCGGAGTTCGGCCCACTCGTCATCGCCCCGACTCAGCCCTATCCGCATTCCGCATGACCTCCGCTGAAAAACTGCAGGCGCTCCAGCATGACGTGGACTTTTTCGTCGGTGCCACCGAACACACGCCGTTAGCGACGCTCCCAAACTGGGGCTCCTTAGCGGTACTACTCGTCATCCTGCATTGTGAGACCCAGCACGGCCTAGTCATCAGCAGTGCGGATATCCACGGCTGCAAGACCGTCGGCGACCTCCTTAAACTCCTTCCTGAACGACTATGAAAAAACTATTAATCGTGGGTGCTGGTGGCTTTGGGCGTGAGCTCTACATCTGGGCGACCCAGCACCCAGATTGTGGCCGGGCTTGGGAGCTGGGGGGGTTCCTCGATGACAACCCCCAGGCCCTCCAACCATTCGGCTCTTTTGCCCAAGTCCTGCCGCTCGCGGGCCACGTCGTTGACCCCGCGAACCTTTACCTCTGTGGACTAGGGCTCCCGCCGGTGAAGGAAAAGCTCCTGCAGCCCTTGCAGGCGGCCGGCGCAAACTTCCTGACCTTCATCCACCCGCGCGCGTTGGTCGGTGATCGGGTTAAACTCGGGCGCGGGGTCGTCCTCTGTCCTGGCGCCATCGCGAGTGCCGATATTACTTTAGGCGACTTCGTGATGCTTAACCTCCATGTGACGATTGGCCATGATGCTTCGATTGGTGACTGGTCAACCTTGAGTGCGCATTGTGATGTGACGGGGCGAGTGCAAGTCGCCGACCGGGTCTTCATGGGCAGCCGGGTTTCGATTATCCCTGGTTTGTCCGTCGGAAGCGGCGCCACCCTGGGTGCTGGTGCCGTGGTTATTCGTGATGTGCCCGCCGGTGTCACCGTAGTCGGCAACCCTGCCCGCGTTCTCTGATATGCGCAAAGCCCTCCTCTATGTCGGGGCCACCTGCCTCGTCCTCCTACTTGGCCTCGTGGTCGCGGCGGAATATTTCTCACACCGGGATCGCCGTTTTACGGGCCAAGTCGTGGACGCCTTGCCGCGGAATATCGCCGGCTGGACGCGCCGTGATATCCCCGTTGCCGACAGCAAAGCCGGGAACATGAACGTCCAGGGGATCTTAAATTTCAGTCAGTCAGCCCAAGCGCTTTATGTTCGGGGCGAAACCTCGATCTTGGTCTACGCCGCTTACTGGGAGCCCGGTAAGGTCTCCGTCGTCGATGCAGGTTCACATAATCCTGATTCCTGTTGGGTTAACAACGGCTGTATTCGCACCGAGCGTAAATATGCGGTCACGGCTCAGGTCGGCGGTCGCCCCTTATTGCCTTATGAGTATGGCCAGTATCTCGTTCCCTCAGGCGGCCGGCAGAACGTGGCTTTCTGGCATCTCGTGAACGGCCAACCTAACCGATACGAAGAGCAATCGGCGGGTTGGCGCGACGGACTCGTCGGACGCCTCGAACGCTTACCTTTGCTTTGGAAGGATATCCGCACCTATGGCCTCAATCAGAAGAGCGAGCAGATGTTCATCCGTCTCTCCTCCAACCTTCCCGTGGATCAAATCCTTGCCGACCCCATTAACCGAGAGTTCCTGCAGGCCTTGCAAGGCCTGGGAGTATTTTCGGATCGGGAGTGGAAATGAGAGGGTGCAAAAGTGCAACCCGCCTAAGGCTTGTGCAAAAGTGAAAAAGTGAAGACAGGTGCGATCACCACAATTTACGGCTACGAACTTCTGGCCGTGTGGTTTCCAAGTGTGACATCAGGGCTTGAAGCTGGCCCGAGCACTTTAGGCAGATTGGCATCATCGCAGTGACCTTTTCCTCGGAGATATACCCAATCTTTCCGGCGATATGGACTAAGGTCCTGACTTCACCGCACGAGCCTTTAGCACGGCGGAGCATGTCGTAAAATGTGCGGTCCGATCGGCTCTCAAAGCCTTCGGCGATATTACACATAATAGATACAGACGCTCGCTGCAGTTGGTCTTTCAGTGCCCAGTCTCTGGCCCCTGGGCCGTCTGCCAGAAGAGCATAGACTTTAACGACCATGAACTCCGCGGTCTTCCACGCTTCAATTTCTTCAAATCTAGTGAATGTAGCCATAGAAGGAACAAACAGAATGTCTGTCGCCCACCAACTATCCTTCGTCACGTTGATTCCTCAGCGCGGTCTAGGCGGTTTTGTATCACTTTTCCACCTTTGCACCGGAGCCCCGCTCCGATTTGCACTTTTACACTTTTAAAACGCTATGCCTCGCCTTTACCTTTCCCCTCCTGACGTCGGCAGTGCCGAGGTTGAGTTCGTACTCGAAGCGTTCGAATCCAACTGGGTCGCTCCCATCGGCCCGCAGCTGGATGCGTTTGAGCGCGAGTTTGCCGAGATCGTTGGTTCGCGCCACGCCGTTGGCGTCTCCTCGGGTACCGCCGCTTTACACTTAGCGCTGCGGCTTGCTGGGGTGGGTCCGGGCGACGAAGTCCTGTGCTCGACGCTCACCTTCATCGCTTCGGCCGCGCCGATTACCTATCTGGGCGCCAAGCCGGTGTTTATCGATTCAGAAGCCCTGAGTTGGAATATGGATCCGGCGGTGGCCTGTGAGGTCATTGAGCGTAAGGCCAAGGCTGGCCGGACGCCTAAAGCCCTGGTCTTAGTCCACCTCTATGGTCAGTCCGCTGACATTGCGCCCATTAAGGCCTGTTGTGAGCGCTACGGCGTGAAGTTGATTGAAGACGCCGCCGAAGCGCTGGGCGCCAGTTACGGCGAAACCAGCCCCGGCTCCCACGGGCTCTTTGGAATTCATTCCTTCAACGGCAATAAAATCATTACTACCTCGGGGGGCGGTATGCTCGTCACCGATAATGCGGAGCTCGCGCAGCAGGCTCGTTTCCTAGCCACCCAAGCGCGCGAGCCCGCTGCTCACTACCAGCACTCAACGATCGGTTATAACTATCGCCTCAGTAATATTTGCGCGGCGATTGGCCGTGGCCAGTTGCTCCGCTTAGCCGGCAAGGTCACCCGTCGCCGCGATCACTACCGCGCCTACCAAAAGGCCTTCGCCCCTTGCCCAGGTATTGTCATGCAGCCCGAGGCATCCTGGGGAGAGTCTACGCACTGGTTATCCTGTCTGACGATTGACCCGACCAAAGCGGGAGCCACCACGGATGACGTGAGGCTTGCCTTAGAGAAACTCGATATCGAAGCCCGGCCGATATGGAAGCCCTTGCACCTACAGCCTGTCTTCGCGGGGGCTGAATACTTTGGCGGTCAAGTCGCCGAAGGCCTCTTCGCCCAAGGACTCTGTCTGCCTTCGGGCTCAGGAATGTCCGTCGAAGACCGCGACCGCGTCATCGCGGGCGTGAAGTCCGTCCTTAAGTAATCTCCGAATGGCTTTCGCCCGCATTCTTCGTTCCAGCGCGCTCATGGGCGGAGCCTCGGTCTTAGTCTTGGTAGCAGCTTTCTTTCGCACCAAAGCGATTGCCTTGATGGTCGGCCCCGCAGGGGTCGGCCTCGCGGGCATTTTGGTTTCCTTTAACGGACTCGTTGCAATGGCCGCAGGGTGGGGGTTGGCCACCGCCGGCGTGCGCACGGTGGCGTCAGCCACGCCGGACGAACAAGCCGCCAAGATAGCCGCGGTTCGTTGGCTGGGAGTCCGCCTCAGTTGGTTCGGACTCTTAGCGGTCGCGATACTATTTGTGCCGATTGGACTGTGGACCTTTCAGCCCAACGATCGACATATCTTGGAGTTGGGCTTGGCAGGAATGGCGGTGCCTCTCTTGGTCGCCGCCGGCATGTGGGGTGCCATCTTGCAAGCCAGCGGCCATTTGCGCGCGCTGGCCACGACCCAAGTGCTGTCCGCCTTTGCCGGCGTCCTCTTAGGGCTACCGCTGGTCTACCTCTGCCACCAAGCAGGGCATTCTCTCATTGGAGTCACCCTCGGTATCCTCGTAGCGACCGGCGCTCCAGCCGTCTTCATGTGGGTGGCGGCACGTAAGCACTGTCCAGCGGTGACTGACGCTGCGCCTGACCGCGCGCTTATTCGCGAACTACTCCAGCTGGGCGGTGCCTTGATGGTGGTTGGGTTGCTCTCACAATTATCGGCCTACGTGGCGCGCTGGATTGTCTTACGTGAGTTTGGATTAGTAGCTGCGGGACATTACCAAGCAGCCTTGGCCATTGCGAGTAGCTTACCTGGCTTTGTCTTTGCGGCCATGGCGACGGACTTCTTTCCCCGTGTCGCCGCGGCTAAGGATGAAACGGAAGCCCGGGCCTTGGTGGAGAAGCAGATTCAAGCAGGACTGCTGCTGGCGCTTCCTTTATTGGCGGCCTTACTAACGATGGGTCGCGTCTGCATCCACTGGCTATACACGGCCGACCAATTTGAGCCGGCCATTCCCTTGCTGAGCTGGATGGTCTGGGGGGTGTTCTTCCGTTTGATTTCTTGGCCGATGGGCTTCTGGCTCCAGGCGCGCGGGTCCAACCGCTCCGTCCTCATCGTTGAATTGATTTCTAACCTAATCCTCGGGCTATTGCCATTGGCTTTAATTGGAACATTCGGGTTGTCTGGCGCCGCTATTGCGTTTGCCGCGGGCTACGTGGCCTATGCGGTCTTGATGACGTTGGTGATGCGCTGGCGAACTGGTTATTGGATTGGTGCACGGACGTGGGTTTTGGCGGGCTTGGCGGGAGCTGCTTTAGCTGTCGCACAGTGGAGCGTAGCTTCTGCGGAGGGCGATTTCTGGGGCCTAATTCCCACGGGCATCCTCGGACTCCTTTGTGCCGGAATCTATTATCGAACCATGCGTCGCGAAGCCCAAGTCAACTCTCTTGAACGATGACTATCGCCTTTTCATGGCAGGGCCTGCCGCAATACGCGGCTCGGCAGCTCCGTTCGGCCCTGGCGCAGCTCGGTCAGCCGTGTGCCGTTATCGGGACACGCCCGGCCGTGCCCATTCAGGGGATGGAAGCGGCCCTCGGTCAGCCAATTCAATGGGTGGAGGCGTCACGAGTTGTCCGCTGGGCGGACTTAGGCTTAGCCACGCCCACGGTCTTTTTCCAAGCGGGCTGGGCGTGCCCGGCCTTTAATGCCTTGGGTGATGAAGTCCGTGCCGCTGGCGGCAAGGTCTGCCTGCTTATGGATAATGACTGGCGCGGCGATCTCCGGCAGTGGTTTGGCGGATTATGGTTCCGCCTCGCGCGGAAGCGGAAGTTCGCGGCCGTCCTCGTGCCGGGTATTTCCGGTCGCCGCCTCGCCCGTTGGTATGGCTTCACTGATGAAGAGATTGCGGAAGGCCTTTACGGCGCAGACCCGACGGTTTTCTTTGATGGCCCACCACTGGCCGCTCGCCCCAAGCGTATCTTATTCGTTGGGCAGTATATCGAGCGTAAGGACTGCGTAGGTCTCGCCACGGCCTTTGCGTCCGTCGCTGACCAGTTGCCGGAGTGGGAACTCCACTTGTATGGCAGCGGCCCGTTACAGGATAAAATCCCGGCCCACCCGCGCATCCAAGTCCATGGCTTCGTTCAGCCTGCCGAACTCGGGGCGCTTTACCGGTCGGCGCGTATCTTCGCCTTGCCTAGCTATAGTGAGGCTTGGGGGCTCGTTGTGCACGAAGCTGCCCTCTCCGGCTGCCAACTGTTACTTTCCGCCACCATCGGCTCCCGCCACGATTTTGCGACCCAGATGAATGCCGCTGAGTTTCCCGCCGGCGACCGCGATGCGTTAGCGCAGGCCATCTTGCAACTGGCGTCGTCCGATGACGCTGCCCTCGGTCTTGCCCAGGCGGAATCACGTATCCGCGCCGCCACCCATGGCCCCGCCATCTTTGCCGACCGCGTCGCTGCCATCGCGAAAAAACTTTCCTAATTTCGATGCGATACCTCGTCACCGGCGCCGCCGGCTTCCTCGGTTACCATTTATCCGCACGGCTACTACGCGATGGCCACCAAGTCGTCGGGATGGATAACTTCCATTCAGGCACTGAGGCGAACATCCAAGCCTTAGCCGCGCATGCGGGCTTTCGCTTCGTGCAGCATGATGTCACCGTCCCCTACGACCAAGCGGTGGACGTGGTCTGCAATCTGGCCTGCCCAGCTTCCCCGCCCCATTACCAGAAGGACCCCATCTATACGGCCAAGATTGCCTTCCTCGGGACGTTACATGCCTTGGAAAATGCCGAGCGCCACCAGGCTAAACTCCTCCAAGCCTCGACCTCCGAAATCTATGGTGATCCTTTAGTGCACCCGCAGCCGGAAGGCTATCTGGGCAACGTGAATTCGGTGGGCCCGCGGGCTTGTTACGACGAGGGCAAGCGCTTGGCGGAAACAATCTGCGCCGATTTCCAGCGGTTGGGCCGGGTGGATGCTCGCCTGGTCCGTATCTTTAATACCTATGGACCGAATATGCGCCTCGATGACGGCCGCGTGGTCACCAACTTCCTCCTCCAGGCTCTGCGCGGCGAAGCGCTCACGGTTTACGGTGATGGTAGCCAGACCCGCTCTTTCTGCTATGTGGATGATCTGATTGAGGGCTTTTTGCGGGTGCTGGCGGCGCCCACTAACCTTGGTCCGGTGAATCTCGGTAACCCCACGGAATTCACGATGCTTGAGCTCGCGCAGGCCGTGCAGGCCGAAGTCGGCATGGTCACCCCGATTCAGTATCGGCCGCTCCCCGTGGACGACCCTAAGCAACGCTGCCCCGATATCGCCAAAGCCCGGGCTCATTTGCAATGGCAGCCTACCGTCGAGCTGGCCGAAGGCCTCCGCCGAACCACCGCCTACCTCCGCCCCTTAAGCCAACGCTAAAGCCATGCTATTTCGCCCTCAAAAGATTGTCTGTATCGGCGCTGGCTACGTCGGCGGCCCCACAATGGCGGTCATCGCCGATCGTTGCCCAGATGTCCAAGTGACCGTGCTAGACTTGAATGCCGAGCGGATTGCGGCTTGGAATAGCGACACCTTGCCGGTCTTTGAGCCTGGCTTGTCCGAGGTCGTGAGCCGCACCCGGGGTCGCAACCTTTACTTCCGGCCACAGGCCGAAGGGTTAGCGGCTTTAGCCGAAGCCGACATTGTTTTCATCTCTGTCCAGACCCCTACGAAAACCGCAGGTGAGGGCGCCGGAAAGGCCTCCGACTTACAGTATGTCGAGGCCTGTGCCCGCCTCATCGCCGAGCACGCCCGCGGCCATACCATTGTGGTCGAGAAGTCGACCATGCCAGTGCGAGCGGCGGAACGCATTCAGCAGATTCTTTCGGCGAACCAAGCCGGCGGAACTTTCGCCGTACTCTCCAACCCAGAATTCTTGGCCGAAGGTACGGCTATTCGTGACCTGCAACAGCCCGATCGCGTGCTCATTGGCGGTGAAGACCCCGCTGCCGTGGTAGCATTAAAGTCCATCTATGCCTCTTGGGTGGCCTCGGAAAAAATCCTCACCACGGGCCTTTGGTCAGCGGAGCTATCCAAGCTGGCTGCGAACGCCTTTCTGGCCCAGCGCGTTTCTTCCATTAATTCTCTCTCGGCACTTTGTGAGCAGACCGGCGCCGAAGTGTCGGAAGTCGCTACGGTGGTGGGAGCGGATTCGCGCATCGGCCCAAAGTTCCTCCAGGCTTCCGTTGGTTTCGGTGGGTCCTGTTTCCAGAAAGATCTGCTGTCGCTGATTTACCTTTGCGAGCACCATGCGCTCCCCGAAGTCGCCGCCTATTGGCAAGGCGTGGTGGATATCAACGAGTGGCAGAAACGTCGCTTTGCCGAGGCCGTCCAGCAGGCGGCCGTAAACCGCCGGGTGGCAGTCCTCGGGTTGGCATTTAAGAAGGACACCAATGACTTCCGTGAATCGGCCGCCCTTACCGTCTGCCGGGCCTTATTGCATTCCGGCTGCGAGGTCGTCGCTTATGACCCGCGAGTCGATGGCCAACGCTTTGCCGCCGAACTCGGGAACCCTGCCCAGTTCTCCTTAGCCTCAAGCGCTGCGCAGGCCCTGGCTGGCGCGGGTGCCGTCGCCGTCCTCACGGAGTGGGAAGAGTTCCGCTCGATTGCTTGGGCTTCCGTAAAGCTAAGTCCAGGCGCCACGGTTTGCGACGGACGCAATGTGGTTGATCGAGCCGCTGTCCAACAGGCTGGCTTCCGACTGCGTGTCATTGGTTCGGCCCCCGACTAGCCCATCGCGTCGACCGTTTTCTGAGCCGCACCCAGTGCGGCTTTTTTGTGCCTATTGTGGTCGTTGTTTACCGACGCTTGCGAACACATCCATCATGGCGGCGTTTGCGGCGTAGGATTAGCCGCCCATTAGTCGACCGCGGTAATTGTTTTAGGAGCCATAGTACTGGGCGGCTGCGATTTTCCTCCCAGTTAAAGTTAATGCTTTGAAGGAAGTCTTTTGGAATCTAACGTGACGGCAACCCTATGACTTCGCCTGTACGCAAAATCCGCGATTCGATTCAACGGGTCGGCTTCGTGAAGACCGTGCTCAAGATTTTTGGCCGGCCCTATGAGCTTATCCGCCGTAAAATCGCAGTCTCGAAGATCCTATCGCTGCCGACCGCGGAACAACGATTCACCTGGATTTACCAGAACGACTACTGGCAAAGCAAGGAAAGCGTCAGCGGGACAGGGTCTACCCTGAAATATACGGAGAATCTGCGGAAAGAACTTCCTTCGCTCTTCCGGAAGTTCGGCATTCGTCGCGTCTTCGATGCGCCCTGCGGCGACTTCAATTGGATGAGCCATTTACTGCGCGAAATCGACGTCAGCTACGTCGGAGGCGATATCGTCAAGCCGCTGATCAGCTCGCTTGAAGAACGTCATCGGACCGACCGCGTTTCTTTTGTGCACATCGACCTTATCAGCGGCAAGTTTCCGCCAGCGGCCCTGATGATTTGCCGTGACTGCCTCTTTCACCTCTCCTACTCGGATACGCGGGCGGTCCTGGAGAACTTCGTCGCTTCGGGCATTCCCTACCTGCTAACGACTAGCCATAAGAATGACGGTACGACCGTGAACCGCGACATCCAGACTGGATCTTTTCGGGTCATGGACCTCTTTGCGCCTCCTTATAATTTCCCGCGGGAAACATTGGCGCGGATCGACGACTGGGTTGCGCCGGATCCGGAGCGCGAGATGTGCCTGTGGAATAGGGAGCAGGTCATGGCGACCTTGGGGTCGTTCGAACGCTGAGAGTCAGGCGGCGAAGGGCACGATCTTCGGATAGCTACGCAAGGCGGCACTTCTCTCTTCAACCAACTTAACCCAATCTTTTAGGCACACGGTGATGAGTTCGATGATTCGGCGGTGATTGCCCGCCCGATAGAATCGCTTCGTTGACGACCATGCACCGCCCGACGAAACTGATTGGGCAATGCTCAGTAGAGACAGTTGAATATTACTCGGTCGGCTGCCCATCCGCCAAGCCGCTCCCGTCGCCCAGGAACTCTTCCATCGTGGCGGCGTTCGCGGAGTTCACGTTACGCCGCCCAAAGACTACGAAGAACGTTTTCACGACGATGCGAAGATCCAGCCAGAGGCTCTGGTTTTGGACATACCAGACATCGAGCGCGAATTTCTCATCCCACGTCAGCGCGTTGCGGCCATTGACCTGCGCCCAGCCGGTGACGCCCGGCTTCATAAGCATGCGCTGAGCTTGGAAGGGGTTGTAGCGTGGCAGGTAGCGCATTAATAAGGGGCGTGGGCCGACGACGCTCATGTCGCCGAGCAGTACGTTCCACATCTGGGGAAACTCGTCCAAGGTGGTGGAGCGGAGAAACCGGCCGAAGGCCGTTAGGCGAACCTCATCTGGTAAAGGTTTGCCGGTGCCGTCGACGCCATCGGTCATCGTCCGAAACTTCACGACTTTAAAGGGCTTCCCGTGCCGGCCAGGGCGTTCCTGCAGGAATAGAATAGGTGAGCCCAGCTTCAGTCTGACCAGTAGTGCCACGCCCGCTAGTAGGGGGCTGAAGAAGATCAGCCAGCCCAGAGAGAAGAAGATGTCGAAGAGGCGTTTTACCATGATTAGCGCCGGGGCGTGAGCACCGCCGTTTCGACGGACATTAGGGTGACCCCGTTTTCGAAGACGATGGCAAACTCGACTTCAGTTGCCCCTTTGGGCGCAGGTAAGATGAGTTCGCCCGACTCTGGCGTGCAACGGACCGTGCGGGTCAGGGGCTTGCCGCTCCCTTTGAAGGTCATCGTCAGGCGAACGTCCCAGGTGGGCGCATGGCCTGTCAGTTTCACGGCGAGCTGCACGAAGCAACCTTCCACAATTGGTTGGGAGCGCGTTAACGTGCCAGCGTCACGGGTGACTTGGATGAGGCCGGTGCCAGCCGAGACGACACTGAATTGCTGGTTCGCCCGGCGGAACTGCCAGGCCTCAAAGAGGGCTTCGGTGGTCACCGGACGCGAGGTAACGACGGCCTCCTCCGCATGCTGCAGCCAAAAGGCATTTAAGGCGCTGAGGCCTGTCTGGTCGGTGAGGGTTAACGCGGTTAAATCGGTGCGGAGTTCGGGGCGGGCGAAAGCAGCGGCGCAGAATTCAGGACGGGGATCAGTCGGGATGAATTCTAACCAATGCACAGGTAGGCTATAGGCTCCCCAGGCGATATTGAAGCGTTGCTGGTGTGCTTGGAAATCGGCTTCGGCCTTGATGAGACGCTGGAGGCACGAGAGGGCGTGCGTGCTCGTTTGAGCCGAAGCCAACCGGGCAGCGTAGACCCGCCGGAATTTCACGGACAGCGTCCAGGCGTCGACGAATTGCTGCAGGCGCCAGCGCTGGTTCTGCAGGCGGAAGGTCAGCTTGGCGTTTTCAGCGAGGGCGACTTCCGCTTGAGCGACATAAGCGGAGATACGAGCGACTTCGTCATCACTTAGAACGGTGGCGGAGCTTTCCTCGCGAAAGTGGCGAATCCATTGGTTGGCCCCGCCCACCTGTGCATCGCGCGTCCAAGCGGCTTCGACTATCCGATAAGCAGCCCGCATGGGTTCCGCGGCCGGTCCATAGGCGGCTGCAAACCAACGAGTCAGGAGCGCTTCGGCGTCTTGGTCGGGTCGTTCCAGTAGCTTAGCACCGAGCCAGGCCTTGGGGGCGTCAAAACCCCAGAGCGGGGCGAGTTCCGCATACCAGCCCTTTACCCCGACCGCCTGAGCGGTGCGGATGGAGGCTGCTTGCGCGGCGAAGTGGGCTCGCGGGCTCGTGTAGTCGACGCCATACCAATAATCGTAGGCGCCCACGCGGCGGGCGCCGGATTGCACCCATGCTTTGAGGTTGGCGGATTCTTGAGCCGCGAAACTGGGATCGGCGTAACCAATGCGATCAGCACAGACCCAAGGGAAGATGGCTGGGTCGACCTTTACTGTCGGTGCCCGTAATGTCTGCAGGTAGGCTAGGGTGCCAAGTGCATGGCGTTCGCCGCGCAGGTCGCCCGTCGGCTGCCAGAAAGACTTGGCGACTTCGTTTAAGTAGCGGACCACGTAATCCGTCCTTACTGGCCTTTCGCGATACCAGCCCTCGGATGCGACAGAGTCATCGAACGTCAGGGAATCGTTGACCCCGAGGGGCACGCAGAAGGCGTCTGGTTGCTTATGAAACCAGGCACGGGCTTGGCGGGCGCCCATCTCGGGGGCGCGGGGGTGGGCGAGGTTCGGGTTAGCGTCATAGCCATCGCCTTGGGGGGCTTGGCGGACGCCGTTGACGGACGCAAAGAGCGTCGGGTCTTCGGCGAATTCCTTTTTACCGAACGCGGCATAGAGTCCGTGGGAGAAAGTCGGGGCCCGGCCATAGCCCACGCTGTAGGCCCATTCTTGGCTTAGCTCATTGCGGAGGCCGCCGATCTCACGCCAAGCAAAGGCTGGGCGGAAGACGTCGTCCGCCGGCGAGACGACTCGGTTCAGCATGACCCAGTCGGCGCCACCTGGTCCGGGGAAAGCGAAGAAGACGCCGAGTGAACGTTCGCAGAAACGACCAACGGCGATGCGGGTGGCGGTCGGATTATTACCAACCAAGAAGACCGAGCGACCAATCGCCCGGCAGGTGGCCGTGTCGCCCTCGCCTGGCGGCGCAAGCACGCCGGCCTTTTGGGCAGCTTGGGTCTTCCCAACGTAGAGGCCCGCTGAGGTGCCACTGGCTTGGGCGGGCTCTTCGATTAATTCGGGGCTTTTTCCCAGTCACGCGTTCGCACCAATCGACCAGCGAATGCGCGGCATACCATTCATCGGGTTCGGGGTTAGCCGGCATGACCACAGGAACGTTCCAACGGCCGCGCTCGAACAGGACCTCCGCCGCCATTAAGTGGCAGCCAGCGAGCAGGCAGAGGATTCGGCCGAGCAGGGGCATGGGCCGATTAAAGGCTACGGCCTCTCGTCTGCAAAGGGCGATTTGACGCTTTGCATCATTTTACTGCCTGCTACCTTTTTTCTATGTCCTTAAGCCGTCGAGACACCCTGCGCCTCTTGCTGGCGACCGCGACCCTGGCTCCATGGTCGGCCTGGGCGCAGGAAAAGTCGGCGCGCCGCTCGCCCAAGAAAGGGTGGGCGGGGAATCGGCCTGAATCGGCCAAGCAGTTCGGCTGCACGTGGTGGTATGCGTGGGGCGGCTCAGGGAAGGGTACGGAAGGCTACGAATTTGTCCCGATGGTGAAGGGCAATCGGCAGCCCGTGGGGTCTTCAGAACTTAGCCAGGTTAGCGACACCAACGCCAAGCATCTGCTCGGTTTCAACGAGCCCGAGCGCACTTCACAGGGTAACCTCACGGTGGCTCAGGCGATTGAGGCTTGGCCGCTCTTGGTGAAGTTCGCCGAAGAGAAGAAACTCCGCTTAGGCTCGCCCAGCGTCTCTTCAGACGGCGGGGGCGGGGCGTGGATGCGCGAGTTCATGGAGCAAGCCCAGCGCAAGAAACTGCGGATTGATTTCGTCACCGCCCATTGGTACCGCAGCGCTGACCCGGGGGCTTTCGAAGATTGGCTCAAGGAACTGAACGCGAACTACAAGCGACCCGTTTGGGTCACGGAGTTCAACGGCATGTATTCGAGTGCGGACGAGGCTGGGCAGGTGCAGTTCCTGAAGGGCGCCCTGCGGGCTTTAGAGCGGCAACGGTTCGTTGAGCGTTACGCCTATTTTAATACCGGCACTGGTAAGGCCGCGTTGCTGAAGGACGGTGAACTCACCAAACTCGGCGAAGTGTATCGCTCGGCGGGAGACTAAACCTGCTTCTTGACGCTTAGCGGGCGGAGGACGGGGTCACCCTTGAGCGGGAGCTCCACGGGAGTTCCGCCGTTTTGCGCCGACGCGTAGAGGGCGAGGATCAGCTCGACTGCTTTGCGGCCTTCGGCTCCATCGACTGAAGGACGGCCCTTTGAGCGGATGGCGGAGATGGCGTCTTCTAAGTTCATCCGATGCCAGGCGTGCCCAATCGCCTTCGGGTCATTGGCGCCGGCCCCAGCCCCTTCGGCCGCGGGCGCAAGGTGCTGGGCGTCGGCGGCCTGCGGCACTGCGAATTCGAAAGCCGTCAGTTTGTCATCGCGGAGCACGGCCGAGCCAGTCGTGCCGTGAATACGAATTTCAGCGGGGAAGCCTGTGCCAGACCAGCAAGCCGTCGAGCCCGCGAGCGTCGCTCGGGCGCCGTTGGCGAATTCGATCCAGCCCGCGGCAATGTCTTCGACCTCGATGCCCTCATGGGCGACGAGCCCGGCGGTCGCCGAGACGCGCTTCACTGGGCCGAGGAACCAAAGCAGCAGGTCGATGGTGTGGATGCCTTGATTCATCAGGGCCCCGCCGCCATCGAGGGCGAACGTGCCACGCCAAGCGGCGGAATCGTAGTAGGCTTGTGTACGCCACCAAGGGATAAGCGCCCCCGCTAAAGTGATTTGCCCGAAGCGCCCTGAATCGATGGCGGCCTTCAACGCCTGCGAGCCAGCGCCGAAGCGGCGGGGCAGGATGCCGGCGAGCACGACGCCCGCTTGGGCGCAGGCCGACGTCAGTGCATCGCAACGGGCGAGGGTGACCTCAAGGGGCTTCTCTACGACCACGTGCTTGCCGGCCTGGGCGCAGGCCAACGCGGGGGCGAGGTGGTCACCGCTCGGCGTGCACAAGCAGACCACGTCTACGTCCGGATGTGCCAGCAAAGCTTCCGGGGTCGCGCAGGCGACCGCTCCGAACTTCCGGGCAAACTCTTCCGCTTTGGCCGGAGTGCGGTTATAGGCCGCCACGACCTTGACGCCGGGGATTTCGGCGAGCGCCTTCGCGTGGAACTCGGCAATCATGCCGGTTCCCCAGATGCCGAAACCAAGGGGGCGTGGTGTCATGGCGTTTTTTACCTCGAGATGGTAGAGCAAGGGAAGAAGGAATTCTTCGCGTTCGCTGGAAAGGGGCGGCTTTCCACCAACTTTCCATGAACGTGCCCCGCAGCATCTTATATCGATGTTTGTCTAGGCCGATGATTTGGTGCCCTTTGGCGAGCAGTCGGCGTGCGAGATGCATGTCCCTAAAGGCCGCTGAGGCTGTGACTAAATACTGCATGTTACAAAAATTATTAGAGAGGCCATTTTGAAGTAAATCGTTAGCCCCACACGGGCCCCCCGATTGACTTCACGGCCTGCCGTCGTCAAGTTGCGTTATGGCCTTCCCGACCCCACCGGTCCTTCTCATTGCCTTCAACCGCCCCGACACCGCTGCGAGGGTCTTTGAGGCCATTCGTGCCGCCCGACCAGCACGTTTTTTCTTTGCTTGCGACGGGCCTCGGCCGGCGCGCCCGGAGGAGGAGGAGCGCGTCAGCGAAGTCCGGCGTCTGGTCGCGCAGGTAGACTGGCCCTGCGATTGCCGCGTGCTGTTCCAGACGGACAATCTTGGTTGCGGTCGCGGGGTCAGTGCAGCTATCGACTGGTTTCTCCGCGAGGCGGGTGAAGGTATTATCTTGGAGGACGACTGCCTGCCTTCGCCGGCCTTCTTCCCCTATGCTGCGGCGATGTTGGAGCGTCACCGTCATGATCCGCGCATCGGCCTTATTGCCGGCACGAATATGGTCCCCGACGTCGCACTACCAGAGGATTATGGCTTCAGTCGAATCGCCACCACCTGGGGTTGGGCCACTTGGCGGCGGACTTGGGACGAGTATCGGCTAATTCCGGAGATGGTGCGGGCAGACGAGCCATGGCTTCGACTCTTCGGCGGTCGCACCTTCCGCGTCCTGGAGCGGTCCTTTCTCCGCATTCAAGGGGGCGACATCCACACTTGGGACTTTCAACTCCTTGTACAGATGCTCCGGTCGGAGCGCCTGACGGTGATTCCCCGGCACAATCTCGTACTCAATATCGGATTCGCTGGCGGCGGCACTCATTACAAGGGTTCAGCCCGCCCTTGGTGGGCGCCGGCGCACGCTTATAACTTTGCCGGCGACTGGACTAAGCTGGTCAAAGTCGAGCCCGCGGTACTGTACGACGCCAAGCTGGCAGCGTCATGCCACGCCGGGATAAACCGATGGGCGCGGGCATGGGTGAAGCTGCTCAGAAAAATCTATGACTTCCGCACTCGCCCAGCCGGGGATTTGTGGCTATCCGACTAATGTCTGATTCCCCCGCGCCCTTAGTTGTACCAACAGTGCTCGTTCCAACTTGGTCTCCACCATTTGGAGGCGAGCCCGGAGCCAAAGATAGCGAACCGCGGCGCTCATAAAGCCCAGATAGTTTGAGATGGTGCGAGGTCGCTGGCGCCAGCGTTTACTTCGCTCGATGGCGGCCATCCGTGTGCCCAGCGCCAACGCGGCCAAGGCGGCATGTGCGGCGGGAAGTTCGCCGCGCGCTTCGCGCAGGAATATTTGGTCTAGAATTGACTTCAGGTCGACGGCCTCGGAGACGGGTTCTTTGGCGTGGATGCAAAAGTCGGCGCCGGCCACCGGCACCAGGCAGAGGCTCATCTCCCCGCTATGCCGCAGCGTCCAAGCCGTATCGCCATGCGTGCCGTAATCAGTCGGGAAAGGTCGTGCTCGGAGGAAGGAGCCTTTGAACAGGTCGCTGGCGCAGCTACCAAGTAGTGCGTTGGGCTTCGCCTTGCGGAACGCAAACAGCCTGACTAGCAAGGGTGGCACTACGACTTGGCCGAAGGGTGCTAAGGCCTTGTGGATGGCGGGGTTCACGAATGGGCCATCCACGATAGGCGCACCGGTCTCGTCGACGAAGCGCTGCGGGCTGACGACGACGTCGGCGTCCGTGTCGACGCCGGCGGCCAAAAGGCGGGCCAGATGCTCCCGGCCGATGATATCCCCCGCGGTGCTGACGTAGATCCAGTCGCCCTTGGCGGCGGCGATACCTTCGTTCCAAGAGGCGTAGAGGCCGCGGTCGCGCTCGATGATGCGGAGGTTCGGGTGCTGTAGGTGGGATCGAATGAGTGTGAGCGTTCCGTCGGTAGAGCGGCTGTCGACGACGATAATTTCGTCCACAAGATCGACCCATTTGGCCATCGACGCAAGATGCCGCTCTATGAGCGGAGCGCAGTTATAAGTGGGAATAACTACGGTGAGTGTCGGCTTTGCTGCCATAGGGTGTCTAATATTGCCAGCGGTCGCAAAAATGAAAGCAACCTTAGATTGCGAACTATTCTAATTGAGACAATATACAATAAGGTGTCGTAAAGTAGGATGCGTATTGCTCTTACGAGAGCGAAGGGAAATTTGGGACAAATCGCGGTCTAGCAACTTTTTACGCGACGGCATAGGGTATCCTCTTATGGTGGAAGGTTGCCGCCGAGGCGGGCGGCGCTACGGCTTACCCTTACGCAATGGCGCCGTGCTATCCGAGGCCTACGCGACGGAACTCGGTCATTTAAAGCTACCGCTCAGCGAGCCGCGCAATCGTACTTTCCGCCCAGAAGATAATGACTCGCTTCAACCTTCCAAAAACTGTGAATTTTGCGCTGAATCCCGTATCCCACTGAAAACTAGCGTGGGAGGGAGAACTTGATTTTTGCCTAGGGGGCCTAGTCGGACAGGTGTGTAAATAAAGCGCTGTTCGTTTGCAGCGCCTGCATGGACCGTCGAGCCAGTCGCTTGTCCTTCAGCCTGGACCATAGGTAGCGTGAAGTGACGGACAGCCAGCGGAGTTTGTTGGTCACTCGATTCTCTGGTGCGTGCCATAGTTGGCGCTTCTCCGCCCACAGCCGTTTCGTGCGTGCAGGACGTTCCTGCTCGTCCAACAGGTTTGCCAGCCGCGGGCTGACCTGCAGGCTTTCGCGGAGCCGGGCCGATTCATGGCCAATCAATCGTCGGTGAAGCTCCACGCACTGTTCAGGCGTCCCCTTAGATTCTTTCTCGTGGATGCAGAAGGAGGAGCCACTTCGCGGAGTCAGCGCCAGGCGCGTCTCGTGGCCATAACGCATGATCCAGGCGGTATCGCCGACGACCCCGTATTCCGCGGGGAAGGGACGTGCGCGCAGATGGGGTCCTCGATAAAGATTCGAGGCCGAGCTCCCGAGGATTGCTTGGGGGCAGAATTGGAAGGCTAGGAATTGCGTGGCCTCTGGTTGCATCGCGAACGGTTGTCCAAGGCCGAAGGCCGCCAGTAACTTAGCCGGCGGCCACCCGAGGTCACGGGCTGGCCGTCCATCCTCATAGGCGAAGTCTGGGGGACTGACGACTACGTCGGCCGAGAGTGCTTCACCGACCTCCCGGAGGTGCAGGAGTTGATCCCGGGTGATAAGGTCACCGGCCGTGCTGATGTAGACCCAGTCACCCGTCGTCGCGGCGATGCCCTCATTCCAGGAGGCGTAAAGCCCGCGGTCACGTTCAATGATACGGAGCTGCGGGTGCTGTAGTTCGGCCCGGATTAAGTCCAGCGTACCGTCCGTCGAGCGGCTGTCCACGACGATGACTTCATCGACTAAGTCTAGCCACGCTTGCATCGCACGCAGATGAGCACCGAGTAAGTGACGGCAGTTATAGGTTGGCAGGACCACACTAATTGAAGGTCGTGGGTTCATAGCGACGCACACAGCCGCTGGCGACGCGAGAGGACAAGGTTGGAGCGTGAATCTGAGGTATCACATTTAGGCTTATCAGAGGCTTTTCCTCACTCAACTGACCGAGGCTATCTAGTTGAGTACGATGACGTGTCGGTTACGACCTACCCTTTATCGCTTGCCAGCCGTAGTAAGTACTCGTTGCTGTTAGTTTCTGCGCTTGAAACAAGGTTTACTCGGGCCTAACTAAAGGACGTGCCTGTCTCTGCCTCCATGCCCAAAGCTGTCATCTTGGCCGGCGGTCTCGGTACACGCCTCAGTGAGGAGACGGTCTTACGTCCGAAGCCTATGGTGGAAGTCGGCGGGAAGCCCCTCCTTTGGCATGTCATGAAAATCTACGCTGCCCACGGGGTGACGGATTTCGTAATCTGCTGCGGATTCAAAGGGTACGTCATTAAGGAGTATTTCGCTAACTACTTCCTGCACATGTCCGACGTCACGTTTGACATGAACAAGAACACGATGGAGGTGCATCAGCGCAATGCCGAGCCTTGGCGGGTCACCTTGGTGGATACTGGGGAAAAGACCCAGACGGGCGGTCGCCTCGGTCGAGTCCGGGAGCATCTCGACGGGACGTTTTTTCTCACCTACGGCGATGGGGTTGGCGATGTCGATATTGCCGCCTTACTTGCCTGCCATCGGCAGGCTGGCCGCAAGGCCACCGTCACCGCAGTGCAACCCCCAGGCCGTTACGGGGCTTTAGAGATCGAGCAAGGTGCGGTGCGCTCTTTTAAGGAAAAGCCCGCAGGGGACGGGGCTTTCATTAATGGAGGCTTCTTTGTCCTTGAGCCCGCGGTCCTCGATTTGATCACTGGCGATGACTGTATCTGGGAGCGCAGCCCCTTGGAGGCCCTAGCTGCTAGCAATCAACTTACAGCCTATCCACACCGCGGGTTCTGGCAGCCGATGGATACCTTGCGCGAGAAGAACCTCCTCGAGGAACTGTGGGCTTCGGGCCGGGCTCCTTGGAAAAAGTGGTAATGTTCGGTGGTGCCTACAGTGGACGACGCGTGCTACTCACGGGTCAGACGGGCTTCAAAGGTGCGTGGATCGCCCATTGGCTACTGGCCTTGGGTGCAGATGTCCGCGGGTATGCCCTCGCGCCACAGGCCGACCAGCCGCTGCATGCTTGGCTCGGATTGCCTCAGCGTTTGCGGTCCGAATTCGCCGATGTCCGTGACCGAGCCGCGGTCCGAGCCGCGGTTCGAGAATTCCGTCCCGAAATTGTCCTCCATCTAGCGGCGCAGCCGTTAGTCCGCCTTTCCTACTCGATCCCAGTTGAGACGATGGAAACCAACGTGATGGGCACAGCACATTTGCTGGATGCCGTCCGGGTTGAGGCTCCGGAGGCTACGGTCGTCGTTGTGACCTCGGACAAGTGCTACGAAAACCACGAGCGCTCTGCTGGCTATCGCGAAGATGAGCCGATGGGCGGACACGATCCATACAGCGCCTCTAAAGGCATGACGGAAATCTTAGTCGCTTCCTGGCGGCGCTCCTACCTGCCGGCGCAAGGGCCTGGGGCCTTGGCTTCCGGGCGTGCTGGCAATGTCATCGGGGGCGGCGATTTTTCGGCGGATCGAATTATTCCCGACTGCATTCGGGCGCTGGAGGCAGGGGCCCCCGCAGTCATCCGTAATCGGCGTGCCACGCGACCATGGCAGCATGTGCTCGAGCCGCTCGCCGGCTATCTCTGGTTGGGCGCCTGCCTGCGTCAGCCGAGCTTGGCCCGTCAGCCCGCCCGCCTGCGGGAGGGTTTTAACTTCGGCCCACGCGGCGAATCCGCTCGCCCTGTCGGAGACTTGGTCGACGCCTTGATGCACGAGTGGCCTGGCCGCCAGGAAGATCTCACCGATCCGGCGGCCCCACATGAAGCTGGCTTACTTCATCTGGATATAACCAAGGCCGAGGAAGTCCTCGGCTGGAAGCCCGTCTGGGATTTCACCACGACCGTCCACACCACGGCGGCTTGGTATCGTGACCGGCACGCTGGGGCTTCGCCCCAAGCGCTGTGCGACCGCGACCTGCATGCCTATATAGAGGCCGCGCGTGCGGCTGGGCTAACTTGGACCCGCTAAACTTTATGACGCCTGAGCAGATTCGCCATGAAATCCTTCGCCTGACTCGCGAGTATGCGCAGGCCGTGCACCCGGGCTTTTTGCCCGCTGATCATCCTGCACGTCCGGCACATGACCCGGCGAAGGATGGCGTCCCTTATGCCGCCCGAGTGTTCGGCCCCGAAGAGGTCGAGGCGGCTGTCGGGTCCACCTTGGACTTCTGGCTGACGCTCGGGAAAGAAGGCGCCGCGATGGAGAAGGGTTTAGCCGACTTCCTCGGTGTGCGCCATGTGCTCTTGGTTAACTCGGGTTCCTCCGCAAACCTAGTAGCGTTCAGCGCGCTGACCTCCCATAAGTTGCCACCGGCACGTCGGATTCGTCCAGGCGATGAAGTCATTACCTGTGCGGCTGGTTTCCCGACGACGGTTGCACCTATCATCCAGAATGGCGCAGTGCCGGTCTTCATTGATAACGACCCTATCACAGGCAATCTGGATCCCACTCAGCTCGAGCTCGCCTACGTTCCAGGCAAGACCAAGGCCGTGATGGTCGCCCATACGCTTGGTAACCCGTTTGACCTCGCCGCAGTTTTACGCTTTTGCCGTCGGCACGATCTTTGGTTGGTCGAAGATAACTGCGACGCGCTGGGTTCGACCTACTCGATGCCCAAGGCGATGGCCAAGGAGCTTGGCATCGAAGGCAATTCCCCTGGCATTCCCGATGATGGCATCCACACTACCCGTTACACCGGCACCTGGGGGGACCTCTCGACCCAGTCCTTCTATCCGCCACACCACCTGACGATGGGCGAAGGTGGGGCGGTCAGTATCGTCCGCCATCCGCCGCTTAAGTCTATCGTCGAGAGCTTTCGCGATTGGGGTCGCGATTGCTGGTGTGCCAGCGGCGTCGATAACACCTGCGGTAAGCGTTTCGGCTGGAAGCTGGGTGAACTGCCTGAGGGCTACGATCATAAGTACATCTACGGCCACCTCGGCTATAACGTGAAGCCGCTCGACATCCAAGCTGCCATCGGGCGCGTCCAGTTGGGTCGTCTCCCTAGTTTTATCGAGGCACGTAAGGCCAATTGGCAACGACTACGCCAAGCGCTTGAACCGGTTGCAAACGTCCTCCGCTTTTCGCTACCGACCCATGCCGCTGCCTGGAGCCCTGGCGGGTTTCAGTGGGATGCCTCGGGTTGTCGTACGGAGTGCTCATGGTTTGGCTTTATGCTCTTCGTCGATAAGTCGGCGCCATTTACGCACACGGAGCTCGGTCGACATCTCGATCAGCAAAAGATTGGCAACCGGATGCTTTTCGGCGGCAACCTCGTGCGCCAGCCAGCCTTTGTCCGCCTCCGTCAGGATCGGCCCGAGGCTTTCCGTGTCGTCGGTGATTTAGCCGGCGCGGATCAGCTCATGCGCCAAGCCTTGTTTGTCGGCACCTTCCCTGGGCTGACTCCGGCGATGATTGACCGGATGGCCGACTGTATCCTTAAGTTCGTGGCTGAACGGCGATGAAGCTGTTGGTTATCGGCGCCAGTGGTTTAGTGGGCTCACACCTCTTAGCCGCAGCTAAGCAGGCGGGGTTCGAGACCTTGGGCACGGCCCGCACGGCAGCCGCTGATATCCGCGCCTGCCAACTCGGTGATCAAGCGACGATTGCAGCTTTACTCGAGGAATTTCGTCCAGAGGTCGTGGCTTGTGCCGCTGGGTTTACCTGGGCCGATGGCTGCGAGGCTGACCCTGAACGATCACGTCAGGAAAACCTCGAGCAGCCTTTAGCCTTATCTAAGCTCTGTGCTAAACAAGGAGTACGCTTCGTCTACTATTCCAGTGCCTATGTCTTCGATGGAGTGAACGGAAGCTACACGGAGGCAGATGCACCCCGGCCTGTGAACGTCTACGGACGCCATAAAGCGGAATGCGAGCGGCTTATCGCCGAAGCGACGGGCGGGGACGCCTTGATTTTGCGCCTGATTCACGTCTGGGGCGAAGAGGCCAAGGGGAAGAACTTTGTCTATCAGGTGAGTCGCGCGAATCTTGCTGGTGATGAGTTGCGCGTCTCCAGTATACACAGTGGTAATCCCACGTGGGCGGGTGACGTGGCGACCTGGACGCTGGGCCTGCTCCAGCGCCAAGCCCAAGGCATCTGGCATCTTGCTGGGGAACGGCCGCAACTGACCCGTCTCGCTTGGGCCCGCGAGATTATCCAGGGCTTGAAAGGCTTGGGCCATGTCGAGAAAGTTCGCCTCTTGGCGCAAGCCGCCGTAGATACCGCGGCCACGCCTCGGCCGTTGGCCTCCGGGCTGGACACGTCAAAAATTCAGGCCTTTATCCCCTTGGTCTGTCGTGCCACGTACGACCTACCTGCTTCTTTTAGATGAACTCAACGGCCATCACTTTTGTCTCAGGCATCGGACCCGGTCCGACCGGCACGGGGGCTTTGATGATTGGCCTGATTGAGGAAGGCCGTTCAGATCCCTCGGCGAGATTTCTATTCAAGATGCGCCGCGGCTCCAGCCTGTGGGGGCTGCTGAAGTATGTCTTCAATCGAGCAGGCTTTGCCGGTCGTGTCCAGAGAGCCTCTCGTTCGGCTGAAGCCGTCGTCTTACTGCACCCGCAGACCATCGGTTTTCGCACGTTTGCGGCCGTCGTCGAGTCCCGCCCCGTCACCTGGATGTATGTCCTAGACTCTTACACCTTCTGCGTCCGTTCCTATAACTGCTTGGTCGGCGAAGCGACCCCCTGCCTCCGCTGCCTCGGTAATGACGGCGCGGCCGCGGCCGAGCATGGCTGCGTTAACTGGTTCCGCTCTGGGCCTTTCCATGCTCACTTCCCCCAGTGGGTCCAGAGCGGTCGACTCCGGCTCATGGCACAATGTGAGTCGCATGCCCGGTTGTTGCAATCGCACTTCGGACCCCAAGCGATCGTCCACGTCGTCCCGCTCTCTGTCCCGGACGTCGAGGTGCCTGCGGTCTTACGAGAGCGTCCCACCCGCACGCGGCCGCTGATTGTTTTCCACGGCGCGTGCTATCCCGCTAAAGGAGTCGCCCATGTCGTTACTTTAGCCCGTCTTATGCCCGACTGCGATTTTCTCATTCCGAGCGACGAAAAGGAATTTATCTACCATTTTGGTGCCGTTGCCGGCTTGCCGACTAATATCACCTTCCAGCGGATGAACTGGGCCAGCGGGTTAGCTGAAGCGGTGGCTACGGCCGACCTTGTACTATGCCCCTCCAGCTGGTCGGCGACCGTGGAGGGAGCGGTGCTAAAATCTCTAGCGCACAATGGGCTGGTCGGGCTGTTTGCCCATGAAACGGCCTTTGCCTCCGAGGTGCCGGACGATGCACGTCTGGGTCTAAATCCGAGCGATTGGCCGGCGACGGTCGCATGTTTGCGGGTGGCCCTCGCCAACCCTGCGCAAGCCGCCGTGATACGCTCGGCCGCCCGAGCTTATATTACGCGATACCTCGCCAGCAGCAGTGATATGCTCAGTAAGATCCGCGCCGTCTGTCGGTCCACCTAAGGAAGTAAATCATCAGGCAGCCTAGCGCCAGCCGGCCTTCCATAGCAGCCCGTCCAGCCTGCACGCCAAACTGGATATGGCTCCCTGGACTCCGTTTGCGTAAGTATGCTCGCGCAATTTCCTGTTGCGATAGATCCGAGGTCCGCCCGCGGGTGACATGGTTAGGAACCTTTGTAATGCCTGAAGCTGAATCGACGGGTGAAACCACTCGGGCGGGGTGTTTCCGTTGAACCATGGTTCCCGCAGGTATGAAAGAAAGAGATTATCATCCGCGTCGACGGCCATGATATGGTCGATGGCTGCGTCGAATGACGGGAAGTCCGAGACGTTGATGAAGCTTCTCGGGTTGAAGTCGCGAGCTACCTCCGGGTTGCCCCAATATATAGGCAAACTCCCGGCTATCATTGGCTCGACGAGTTTCTCGGTCGTATAGCCAGATGAAGAGGAATTCTCGAAGGCCAGGGTAAATTTATAATCCCTAATGAAGGACGGCTTGTCACTGATGGGCGCTCCGAGGTTGTTGAAATGACGTCCCCCGGAATCGACATGACGTCGACGGTGTAGCTTCCGGAAGAACCTATTGCGTTCTGGACAGCGGGGATTGGAGACGATGAAATTACAGAACTTCCTCTTGGCCTGCAAGATGGCGTCCGCGTCGAAATCGACGCCTTTGATAAGCAAGGCAGGGTCTTCGACATAGAAGACATACTGCGGAAGACGGAAATGCCTGGGCTCGTCCGGTAGGTGGCTGAAGGAGATCGCGAAGTCACACTCGCCGAAGTCGGGGAGGACGTTCTCCGACGTGAAGAATATCTTTCGCCCGCGGAACGTCTGGTGCGTACGTCCGAAGGTCGAATATATAAGCACGTCGGCTTCAGCTAAGGGAACCGTCCGCACGTCATATTCTTGTGCCAGTAATCGGGTGAAGACGTTGTCAGTAGGATTAAAAGAGCCGAACTTATCCGTCGCGTGGGCGTTGAAGATAAAGTCACTGAACGCGACTTTGAGCGGGCTCATTGCTTCGTCGTAGAATTCTGGCTGAAGGCGGCGAGTCCGGTATCCCGCAGGAAATCCATCGCGCGATGGGCACGGACCCGGGTGTTCTCTCCAGTACCGTGGCCCATGGCCAACGAGGTGTCGTTACCGCCTTGCTCCAGAAGGCAGCCTAGTTTCTCCATGCGCTCGAGGCTCACCTGCTCGGTGGCGATGCGGCGCCGACATACGCCCTTCAACCCGAGGTAGTTACTCAGATAGACGTCGTCATGGAAGCGGCTACTGGGATGGCTGAGGGCGTGGGTGAGGTAAGCTTCGAAGTCCTCCTTAAAGAAGGAGCGGTGGACGATGAAGCCCGCGAAGCCGCATAGGATATCCACTTCGCCGTCTGGTGCCGTCCAGCGACGGTAAAGGTAGTTGTCGGCATAGCCATAAGCCTGGCTGGGGTCTACGAGCGCTCGGTCCAGTAGGGACGCCAACGCCTCCGGTAGGTGACGTACGTCGTCATCGACGATAAAAAACCAGACATCCGCGTCGGCTGGTGTCCGGCGAATTGTCGGGATTAGTTTGGTTCCGGGACCTTCGTCATCTCCGCGGAAGATTTTCACTGGATACCCATCTAGGAAGCCTGGCAGCACGTATTCCTGTCCGGTCCGCCCGAAGAGATAAGGGATATTGAGGTGGATTTCGTCAGGCGGGCGGCTTTGCCCGCTGATCAGCGTCTGCAGCACCGGCTCAAGTAGGTGGATGCGGTCCGGTGCGGTCGTCATGGTGGCGATCACATAGAAGCCATCCTTCGGCCTGACCTGAACTGTAAGGTCTTTCCAGTAGGCGGCGGCCTTGGCCATCTGCCGCCGGTACTTACGCTTCCGCCTCCAGGCGCGCGATGGGCCCCGCAGTAGGATCGCCAAGGCGACGAAGGCTGCGACGATTGACACCGACCAATAAGCCGTCGATGAGGTCATAGCTTACGCTCTTATGCTACTAGTGAAGAAACGGCAAGGGTATAGAGGGGCAGGGGATTGACACCCCTACCCGCTGGCGTTCGTAATGGTCGCATGGTCGCACCGCAATTAATCCATAAACTTTGGCCCAGTGATTTCACCGACCTGCGTCGTTATGGACGCGACAACGACGGTGGCTACGTCATGCCCATCGCCGCCTTCCGTTCCGCCGATGCCCTCTTGTCTTTCGGGCTTAACTTTGATTGGAGTTTCGAGCGTGAGTTCGCCACCGCCCACCCGATGGCGCCCATTCACGCCTATGACCCGACGGTTGGCAAGGGACGTTTCATCCGGGCTGGCTTCTGGGCTTTGCTGGGTGCGATCTACTCGCGGCGCGAATGGGCTAAGTTCCGGGCCTGCTGTGACTACTTCCGCTTCTTCCGTCCGCCTGTCGTTCATTACCGCGAGTGGATTGGCACTGGTGCCAGTCGGCTGGGAGTGGCTGCCGCCGCCGACCGGATGCCGTTCTCCGCGTGCATCGGCCTCAAGGTCGATATCGAGGGGTCCGAATACGAAATCTTCGACGAGATCGTCGCCATGGCCGGGCGAATCGAATTTCTGGCGATCGAGTTGCACGACGTCGAAGCCCATGCCGACGAGATCCTCGCCTTCACTGAAAAGATGAGCGCGACGCACGTGGTCGCGCACCTGCACGGTAATAATTACGCGCCTCTTTGCTCGGATGGGGCGATGCCCTTGTCGATCGAAGTGGTCTATGTGCGCCGCGCGGGCGCGCCCACAGAAGCGTTCGCAGGTGTTCTGCCGAGGGCGGGCCTTGATCAGCCCAACAACCGTAAGTTCGCCGACGCCGTAATCAGGCGAACTTAGCTGCGCGGGCCGTACTTACGCTGGGGCGGTTGGGTCGGCGGAACGGGGTCGATCTGCACGCCCGCGAGGGCCGGATGCTTGGCGAGCTGTCCGTAGATGACTGGGTCAAAGCGCGTCGTCATGCCACGGGCGGCTTCGGCGATGAGGACGCGACCGTCGGCCTGGAGGATACCGACCTGCACGAGGGTGCTGCCATCGACGCGGCGGGTGTGGGCGACAAGTTTCTCCATGAAGTCGCCGGCCTCAGGGCCAGGCCGCAACGCAAAGAGGATGCGCTTAATCATCGCCGGCGCATTGCGGAGCGGTTGGACGGCGTGGGCGCTGATCGACCATTCGCTGCGTTCTTCGCGGTAGGAGAGGCGGGCGTCGACGATGACGTGCGCGCCGTCCATGAGCAAAGGGAGGTCGCCGTCCTTTAAGACGGAGACCGCATCGTAGGCGTCGGTGAAGATGGTGACGGGGATGCTGACCGAGCGGGTCGCGACATGGAATAAGGCCCACGGGCGATTATCCTTCTTGGAGATTTTCTTCTCAAGTCCGCCGACGATGCCACAGAGGCGGACGATGTGGCGTTCTTTCTGGTCGAGGGTGATACGGTCAAGCGTGGTGCTGAAGTTCGCAATGGCCTCGTCGAGTCCGTGGTAGTCTGCCAAGGGGTGGCCACTGAGGTAGAACCCGAGGAGTTGCTTCTCGTTATTGAGCATCTCCAGCTTCGGCATTTTGTCCGACTTACGCAGAATAAGGTCAGCGGCATTCATCGAGCCGCTGTCCTCCGAGCCGAGCATATCAAAGAGGCTGCCTTGGCCGCTGGCGCGCTCCTTGCGTTCCGAGGAGAAGTGGCGACGGACCGATTCGATGGAGTCAACCAAGTGGCGGCGGTCTTCGCCCGTGAAGTCAAAGCCACCGGCGCGGGCCAAGGCTTCAATCGAACGGGCATTGAGAGCCTGATCGCCCATGCGGCAGATGAAATCGGAGAAGTCCTTGAAGGCGCCATTGGCCTCGCGCTCGGCCACGATCGCCCTGGCGGCACCTTCACCGACGCCCTTGATGGCGCCGAGGCCGAAGCGGATGGCGTTGTCCTTGATGACCGGGGTGAAGTCGGTGTCCGATTGGTTCACGTCCGGCCCGAGCATCTTCATGCCTAGGGCTTCGACTTCCGCGACGAATTCCGCGAGCTTATCGGCATTGCCTTGTTCGGACGTCAACACGGCCGACATGAACTCGACCGGGTAGTTGGCCTTCAGGTAGGCGGTCTGGTACGAAAGGATGGCGTAGGCGGCCGAGTGCGACTTGTTGAAGCCGTATTCCGCGAACTTCTCCAGCGTCGCGAAGATTTCCTCGGCCTTCTTCTTCTCGATGTTGTTCGTGGCTTTCGCGCCCGCGACGAAGATGTCCCGCTGCTTTTCCATCTCCTCGCGGATCTTCTTGCCCATCGCGCGGCGGAGCATGTCGGCGCCGCCGAGGGTGTAGCCGGCGACCACGCGCGCGGCTTCCATGACCTGTTCCTGGTAGACGAGGATGCCGTAGGTTTCCTTGGCCACCTTCTCGAGGAGCGGGTGGGCGTATTTGACGTAGTTGGGGTCCTTCTTGCCCTTAATGTAGTCCGGGATGAACTGCATGGGTCCCGGACGATAGAGCGCGATGAGCGCGACAATCTCGTCAATGGCTGAGATATTAAATTGGCGGCAGAGCGACTGCATGCCGCCGGATTCGAGTTGGAAGACGCCGACGGTCTTGGCGTCGTTGAGAAGGGCGAAGGTCTTGGCATCCTCGAAGCCAACTTTCTCGATATTAAACTTAGGTAGCTTGCGATGCTTCCGCACGAGCTTCTGGGCGTCATCGACCACGGTGAGCGTCTTCAGCCCAAGGAAGTCCATCTTGAGTAGGCCCAACTTCTCAACCGGGTCCTTGGCGTACTGAGTCGTCAGGTCGCCATCCTGCATCGTCACGGGAATAATGTCAGTCAGCGGCCGGTCAGCGATAATCATGCCGCACGCGTGCTTGCCGCTATTGCGCACCATGCCCTCGATCACGCGCCCGGTCTCGATGATGCTAGCCGCGGTCGGGTTGCTGCTGACCTCAGCGCGCAGTTCATTGGACTTCTTTAGGGCGTCATCGAGCGAGATGTTAATGTCGTCGGGGACGAGCTTCGCGAGGCGATTGGTTTCGATGAACGGCAGGTCCCGGATACGCGCCAAGTCGCGGACGACCATCTTGGCGCCGAACGTACCGAAGGTGATGATGTTGGCGACGCGGTCGGCGCCGTATTTCTGGCGGACGTAGTCGACGACCTCGTCACGACGGCGCATGCAGAAGTCGATATCGAAGTCGGGTGCGGAGACTCGCTCTGGGTTAAGGAAGCGCTCGAACAGTAACCCAAAGCGAATGGGGTCGATGTCCGTGATTTTCAGGCAATAGGCGACGATGGAACCGGCCCCCGAGCCTCGGCCTGGGCCGACCGGAATATCTTGGCGGCGCGCCCAATCGATGAAGTCCCAGACAATGAGGAAGTAGTCGACGAAGCCCGTGCCGCCGATGACGCCCAACTCGTAGTCGACGCGGCGGCAGAGCTCGGCGGGACTGGCTTGCCCGGGTCCCGGAACCTTTTCGTCGGCCTGCGCCTTAGGGTCATTGTAGTCGACGGCGTAGCGTTCCTTGAGGCCGAGCTTGACGATTTCGAGGAGGTAGGAGCCGTTGGCCCGCATGCCCTTGCGCGTGTCTTCGGCGATAGCGAAGTCACCCTTCTTGCCCGCGGCCACGAGCAAGCCGTTCTTCAATTTTTCATACCCGTCCAAGATGGCATCCGTCTTCTTCTCGACCTTTGGCTTTACGCCTTCGGAGAAGATGTAGACTGGGTAGTGGTTCTTGCCGACGGGCAGCTGCACATCGCACATCTCCGCGATGTCGACCGTGTTCGTGATGGCCTGTGGCACTTCGGAGAAGACGCGGCGCATTTCGGCCTCGGTCTTCAGGTAGAATTCCTGGGCCGTATACTTCATGCGGCGTTCATCCGCGAGGCGGGCGCCGGTCTGGATACACAGCATCGCGTCGTGCGCGACATTGTCAGAGGCATCGACGTAGTGGACGTCGTTGGTGGCGACGACCCGGAGGTTGAATTCCGTGGCAAGCTTCAGGAGGTCAGCGATGATGCGCTTCTGCTCCTCGAGGCCATGGTCCATGAGCTCGATGATGAAGTTCTCGCGACCGAAGATTTCGACAAAGCGACCGCACGCCTGGCGGGCGCCTTCGTAGTCGCCCTTCAGTAGGTGCTGGGGGATGACGCCTTGCAGGCAACCGCTAAAGCCGATGAGCCCGTCCGCATGCTTGGCGAGTTGGGTGATGTCGGTCCGTGGCTTATAGTGGAGTCCACGAATATGCGCGTCGGAGACGAGCTTGGTCAGATTCTGGTAGCCTTTGAAATTCCGGGCCAGTACCCCCATGTGGTAGTACTTGTGCTCACGGCGATCTGGTTTGTCGGTGAGGGCGTGGTCCCAGACGAGGTAGAGCTCGCAGCCGAGGAGCGGTTTGAGTTTCACGTCACCCTTGGAGCGCTGCTTGGCTTCGTTCCAGAAATCGAAGAGCCCGAAGAGGTTGCCGTGGTCCGTGATCGCCACCGCCCGCATGTTCATATCGCACGCCCGGTCCATCAAACGATCGATGCGTGAGCAGCCGTCGAGCATGCTGTAGTCGGTGTGCACGTGGAGGTGCACGAAGTCTCGACTGATGGATTCCGGGTCGGCCATGCGTGAGCCCCGATATTACGTCGCAGGCGCAGGGCAGGGGAAGGGGATAATCGGCAGTTTATTCGCCGACTTGTCCACAGGCCCGCCGCCGCGGCGTCACTTAACCTTCACGAAGGTCCGCTTGCCCGCCTGGATGACGATTTCGCCCGTTGGCTGGGCGACCTTCAGCGCAGGGTCGGAGACCTTGTCGTCCCCGATTTTTACCGCTCCGCCTTCGATCAGGCGGCGGATTTCTTTCTTGGAAGGGAAGAGGTTTGTGGCGGCGAGCAGGTCGACGATGCTGGCTTCGGTGGCGCCGCCCGCTAGGGCCGCCCAAGCAAACTCCGGCATGTCCGAGCGGACGCCGCCCTTGGAGAACACATTCTCAAATTCGGCACGTTCCTTGGCCCCAGCGCTCACGCCATGGAATTTGTCCGTTAGGCGCGTCGCGAGCTGCTTCTTCATTTCCATCGGGTGCTGCGCCTGTAGGTCGCGGATCTCGTCTTCGCTGAGTTCCAGGAGAAGGCGGTAGTAGACCCACATCGTGGCGTCGGGCACCGACATCACCTTGCCGAAAATATCCTTCGGGCTGTGATTGAACGAGATGTAGTTCCCAAGGCTCTTCGACATCTTCTTCTCGCCGTCGAGGCCGACGAGCAAGGGCATGCCGAGCACGGCCTGCGGGGCTTGACCGGCCTGTTCCTGCAGGTCGCGTCCGACCATCATATTAAAGAGTTGGTCGCTGCCACCGATTTCGAGGTCAGCCTTGAGCATGACAGAGTCATGCCCTTGCAGCAGCGGGTAGAGGAATTCGACAATCGAAATGGGAGTCTCCCCTGCGTAGCGCTTGGCGAAGTCATCGCGGACGAGCATCTGGGCGACCGTCATCTGGCGGCTGAGCTGCAGTGCGTCCAAGAACGTCATCTGCCCAAACCACTCGCTGTTGCGGCGGATTTCCGTCTTCTTTGGGTCAAGGATCCGGTAGGCCTGTTCGAGGTAGGTCTTCGCGTTGAATTCGATTTCCGCTTCCGTCAGCACCGGGCGCGTATCGGAACGACCCGTCGGGTCACCGATGCGCGTGGTGTAGTCGCCGATGATGAGGACGGCTTGATGGCCGAGGTCCTGGAACTGGCGGAGCTTATTCAGCACGACCATGTGGCCAAAGGTCAGGTCAGGGCGGGTCGGGTCGACGCCGAGCTTCACACGCAGGGTCTTCCCGGCCTCAAGGCGCTTGAGGATAGCTTCGCCCCCGATGAATTTCTCGGTGCGGGCCTTCATGGCCGTTAACTGTTCCGCGGGGGACATGCCATCACTCTTCCCAAGGGGGAGGGGAGGGGGAAGACAAAAGAGCGGAAGCTCTTTTGAGGGGCAGGGACAGGGGCAGGGGCAGGTTGTGCAAAAGTGCAAATCGGCCTTCGGCCTGTGCAAAGGTGCAAAAGTGAAGACATTTTCGGGTCTCAGGTCTCGGCCCTCAGGTCTCTGGTGCGGGGCAAAATTCAAATCCTGAACCTGTACCCGAACCTGAAGACTTGAACCTGGGACCCGGCTGCCGAGACCCGAGACCTGAAATTCGGACATGTTTTCCGACCCCGACCCCTACCCCGACCCCAAACTTGCATCCCACCTTTACACTTTTACACGCGGCTCTGCCGCCTTTGCACCTTTGCACTGCTTCCTCCGCCTCTCTCTTGCCCTCCGGCCTCTTCCTTGCCTAATGGAGCCATGGATCTCGTCCGCGAACTCATCGAATACGTCAAGCACCCGAGCGTCTCAACCGACCCCGCCTTTAAGGCCGGCATGACGGGTGCCCGCGAGCATATCTGCGGCTTGCTGAAGCAGGCCGGCTTGGAGATCGAGGTCGTGCCCACCCCGCTTCATCCGATCGTGTTGGCCCGTCGCCGCGGCCCGGCCGAATGGCCGCACGTCGTGCTTTACGGGCACTACGACGTCCAGCCCGCCGATCCGTTGAATCTTTGGACCACGCCCGCCTTTGAACCCGTGGTGCGCGATGGGCGTATCTGGGGTCGCGGTACCGCTGATAATAAGGGCCCGCACCTCGTGGCGGTCGTGGCACTCGCCCAGTTGCTGAAGCGCCGTCCCGACCTCCCGCTCCGCATCACTTTCCTAATCGAAGGCGAAGAGGAAATCGGCTCCCCGAGCTTCCCAGAGTTCCTGCATAACCATAAGCAGGAGCTGGCCGAGGCCGATTGCGTGGTACTTTCGGACACGGCTTCGCCCTCAGCCGACCAAATCGTCATCACGACGGGCCTGCGCGGTATCATCGGGCTTGAGGTCGGCCTGACCGGTCCACGTTCCGACCTGCACTCTGGCCTCCACGGCGGGGCGGTCTATAACCCCATTCAGGCCTTGGCGGAACTCTGCGCCTCACTGCACGACGCTGATAACGCTGTGACGGTGGAGGGCTTCTACGACGGCGTGGAACAGCCGACCCGCTGGGAGCGTGAAGAGCTCCGCAAGCTCCCCTTAACGGAGGACGACTACCGCCGCTTCTTGGCGGTGGATGAGCTTCACCCCGCCCCAGGCTTGGATGCGCTCGAGGCCGTACGTTTCGCCCCGACGTTGGAGTTCAATGGCATTGGTGGCGGCTACCAGGGCAAGGGCTCCAAGACCGTCATCCCATCCAAGGTCTTCGCCAAGATTACCTGTCGCCTCGTCTCCGGCCAAGACCCGGTGGTGGTGCACCGCAAGGTGGCTGAGGCCATCCGTGCCCGCGCCCCCAAAGGCGTCCGCGTGGAAATCCAAGAGATGCAGGGCAACGCGGCTTATTACGTTTGTCCGCCGGACCGTCCGAATACGCCGAAGGATCAGAACCCGGTCCTCGCTCGTGCCTTCCGTGAGGCTGATAAGGCCATCACCCAAGCCTTCGGCAAAGCACCCCTCTACCTGCGTGAAGGCGGCAGCGTGCCCATCATCGGCGACATCCGTCGCGAGACCGGCCTCGACTCGGTCATGATCGGGCTGTTCACGCCTGATTCTAACCTCCACGCCCCGGATGAGAACTTTGAACTCGGGTTGGCCGAGAAGGCCGTGAAGGCTTACGAACTCCTCCTCGAGCGCATCGCTGGGACGCCGCGTCGCTGAAGCCTAGGTGGTCGGCCACCGCTCTGCGAAAAACCGCCTTAAACAGCGTTTTTCGTGGTTCTCGACGTGCCTTTAACCTTTCACCACGCGGCAGAAACTCTCAACATCTCGGCTCTCCACCATGGCCGTCTTCCGCAAGCGTACGCATACCCCGACTCCGAAGAAAAAGGATATCCCGGCAGGTCTCTGGACCAAGTGCCCCCTCGACGGCGAGATGGTCTATACCAAGGACCTCGAGGCCAATTGGAACGTCTTCCCGGTCAGCGGCTACCACGAGCGCCTATCCACCAAGCGTCGCATCGCCCTTTTAATCGACGACGGCACCTGGAAGGAAACGGACTCCAAACTATATTCCCGCGACCCCCTTAAGTTCACGGCCGGCGGTTCCTACCCCGAGCGTCTGGCCCAGCACCAGAAGAAGTCTGGCCTGCGCGACTCCGTCATTTGCGGCCACGGCCTCATGGACGGCCTACCCGTTTCCCTCGCGATCATGGACTTCTCGTTCATGGGTGCGTCGATGGGTTCCGTCGCCGGCGAGAAGGTGACCCGTGCCATCGAGCGTGCCATCAAGATGAAGTGCCCGTGCGTCGTCGTCTGTGCCTCTGGCGGCGCCCGTATGCAGGAAGGCATCCTTTCGTTGATGCAGATGGCCAAGACCAGCGCGGCCCTCGCCAAGCTCCGGGCGGCCGGCTTGCCTTATATTTCGGTTCTCACCAATCCGACCATGGCTGGCGTGATGGCCTCCTACGCCACCCTGGGCGATGTCATCGTCGCCGAGCCGGCCGCGCTCATCGGTTTCGCCGGTGCCCGCGTCATTAAGGAAACGACCAACCAGGATCTCCCGGAAGGCTTCCAGACCTCGGAATTCCTCCTCAAGCGCGGGCTCATCGACATGATTGTGCACCGCAAGGAGATGAAGGCGAAGTTAGCGAGCCTACTCCGGGCCTTGGCTCACCGCGCGCCGAAGGGCGGCAAGCGTCGCGCGGCCTAACGGCCCTCGGCCGATATGGAAGCGGCCGCCACACTGCGCTGGTTGACGGGATTGCGTAACCTCGGTTCGCGTCTCGGCGTTGACCGTATGCGCGCGTTGTCTGAGCGCCTCGGCTGCCCCGAGCGTTGGGCCCCGTGTTTCCACGTGGCCGGCACCAATGGCAAGGGCTCGACGTCCGCGATGATCGAAGCCATCCAGCGTGCGCAGGGCCGCCGGACGGGTTTGTATACCAGCCCCCACCTCGTGGAGATTGGTGAGCGCTTACAAGTCGATCGCGTGCCGACCACGGAAGCCCGCGTGGTCGCCCTCGCCGAGGAGCTCCGCCCGCACTACGAGGCTATCTTGGCGGCCGACGCGGGGTTGGCGCCGACGTTCTTCGAGCTCATCACCGCCGCGGCGTGGATGGAGTTTCGGACGAGGCAGGTCGAAGTGACGGTGCTGGAGACTGGGTTGGGCGGTCGGCTCGATGCCACGAATATTTGCACCCCTGAGGTTTGCGTGATCACGTCCATCGGACTCGACCACCAAGAATACCTTGGCACGACGCTCGCGGCCATCGCGGGCGAGAAGGCCGGTATCCTCAAGCCGGGCGTGCCTTGTGTCGTCGGTCAACTTCCAGCCGAAGCGGAGGCCGTCATTGTGCAACGCGCTCAGGAGATTGGCGCCCCGTTATATTTTGTCCGCGACCGCTTTGGGTCGGCGTTGCCGGAGACGAATCTCCTCGGCGTACACCAACGCTGGAACGCGGGCGCCGCTTGGTTGGCGTGCGAGCTCGCTACACGCCTGCCGTTTGACGCTCAGGCTGCAGCGACGGCCTTGCAGCATATCGCTTGGGCAGGACGGTGGCAGCGCCTGACGCTGAACGATGGGCGTGCTTTGATTATCGACGGTTCGCATAACGAGGAAGGTATCCGCACAATTGAACCCCTCCTCGCGGCGTTGGACCGCCCGACCATTGTGGTGGGCGCCTTGGGCGTAGACCGCGCCCGCCCGCTCGTGGTTGCGGCTGCTCGTCACGCCGCGCGGCTCGTCCTCGTGCGACCAGACAACGAACGGGCATGTACCGTCGAGGAACTCGCCGCGCTCGTGCCGGCGGATTTTCGCGGTGAAGTTATCCGCACCACCGTAGCGGAGCTTTTCCCGGCCGCAGCGACTTGCGCGACCCAAGGGGCGACGGTCGTCGTCCTGGGCTCACTTTATTTAGTGGGAGAAGTCTTGGCGCGGTTTGAAGGGCACGCCGTGCCAACGTCCGCTTGGCAGGATCGCCTACCGCTTAAGCCATGAGCGGTGATGAAGCTGCGGTCCCGAACCGTCCCGCCCCCAAGGTCAATCCCGCTGAACTACCGCAGTGGCTCATCGAGGAGGACGACGATTTCTTCGTCTTCGATAAGCCCGGTTGGTTGGTGTGCCATCCCTCGAAGGACGGACCGTGGTCCTCGCTCGTGGGCGCGGTGCGCGAGTGGAAGGGCTTAACAACCCTGCACTTGGTCAGTCGCCTCGACCGCGAGACCAGTGGCATCATCCTCATCGCTAAGCACGCCGCGGCGGCCTCGCTTTCGCAGACTGCGATGGAGCGTCGTTGGGTCTCAAAACTTACTACGCCATTCTCAAAGGCGAGCTTCGTGAGCCCGTGCAGGTGGATCAATCGCTGGGCCCCGATGAAACGAGTAAGGTCGTGGTGAAGACCGCGGTCCGTGTCGGGCCCGGCACCTCGCCGGCGGCGACGTTCTTTGAGCCCGCCCTCGTGCGGGGAGGCTACACCTTGGCTCGCGTTAGCCCGCATACGGGACGGAAGCACCAGATCCGGGCGCATGCGCTCTGGCTCGGTCATCCAGTCATCGGCGATAAACTCTACGGCGGCGACGACTCACTCTACTTGGAGTTCGTCGAGCAGGGGTGGACGGACCGTTTAGGGCAAAGCCTCGAGATGGAGCGGCAAGCCTTACATGCCGCGCGTCTAGATTTTCGCGCCCCGCTATTTCAGCGTATCTTCCGTGCGCCCTTGGCTCCGGACATGCGGGCGTTTGTGCTCAGTAAGATGGGCGTATCCGAGTCAGAGCTAGACGCGCTTCTGGGGTTTAGCCGTGGGCGAGGGCGGCGGCGTTGACGGACGTGGCTCCGGCCGCGCGCAGGACCGCGGCGCAAGCATGGAGCGTGGCGCCGGTCGTGAGGACGTCGTCGATGATGACGTAGCGCTGGCTGGGGTCGACGGCGTGCCCGCGCTTGAGGCGGAAAGCTTTGGCGACGTTGCGCAGTCGTTTGGTGCGGTCCAAGCGGGTTTGCGATTCTGTGGCGGTATGTTTCTCGAGGAGTGACGCGACGGTGCAGCCAGGAATATGGCGGGCGAGGCCCGCTGCGATGCGCTCGCTCTGGTTGTAGCCACGGGCCCACGCTTTCTCTGTATGGAGCGGAACGGGCACGAGGATGGACCCAGCGAGGTGACGGTGGAACGGCTCATCCGTGGCGGCGGCTGCCACCAAGTCATCGGCCAAGTAGGGTGACCGCTCGTATTTGATGCGGTGGAGGATGTGTCGGACCGGTCCCAGGGCCCGGAAGGCACAAATCGCTCGGTCAAAGGCGGGGTGTAGTTCCGCGCAGTGGGGGCAGCTCCGGTCGCCTTCTAGCCACCGTCAAAGGGATGGCCGCAAGTCAGGCAGCGCGGGTCGGTGATGCGCGGGAGGGCGGCGAGTCCCTCGGTGGAGAGGTGCCTGAACGGCCCTTGATCCAGCGGCAACTGCGTGACCGCACAGTCGCGGGGGAAGATGAGGTCAAGGAGGCCCCGGTCGAGGGCATCGAGCAGCCCCATTAGCTTCCTCCTTTAAACAAGCCGCCTTGCGGCGGGCGCCCCAAGCGAACCCGCCGGGACCATGAGAGGCCGCGGATTTCGGCCGGGGTGACCCAAGTGGGTGTCATTCGCTGAAAATGCATTTGCCCGCACCTGACTTCAACCCAAGGTTCTCCCTAGAATGGCTTTCAATTTTGACAGCTGTCCGGAACGCTCTGGGACGGACAGCACGAAGTGGCACAAGTATGCCGATCGCGACATCATCCCTTGCTGGATTGCCGACATGGATTTCGTGTCGCCCCCCGCGGTGGTTGCCGCCGTGCAGGCGCGCGCCGCCCACGGTGTCTACGGTTATCCTGCGCAACGTGACACCGTCTTCGCCTCAATCGTTAACCATATCCGCCGCCGCCATGGCTGGGAGATCCGCCCTGAGTGGATCACCTTCATGTGCTCCTTGGTGCCCGGTATCCACGCCTCCATTCGCGCGGCCACCAAGCCCGGCGAGTCCGTCGTCACCACCGCGCCCGTCTACCGCCCTTCCTGACGGCGCCCCGTCTTCTCCGAACGTAATTCGCTCAAGCTAGAGATGGTCTTTGTGGACGGACGCTGGACGTTTGACTGGGCTAAGCTCGAAGAGGCCTGCGCCCAGCCGCACGCCAAGATTCTCCTGCTGTGTAATCCTTACAACCCGCTCGCCCGCGTCTTTGATCGCGTCGAACTCGACCGCCTGGCGGCCTTGGTGCGCAAGCACGACCTCCTCGTCTGCTCCGACGAAATTCACTGCGACCTCGTCCTCGACCCGCAGGCCAAGCACACCATCTTCGCCGCGATGAGCGAAGACCTCGCCGCGCGCACGGTCACGTTGATGGCCGCGAGTAAGACCTACAACATTGCGGGCCTCACCTGCGGCTTCGCGATTATTCCGGATGCCAACCTGCGCACGCGTTTCCGCCGAATTTTCCATGGCCTCTCGTTGGATCAGAACGCCTTCGGCCTCCTCGCCACGGAAGCGGCTTTCGACCACGGTGAGCCTTGGCGCCTCGAGTGCGTCGAGTATCTCCGCGGTAACCTCGACCTCATTG
>BGOK01000005.1 GCA_003569205.1 Verrucomicrobiota bacterium | reverse complement strand
TCGAGGAAGTAAGGGGCGGTCCAACCGAGGGCTTTCACGGCGGCATCGGCCGCGATGCGCGTGCTCGTGGGTTCGGAACCGATGATGTTGTGCTCGCGGTTCGACTTATTCCAAACCGGGACAATCTCGACGCCGAGCTGCTTAGCCGCGAGGCAGGCGGCCAGCTGGGCTTCGGCTTCGTGGCGAAGCGGTCGCCCATGCCGAGGGAGAATTTACCAATGACGAGTGGTTGGGAGGACATAACTTTGATAAGAAGGGAGGCCGAACCAAACGGAAGTCCCGCCCGACTGCAATACTGGGCCGAGCATGGAGGCAGTCGTTTAGATGCAATTATGGGCGGAGACACCGCTTGTCCTTGCCCTCCAGCGGACCGTTCCCCTTAACTGACGACCCTTTCTCCTATGCACCTGAAGATTGCTGTCCTGCCTGGCGATTACATCGGCCCTGAAGTCATGGCCGCCGCCCTGCCCGTCCTTGAGGCCGTCCTGAAGAAGTCAGGCCATACCCTCGAGCACTCCACGCACGACGTGGGTGGTGCGGGGATTGATAATCATGGTAAAGCCTTGCCGGACTCGACCCTCGAGGCCTGCCGCGCCGCGGATGCTATCCTCTTCGGTTCCGTTGGTGGTCCGAAGTGGGAAAAACTCCCCCCGGCCGAACAGCCCGAGCGCGCCTCGCTGCTCCCCTTCGCAAACACTTCACGCTCTACGCCAACGTCCGTCCCGGCCTCCTGCTGAAGAACCTCATCGACACCTCGCCCATCCGCCCGGACCGCATCCCGAACGGCGTGGACATGGTCTGCATCCGCGAGCTCACCGGCGGCCTCTATTTCGGCCCAAAGTCCACGACGACGCTGGCGGACGGCGACATCGAAGCCATCGACACCATGGTCTACCGCAAGTCGGAGATTGAGCGTATCACCGACGTCGCCATCGCGACGGCACGCGCCCGTCGTAAGCACATCACCCTCGTCGATAAGGCCAACGTCCTCCAGACCTCCGTCCTTTGGCGCAAGGTCGTCGCCGACCGCCTTAAGGCCACTGCGCCCGACATCACCCTCGCCGTAATGTACATTGATAATGCTGCGATGCAGTTGATTCTCAAGCCTGGGCAGTTCGACGTCCTCCTCACCGAGAACATGTTCGGCGATATCATTTCCGACGAAATGGCCGTCATTTGCGGCTCCCTCGGTATGATGGCTTCCGCCTCCTTGGGTGCGAACCACAACCGCCACGGCTTCGGCTATGGCCTCTTCGAGCCCTCTGGTGGCACCGCCCCGGACATCGCTGGCCAGGACAAGGCCAACCCTTGCGCGCAGATTCTTTCGGCTGCCCTCATGCTTCGCCATTCCTTCGGCCTCGAAGCCGAAGCTAAAGCCATCGAACTCGCGGTCGAGAAGACCGTCGCCGAAGGCATCCGCACCGCGGACATCGCCGCCGGCGGCAAGGCCGTGGGCACGAAGGCGATGGGTGCGGCCATCCTTGCCCGCCTCTGATCGTGGACGAAGCGGAACGACAGCGCGCGGCCGAACGGAGACGGGAAGCCGTGTGCAGTCCGTTCATGCGGATCTCGCGCTTCCCGGTCGACGTCGCCCGTGAGCTACTAGACGCCGGCTATTACCGCGTCGACCAACTCGCTGGCCGTTCGCCCGAATCGCTCCTCACCGAGATTGTTTCGCGCAATAAGGAGAAGCTCCCGGCGCATTTCCTGCCCTCCTTGCGCATGGCGGTCTACTTTGCGGAGTCCGATAGCCCAGACCCCAAGAAGCTGTTCTTGGATCAGTGGCAGTAAGAACTGAATAGAGGGCGGAGTACAGAGTACGGATTACAGAGTACGGAGTACGGAGTGCTGGGGCGATTGCTGGGGCGAGGACTAGGCGATGCCTTTCGGTCAACTTTTCTGTAATCTGTAGTCTGTACTCTATAATCTATTATCTATTCCGTACTCGATTCAGGACTCAGCACGCTGTAATCCCTCCCCATGCGCCCCCTCGCCCTGCTCTGCCTTTCCCTGCTCTGCCTCTTTGCCCGGGCGGCGGATGCCCCGCTGACCTACGTTGGCACCGAAGGTCCGGGGAAAGGCAAGAAGGTCGTGCTCATCGCCAACGACCATGAATATAAGTCCGAGGAAGCGTTGCCGCAGCTGGCGCGTATCTTGGCCAAGCATCAGGGCTTCAGCTGCACGGTGTTGTTCGGCATTGACCCCAAGAACGGTACTATCGCGCTAGGCAACCCGAGCAACATCCCGGGCACCGAAGCACTGAAGGACGCTGACCTGCTGGTCATCTTCACGCGCTTCCAGTCCATCCCGGTCGAGCAAATGCAGCCCATTATCGATTACCTTAACCGCGGCGGTGCCGTCATCGGCCTGCGCACCTCAACGCACGGCTTCCGCTACGCGAAGGACAGCCCGCTCTACAAATATTCCTTCGACTACAAAGGAGAAGATTTCAAGGGCGGCTTTGGTCGACAGATTCTCGGTGAAACCTGGGTCGGCCACTACGGCCCTAACCACAAGTCCAGCACCCGCCTCGACCTCGTCGCAGCACAAGCCACCCACCCCGTCCTCCGCGGCGTGAAGGACGCCTGGGCCGAGATCGGCGCGTACAATGCGAACCCCATCGAAGGTAGCACGATCCTTGCCATGGCCCAGCCCCTCAGCGGCATGAAGCCAGACTCTCCGGTCGATGCCACCAAGAAGCCCATGCCGGGCGCATGGGTGCGCACCTACAAGTCCACCTCCGGTAAAGAAGGACGCGTCTTTGCGTCGACCTACGGCGCCTCGGGTGACCTCGCCAATGATGGCTTCCGCCGCATGCTCGTGAACGCGTGCTTCTGGACCACGGGGCTCGAAGCCGCGATTCAACCAGACCTGAAGACCGACCTCGTCGGCCCCTATAATCCGACCTGGCTGGGTACCTTTAAGCGGGCGGGCGCGGTAAAACCTGCCGACCTCGTCAACTACGATAGCCCGATTTTTCCGGTCGTGCCAGCCAAGGCGAAGTAACCTCGGTCGAATATCCATTAGCGGCCGTTTGCGTTTCAAACGTTTCGGTTCACTCTAAAGAGATCGTGCCTTCCATCGTCGTGCCAGTGATGACCCTCGGGAACTGTGTCTTCCTGCCGCAGCAGCTCATGCCCCTGCGCATCTTCGAACCACGCTACCGGCTAATGCTGAAAGAAGCGTTGGCGGGGAATCGTATGTTCGCGATCTCGCAGCTCGATGAGGACAACTTATCGCCCGACAACGAAGAGCCGCCCTGCCCCTTTACGTGCGTCGGGCGCATCGCTGGGCATGTGGATCTCGAAGACGGCACCAGCCACCTGGTGCTCGAAGGCTTGCGTCGTGCAAAAGTGCTTAAGGTGCAACGGCGCACGCCCTATCCACGCCTAGAGATTACACCGCTAGCGGAAGAAGACATCGTGGACCCGCTGCACTGTACGCGCGAGATTGCGCGCATCATGGCTTTCTCCGAGCTACTCCTCGGCGAGCTTGGTGCCGACGCCCAACCAATCATTGAAAGACTCCGCGGCCTGACGAATCAACCCGGGCTCTTAGCAGATGCGGCCGCGGGCCATCTCATCACTGAAACGGCGTTGCGGCGGCGGCTCCTCGAATGCCTCTCGCCACAACAACGGCTCATCCTCGTCGCCGACCAACTGGCGCGACTCGAAGCCGAACGTAGTTTGGGCGAACAAGGTCAGGACTTAGATCCGGGAATGAATTAACCCCATAGGTTGGGTCGGGACTGCGTCACGACCTAGCGAGGACAGTACGTGGTCCTGTCCCTAAGGCCTCTTCACTTTGATGAGTTTAAGCTCGGAAGCTTCGGGCCAAGGGAGCGAAGCTGCCCCTGAGGAGTTGAAACATGGGCGATTCATAGGTTAAATCTCTGATTATCAGCAGTTTAAATGGTTTAATCGCGCAATAACTCCGGTTCCAGACCCCGAGCACCGAGCCCAAGGTTCGGCTTCTCACTTGCAAATTGGAATCATTCCAACTCATTCCTAACTTAGAATGATTCAAAAGCTCACAGAACACGATCGCGAGAACCTCCAAGAGTCCTTGGCGACCAGCGGCCAGAAGGTGACCCCCCAACGCGAAATCGTTTTTGCGGTGCTCCTCGCCAAGCGCGACCACCCGACGGTCGAAGATGTCTTCCAGCGGGCCCGTGAGTCCATGCCCGGGCTCTCCCTCGCCACGGTCTATAACTGCCTCGAAACCTTCGTAGGTTGCGGCCTCGTCCGGCAGGTGAATCACGAGCGTGAATCCACGCGCTACTGCCCCAACCTGGCCCCGCATGCACACTTCCGTGATGAGGCCACGGGCACGTCCACGACATCGAACTCCCCCCGGAGATTATCCAGAGCCTCCGCTCCATCCTACCAGCTGGCTTCAACTCCGAGACGATCGAAATCAGTTTCCGGGGACGCTCCCAGGAAACGGCCCCCCGCTCCACTTCTAACTAATTTCTTTTTACTTCCATGCCTGACTCTTTGGTCATCAAGAACCTGAACGCCTCGATCGGCGAACGCCCGATTTTGAAGGATTTCTCCCTCACCGTCCCGAAAGGCGAGGTCCATGCCATCATGGGCCCGAACGGCACCGGCAAGAGCACCCTCTCGAAGGTCCTCGCTGGCCATCCCGACTACAGCGTGCAGTCCGGTTCGGCCTTACTCGACAGCGAAGAAATTCTCGGCCTCGAGCCGGACGTCGTCGCCCGCGCTGGCCTCTTCCTCGCTTTCCAGTATCCCAGTGAGATCCCCGGCGTGACCATCGCTAACTTCATCCGTGCCGCCATCGTCGCTCGCCAAGCGAAAGGTGCGCCCTTCGACGCCAAGGCCTACTACACTGAGCTCTACGCAAAGATGGACGACCTCAAGATGGACCGCAAGTTCACGGCCCGCTTCGTCAATGAAGGCTTCTCGGGCGGCGAAAAGAAGCGCTGCGAAATCCTCCAGCTGATGATGATCAAACCTAAGTATGCCGTCCTCGACGAAACCGACTCCGGCCTCGACATCGATGCCTTGCGCATCGTCTCCGAAGGCGTCAACCGCATGCGCGGTCCGGACACTGGCTTCCTCGTTATCACGCACTACCAGCGCCTCCTGGAATACATTGTTCCCGACCGCGTCCACATTATGTGGGACGGACGCATCGTCCACAGCGGCGGCAAAGAGCTGGCCATCGAACTCGAAGCCAAGGGCTACGATTGGGTGAAAACCGAACTCGCTACGGCCTAAGACCATGGCTGAAATCGACGAAAACCTGGCCCAGCGTGAAGCGATCGAAGTCGATCGCTCGAAGGGCGACTTTAAATACGAGGAGAGCTACGCCTTTGATGCTGGCGTGGGCTTGAGCGCTAGTGTGGTCGACTATATCTCGAAGGTGAAAGACGAGGAGCCGTGGATTCGCGAGTTCCGCCAAAAGTCGCTCAAGATTTTTGAGGGGCTCCCCATGCCGACGCATTGGGCGACCACCGACCTCGATAATATTAAGTTCGATAAAATCCGCTACTACCTCGCCAAGGGCCAGAAGGCCGTGCGCACGTGGGAAGAAGTGCCGGACGACGTAAAGAAGACCTTCGAACGCCTCGGCATCCCCGAGTCGGAACGCAAGTTCCTCGCGGGTGTTGAAGCCCAGTTCGATTCCGAAGCCGTCTACTCCCGTATGAAGGAAGAGCTCGAGAAGCTCGGGGTCATCTTCTGCGGGCCGACCGATGGACTCCGCGACCACCCGGAGATCTTCCGCAAGTGGTTTGGTAAGGTCATCCCAGCCGGCGACAATAAGTTCGCCGCCCTGAACTCGGCCGTCTTCTCGGGCGGTTCGTTCATCTACATCCCGAAGGGCGTCAAAGTGGCCCAGCCTCTGCAGGCCTACTTCCGCATCAACGCCGAGAACTTCGGCCAGTTTGAGCGCACGCTCATCATCGCGGATGAAGGCTCCGAGGTCACCTACATGGAAGGCTGCACGGCCCCCAAGTTTGAGACCGCCACCCTCCACTCTGCCGTCGTAGAACTCGTCGCCCTCAAGGGCGCGAAGATCCAATACGTCACCGTCCAGAACTGGTCGGCCAACGTCTTCAACCTCGTCACCAAGCGTGGCGTCGCCGAGGAAGGCGCCGAAGTGCGCTGGATTGACTGCAACATCGGCTCCCGCCTCACCATGAAGTACCCGGGCGTCGTACTGCGCGGCAAGGGTGCGCGCGGCGAAGTCCTCTCGATTGCCTTGGCCAACGACGGCCAGCACCAAGACACTGGGGCAAAGATGATCCACGCGGCCGACGACACGACCTCCAACATCATTGCTAAGTCCATTTCCGTCGGCTCGGGTCGCTCCACCTATCGTGGCCTGGTGCACATCCCGAAGACGCTGAAGAACTGCCGCAACAATACCGAGTGCGATGCCTTGCTCATCAACGAGCACAGCCGCACCGACACCTACCCGGCGATTTCCGTGCGTGGCCAAAAGAACTCCGTCCAGCACGAAGCCAGCGTCTCTAAAGTTTCGGCTGAGCAGATTTTCTACATGATGCAGCGCGGCCTCTCCGAAGGCGAAGCCATGTCCCTCGCCGTGAACGGCTTCGTCAACGACCTCGTGAAGGAGTTCCCCATGGAGTATTCCGTAGAACTCAAACGCCTGATCGAACTCCAGATGGAAGGGTCCGTCGGCTAAGATGAGCACCCTCACCGCCCCCGCCGGCGTCCTCGACGTCGTCCTGCAGTCCCTCGAGACCACCCAGTTCCGAGCGCAGGACTGGTTCGCCGTCCTCCGCCAGCAGGGCTGGCACACCTTCCAGTCGTTGCCGATGCCGACCCGCGACGACGAAAAGTGGCGCTTCTCCGACGCCCGTTCGCTCTCGCTCGATGGCTATGCGCCGGCGCCAGAACCGACCGAGGCCCTCGCCGCCGCGCTGATCGCGCGCTCGCACTTCGTTGCTCGTCCCGCGTCCCTGATTGTTCACGTCGATGGCCACTGCGTACTGCGTCCGGCCCTCTCGCCCGAGCTCACCGCTCAAGGCGTGCGCTTTGAGACCTTAACGGATGCAGTGCGTCACCACCCTGCCCTCCTCCAAGAACACCTCTTGAAGCACGCTGCTGGTCTCGGTGGTGCTAAGTTCCTCGCCTTGCACCAAGCGTGGCTCCGGGCTGGCTACGTCCTCTTCGTCCCCAAGGGCGTCGAGATTCGCCAGCCGTTTGTATCCGTCAACTGGACCTCGACCGATGGCGCAGCCGTCTTCCCACACGCCCTGATCATCGCCGGAGAGCACGCCACGGTCTCTATTCAGGACTACCACCTCGGTGCCACGGCTGACGCCCGCGCCTTGGCCATCTCTGCCTGCGATATCCATACTGGCACCGGCGCCAAGGTCTCCCGCCTCGCCGTCCAAGGCTGGGGTTCCCGCACGCAGTCCTTCCAGGTGGATAACACCTGTGGCGGTCGCGACGCGCTCATCACCTCGGTCAACGCGGCCGTCGGCTCCCGTCGCGCCCGCCTCGAGAACACCGTGCGTATTGATGGCCCCGGCGCGGACGTCCGCCTCTACGGCATCAGCGTGGCCACGGGCGAACAGGAGTTCGACCAACGCACCCTGCAGATTCATACGGCGGGCCAAGCGAAGTCCGACCTCCTCTTTAAGAACGCGCTACTCGGCAAGGCCCGCACGATTTTCTCTGGTCTCATCAAAGTAGCGCCTGATGCCCAGCGTACGGATGCCTACCAGACGAACCGGAACCTCCTGCTCTCGCCCGACGCGGAAGCGGATTCCCTCCCTGGCCTGGAGATTGAAGCTAACGATGTGAAGTGCTCGCACGGTGCGACGACTGGACAGGTCGACGAGAACGAGCTCTTCTACCTGCGTGCTCGCGGTATCCCGCTCGAAGCCGCCCAAGAACTCCTCGCCCAAGGCTTCCTCGAAGAAGTCATTGCGAAGGTCGAAGACGAAGAAGGTGCTGAAGCCCTCCGCGGCATGCTGAGCGCCAAATTCCACCAAGTTTAATTTTATGAGCGAAGATACCACCGGCCAGCGCCACGCCCCCAGCCCACACGACCGCACCCTCGCGCGCGATGTGCAGGCGACTGTCATTCCAGCGGGCGAACCCGCCGTACTCCCGGCGGGTACCAAGGTGACCATCACGCACCGCCTCGGCGGCAACTTCACCGTCGTCTGCGACTCTGGCATGTTCCGCATTAAAGGCACCGACGCCGAAGCTCTCGGCGAGCAGGTACCGTCCGATGCCACGGAGAACGAAGGCAAGACCGACGCCTATGGCTCGATTGGCACGGCGGAACACCCTGGGCATGCCGGCAAGCCTTCCGACGAAGCCGTCTGGGATAGCTTAAAGAAAGTTTTTGATCCAGAAATCCCGGTGAATATCGTCGACCTAGGTTTGGTCTACTCACTCAAGGTCGACGCCATCGATGGGTCCACCGACCGTCATAGCGTGGTAGTCGCCATGACCTTGACGGCGCCCGGTTGCGGCATGGGCCCAGTCATCGCCGAAGACGCGCGCAACCGCGTGCTCTCCGTGCCCGGCGTCAATCAGGCACAGGTCAGCATCGTCTGGGACCCACCCTGGACCCAGACCATGATCTCCGAAGACGGCAAGATGCAGTTGGGGCTCATTTAAAGGACCCTGAAGGTGCCCTTTAGAGGGGACTAAGGATGGGTGGCCTTCTTTTGTCTTCCCGCAGGATATAAATTTCCCGATGGTAAGGAACCGCCGTGCCCCCCGGCGGTCATCCTTTCCTTACCCCATGAAGTCGCTCCTGCGTTTGTCCTTCCTTGGCTTAGCCTTCGCTGCCTTCGTTGCCCCGCTCACCGCGGCGCCCGCTGCCCCCGAGGACATGCGCTTCAAGGTCGAGAAACTCCTGGGAGACATCCCCCAGCCGATGACGACCGAGATGGGACCAGACGGTCGGCTCTACTTCAACGAATACGGCGGCTTGCTCAAAGCCATCGACCTCAAGACGAAGCAGGTGAAGGTCATCGGTAAGCTCGAGGTCTTTCTGCAGCAGGAGAATGGCTTCCTGAGTTTTGCCCTCGACCCCAAGTTCAGCGAGAACGGCTGGGTCTACTGCCTCTACTCTCCCATCGGCTTTGATGGTCAATCCATCTCACGCTTCACGATTAAGGACGACGTGCTCGACCTCAAAAGCGAGAAGGTCCTCCTGCGCTACGACGAGCAGCGCAAGGAGTGCTGTCACCACGGAGGCAGCATGCTCTTCGGTCCGGATGGCAACCTCTACTGGTCCGCTGGCGATAACACGCACCCCTTCGGCGACAGCCAAAGCTACTCACCCGCGGATGAACGTCCGGGTCGCCACCCGTGGGATGCGCAGAAATCCGCCGCCAGCACCATGAGCCTCGCGGGTAAGGTAAACCGTATCCGCCCCAAGCCCGACGGCACCTACGAGATCCCAGCGGGTAACCTCTTTCCAGTTGGCACGCCCAAGACCCGTCCTGAAATCTACGTGATGGGTTGCCGCAATCCCTGGCGCCTCTCCATCGACCGCACCACGGGCTTCGTCTACTGGGGCGAGGTCGGCCCAGATGCCAACGCCGACGGCCCCCGCGGCCCGCGTGGCTACGATGAAATCAACCAGGCCCGCAAGGCGGGCAACTTCGGCTGGCCTTACTTCGTGGGCGATAATTACGCCTACGCTAAGGTCGATTTCGCCACCAACGCCATCGGCCCCTTCGCCGATCCCGCCCGCCCGCGCAATACGAGCCCCAACAACACGGGCTTGAATGACCTACCGCCCGCGACCCCGGCATTTATCTACTGGCCATATAAAAACCCGAAGAAGTGGCCCGAGCTCGGCGAAGGTGGCCGCACGGCCTGTGCGGGCCCAGTCTTCCACTATTCACCATCGTTCGAAAAGACCGATGGCTTCCCAGAATATTTCGACCGTTGCCTGCTCTTCTGGGATTGGCAGCGGCCGTTCATCAAGTGGGCTCGCCTCGACGCCGACTCGAACCTTGTCGGCATTGAGCCATTCACGAACGGCAAGGTTGTCGCCGGCAGTTCCGCCGAGCAGGTCAAGAAGTTGCAGCCCGCGATTGCCAATGGGGCCACGCTCATGAAGCGCCCCGTGCACGCGGTCTTCGGTCCAGACGGCTGCCTCTACTTCATGGATTACGGCGAGACCTGGGGGGCGAACCGCGACAGCGGCCTCTACAAAATCTCCTACCTCCGTGGCAACCTGCCCCCTATCGCCAAGGCTTCGGTCTCAGTCGGCTTCGGTAAGGCCCCTTTGGCGGTGAAGCTCAGCGCAGCGGGCTCGAGTGACCCCGAAGGGAAAGCCGTGACCTACACTTGGAAACTCCAACCCGGGGATCGCACGCTCGGCACAGGCGCGGACCTTTCCACGACGCTCGCCGAAGCGGGTAATTTCTCGATTGAACTTACTGTGAAAGATACCGACGGCAGCAACGCTACCACGAGCCTGCCTGTCGTCGTTGGCAACACCCCTCCGCAGGTGCGTTTCACCTCTCCGCAGGACGGTGATTTCTTCACACCCGGCAAGAAGGTCACCTTCCAGGTGGCGGTGCAGGACGCCGAAGACGGTAGTTCGGTCGATAAGGCCCTCGAGTTTAGCCTGCGCGCGTTTGTGTCATCGGCCTTCGTTGCCGGCGACGGTAAGACGGAGTCGACTGACCCTGGCCTGACGCTCATGCGCCAAAGCGATTGCCTCAATTGCCACGCGACCGAAACCCAACTCGTCGGCCCTTCCTTTGTCGCCATTGCGGATAAGTACCGTGGCGTGAAGGACGCCTCCGAAACCTTGAACAAGAAAATCCGCCTCGGCGGTGGTGGCGTCTGGGGACAGGTCCCGATGCTCGCGCACCCGCAGCACACGGTTGATGAAGTCGCGTTCATGTTGCGCTGGATTCTTGTCCTCGAGAAGGGCAAGGGCGGCCCGTCAATCACCCGAGGGCTCACTGGTGAAATCACCGCACCCAAAGCCGATAAGGCCGGCCAATTCGTCCTCGAGGCCACCTACACCGATGCCGGTGCTGCTCCCGCTGGCTCCCTCGCGGGCAAAGCAAACGTCGCGCTACGCACCCGTCGTATCGAAGCGGAAACGGCCGAGCTGAACGGCCCCAAGCATTCGGGTAAAGTCGTGGGCTCGACGAATCACGGCCACACCTTGAAGTTTACGAACCTCAACCTCGCCGATAGCCAGAGCGTCACGGTCTTCGCCTCCGCCGGGGGCGGTTCGAAGGACAGTAAGGTAGAAGTCCGCTTGGATTCGCCCAATGGCCCGCTCTTAGGCACGGTGAACATCACGCATACTGGCGACTGGAACAAGCTGGCTGAGAACAAGTCGCCGCTGGCTGCTTCCACCGGAAGGCACGACGTCTACCTAGTGCTCGTCAACCCTGGCAAAGGTGGACTGATGAATATCGATTGGATTCAGTTTAACCCTTGAGGCCGCGCGACTCCGCAGGCGTGGCCCCATGGCGGCCCCATGGATTAGGCGCCCCCTTCGGCGAAGTGACGGAAGTTTCGCTTTGCCCGCGAAGGTCTAGCCGTCAGGATTAAGCGTCCGTCCCGCACCTCGTGTCCGACCCTGTCCCTAAGCCTAAGCCCCTCGATCCTTTCGACCCCGAGGTCATCGCCCGTTCCAACCGGGCCATCTTAGTCGGGCTGCAGCGGCAAGGCGAGACGGCGGCGGAAGCGCAATCGCTCCTGAACGAACTGCATGAACTCGTCGAGAACCTCGGCGTCGAGATTCGCGGTTCACTCATTGCCCGCATCCGCGAAGAAAGCCCGCGCCACCTGGTTGGCTCTGGCAAGATGGAGGAAATCTCCAAGCTCGCGCACGACAAAGAATGTGGCCTCGTCATCTTTGACGACGAACTCACGCCGGCGCAGCAGCGTAATTGGGAGAAAGACTCTCGCGGCCTTCACGCGATTGACCGCCAAGAAGTCATTCTCGATATCTTCGTCTCACGGGCGAAGACCAAGGAAGCCGTCCTGCAGGTCGAGCTCGCCAAACTCCAGCAGCAACTCCCGCGCCTCAAGCGCCTCTGGTCGCACTTGGACCGCCAGCGTGGCGGTGGCGCGATGCAGCGTGACGCCGGGGAGACGCAGATGGAAATGGACCAACGCAAGATCCGGGACAAGATTGCCAAGGTCCGACGCGACCTTGCGGCCGTGGTGGCCCAACGCGCCACGCAGCGCAAGCAGCGCCAACGTATCCCGCTGCCGACCGTTTCGATCGTCGGTTACACCAACGCGGGAAAGTCCTCCCTGCTCAACAAGCTCACCGGCTCGGACGTCCTCGCTGTGAACCAGCTCTTCGCGACCCTCGACCCGACCACGCGCCGGCTCGCGTTACCCTCAGGACGTGCGATGCTCTTGACCGACACCGTCGGTTTCGTCCGCCGCCTCCCGCACCGTCTGGTTGAAGCTTTTAAGGCGACCTTGGAGGAGGCGATTCAAGCCGACTACCTGATTCACGTCGTCGACCTCTCTTCCCCCGAACGCGAGAAGCATGCGCAGACGACCCTACAGGTCCTCCAGGAGATTGGTGCGGGCGACCGCCCCATCATCACCGTCCTCAATAAGGCAGACCTCGTGGATGAGGCGGTGAAGTCCGAGGCCAAGGCTCAGCACCCGGGGCCATTCTCTTTAGTAACTTTACGGGCCAAGGGATTCCCGAACTCCAGGACCTCTTGGAGTCCTGCGCGGCCGAGCGTGACAAGAAAGTCACCTTACTCCTCCCCCACGACCAATACGCCCTGTTGGCCAAACTTCACACGGGAGCCACCGTTTTATCCAGTAAATCCGAGGATGCCGGCACCCGGGTGGAGGCCATTGTCCCGGACCGGCTCCAGGCCCAGGTCCAGCCCTGGGTCGTTACTCGATGATTTTTTGCTACCCAAAACCGAAACTTTCCCCTAATTATCGGGTTCTAATATCGTAACACACCTCATGCGCCACCTCGCTATCCTCTCCCTCCTCTTCACCGCCTCGGCCTTTGCCGCCGATGCCCCCAAGGCCAACGCTGATCGCGAAAAGGCTTGGAAGGCGGACATCTTCCCGATGCTCGAAAAGAGCTGCGCGGGCTGCCACGGCAAAGACCCGGAAAAGAAGCCCAAGGGTGGTTACAATATGATGACCCTCGAGTCCGCGGCTAAGGGCGGTAAAGAAAATGCTCCTGGCATTACCTGGGGCAACGCCGCCAAGAGCCCGATCTACACCTTTTCCGAACTCGGTGCTACCAACCGCGACGACGAAATGGCCATGCCCCCGAAGAAGGCTAAGTCCGAGCCCCTGACCAAGGAACAGCTCGCTAAGCTCAAGGCCTTCATCGAAGCCAAGTAAGCCGAGGCCTTCAGTTCTCCATGAAAGCCCGCGGTGCAACCTGCGGGCTTTTTTTGTGTCTCATACTTGGACACCGCACCCATAAAATCTTCGCGCCTCCTCAGTCGTGACTTCCGTTTGACCCACCGCCCTGAGCACGTCACAAAGGCTGCGTTCACCTCATCCCCTTTAACCATGTCTGACAAGTCCCCCCTCACCAAATACGCCCGGCTCTGGCTCGCCCTCGGTCCCAACCTTGCCCTCGCTTTGCTCGCCTGGTGGCTTCCGCACGACGGCGAAGACCGTGGTCCAGCGTTGCTCTCCATCGCCGGACACCAGCACTTCATCGTGCTGCATTTTCCCGTCGCAATCCTGATGCTCATTCCGTTCTTTGAAATCTGGGATCGCCACAACGAAGCCAGCCTCTTGATTCGCCGACTCAGCCTCTTGGGCGCCGTCAGCATTTGGGCAACTTGCGTCTTCGGCATTCTTGAAGCCTACTTCAATGGCTCGGACTATAGTAATCTCGAGACCCACCTATGGACGGGCGTCGCTGGCTCCTTCCTAGCGAGTGCTGCGTGGTTACTCATTTCCCAAAGCTGGCGCGTCCGCGTCGCCGCGCAGATTGTAGCGGTCGTCGCCATGATCATTGCTGCACACATCGGCGGCGACAAAGTCCACGGGGATCTCTTTAAGCCTAACCAGGAGTCGACCAAGACCGCCTTCGTGCCGGCGGTCCCCGGCCGCTTCTTCAACCGCTAAGGTCAGCGCGGCGGTCCCACCCGCAATCGGCGCCCCTTCACAAGGGGAACTAAAGCTACCTTGCAGGGTCTAGATACCTTCAAGAAACCAAACCCCAGGAGACCGGGGCTTTAAAAGCCTGCTAAATGCCCATCTCTATGAGAAGTAACCTTTTTCTTTTGCCCCCTCGGTTTCCCCTCACCTAAATCTACCCCTTACCCCCATGAACCTCCGTACCCTCCTCGCCCTCGCCCTCTTCGCGGGTCTGGCCACGCCCACCATCGCCGATGAAGTGAAGCCCCTGCGCGTCCTCGTCGTTGCTGGCGGTTGCTGCCACGACTACGCCAACCAAAAGGAAATCCTCAAGAAGGGCATCGAAGCCCGCCTCAATGCCAAGGTTGAGATGGCCTACGACGCCACGAAGGGCACGAAGCCGGTCTTCGAAATCTACAAGAAGGACGGCTGGTACAAAGACTTCGACGTCGTCGTCCATGACGAGTGCGCTGCCGACGTCACCGACCCAACCTACGTCGAGAACATCCTCAAGGCCCACCGCGAAGGCGTGCCGGCCGTCAACCTCCACTGCGCCATGCACAGCTACCGCTGGGGCAAGTTCCAGCAGCCCGTGAAGCCCGGCGACGACAACTCGCATTGGTTCGAGATGCTCGGCCTGCAGTCCACTGGCCATGGCCCCCAGCAGCCCATTGCGATTAAGTTCACCGACAAAGAGCACCCCATCACTAAGGGCATGGCTGACTGGACCACGGTCAACGAAGAACTCTACAACAACATCCAGGTCCTGACCGGCAAGGGTCTCGCTAACGGCACCCAGACCAGCCCCGAGCGGAAGGACAAGGCCGGAAAGGTCGTACCGGCCAAGGAAACCACCACCATGGTCGCTTGGACCAACGAATACGGCCCCAAGAAGACCCGTATCTTCTCGACCACCATCGGCCACAACAACGCCACCGTTGAAGATGCCCGTTACCTCGACATGGTCGCCCGCGCCGTACTCTGGTCGGTCAACAAGATCGACGCCAACGGCAAGGCCCTCCCTGGCTACGAAGCCAAGAAGTAAGCCCCTCACCGCAGCACCCCACAGAACCCCGGAGACCCCGGGGTTTTTTGTGGGTGTTTACTTAAGACGGACAGGCCCGCCGCACCCTGCCCCCTTGTGTTTTCCTGGTAGATACCTAAGTTCCGCTCACCCCACCCCCAATGAACCTGCTCCGTCTAGTGCCTCTGTTCTGCGCCGTTACCGCCTTGGCCGCGGATGCCTTACCCCCCAAGCAACCGCTCTGGGAGGGCGTCGCACCAGGATTGAAGTCTGACGAAGCCCCGCTCCCCACCAAGGCAAGTTACACGGTGCACCTACCCGAGAAGCCTAACGGCGCCGCAGTTATTATTTGTCCAGGCGGCGGCTACGGCGGCTTGGTGGTGGGCGGCGAAGGCCACGGCATCGCCAAGTGGCTTAACGCCCAAGGTATCGCCGGTATCGTCCTCGAATACCGTCTCCCCGCTGGACACGACAAAGTCCCGCTGCTGGATGCGCAAAAGGCGCTCACGCTAACGCGCACGCGTGCCGCCGCATGGAAGATTGACCCAAAGAAGGTCGGTATCATCGGCTTCTCCGCTGGCGGCCACTTAGCCGCCACCGCGGCCACGCACTTTACCCCCGAGAACCGGCCTGACTTCGCTATCCTCATCTACCCGGTGATCACGATGAGCGTTGGCACGCATGGCGGCTCGAAGAAGAACCTCTTGGGCGCAACGCCTTCGGATGAACTCGCGCATTTCTATTCTAACGAGAAGCAAGTTACCAAGGACACTCCACCCACGTTTCTGGCGCACGCCCTCGACGATAAAGCCGTGCCGATTGAGAACAGCCGCCTGTTCCATCAAGCCTGCCAAGCCAAGGGAGTGGCCTCTAAGCTACTCGAACTCCCTAACGGTGGTCACGGACTGAACGGCTACAAGGGCCCTTCATGGGACGCTTGGCAGAAGCAGTCTTTGGAATGGCTCCGTGACCAGAAATTCATCCCTTAAGCCTGCAACCAAACCACTTCCCCGCTGACTCACCTTTAACCCCTATGCGCCTCCCCGCCCTCCTTTGCGCCCTTAGCCTCGCCGCCTTCACGGGCTACGCTGCCGACGCGCCTAAGCCCACCGCCCCTAAAGCTCCGGCCCCCAAGAACGTGGAACCCCCAGTCTATATGACTGTCGAGACGGCCGGACCCGACTTCCCGTTGCAGGGCGAATACGCCGGCGAAGGCCTCGGGGCGAACATCGTTGCGCTCGGCGACGGCAACTTCCGCCTCGTCACCTTCAAGGGCGGCCTCCCTGGCGCTGGCTGGGATGTTTCGGCCAAGACCGAAGCCGAAGCTAAGCGCGACGGCGACGTTGTCCGCTTTAAGGACCTCGCCGAACTCAAAGGGGGCGTGCTCACCATTGGTGCGACTTCGCTTAAGCGTATCGAGCGCCACAGCCCGACCGAAGGTGCCAAGCCCCCGGCTGGCGCAATTATCCTTCTCGATGGCAGCAATGCGGATGCTTGGAAAGGCGGCCACCTGGATGAGCGCAAACTCCTCGCTGCTGGCACGACCTCGAAGCAGGCCTTCCAAAGCTTCACCCTCCACCTGGAATTCCTGCTACCCTTCAAACCCCTTGGTCGTGGCCAAGGCCGTGCGAACAGCGGCGTCTATGTGCAGAACCGCTACGAAGTACAGGTCCTCGATAGCTTCGGCCTCAAGGGCTTGGATAACGAATGCGGCGGCGTCTACCAGAACAGCGCCCCCAAGGTGAACATGTGCTTCCCGCCGCTACAGTGGCAGACCTACGACATTGAGTTCACCGCCGCTAAGTTTGATGCTGACGGTAAGAAGACCGCCAATGCGATCCTCACCGTGAAGCACAACGGCGTCGTCGTGCAGGATAAACTCTCGCTCAAGGGCGCGACCCCTGGTGGCGGCTTCAAGACTGAAGTCCCTGCGCCCGGCCCCTTCCAACTCCAAGGCCATGGGAACCCCGTGTACTACCGGAACATTTGGATCGTGGAGCAGAAGTAGGTTGGAGATAGGGGGCTGGTTGGCTGGAGTATGGTTGGCTAGGGGAAATGCTCCTCCAGCCCACCAATCCCCTATCTGCTTTGCATTTTAGGGTTTCTTGGGCTCTATCGGCCTATGGAAATTATTGTCATGGGCTGCGGCACTTCCCAAGGGGTCCCCTTGGTCGCGCATGATAATGCCGGACTGGACCAGGCAAACCCGAAGAACTGGCGGTCGCGCACGAGCATCCACGTGGTCATCGAAGGACACCATGTGCAAGTCGATGCAGCTCCGGAGTTCCGCCTACAGTGCCTACAGAACAAGATTCCGGCGGTCGACACCTTCATCCTAACTCACGGGCACGCCGACCATGTCCTCGGTATGGATGACCTCCGCCAATACTGCAACAACAACGGCGGTGCCGCGATTCCCGTCTACAGCACCGAACAAGGCCTGAAGCGCGTCGAGACGATCTACCCGTACGCGATCGGCGAAGCGGCTTCGCCCGGCTACATCGCGCTCGACCTGCACCGCATGCCCGAGGAGTTGATGCTCCCTGGCGGCGGTGTCGTGCGCTCTATCCTTTTGCCCCATGGCTCCGAGCCAACGTTGGGCCTAATCTTTGAAGAGCCCTCCACGGGGACGAAGTTCGTCTACTACACCGACTGCAAGACCGTGCCCACGCCCGCGGTGAACCTCGCACTCGATTGCGATTTAGCGATTTTGGACGGGCTCCGTCCAAACTTTCACCCCACGCACATGACCATCGGCAAGGCCTGCGAAGTCGCCGGTGAGATTCGCGCCAAGCAGGCGTATGTCACGCACATGACCTACCAAATCGACTACGCCACCTATATGGAGTCACTGGCCAAGGAATTCCCGAAAGTTGGCCTGTGCTACGACGGCTTACGAATCCAGTTAGGTTAAGGATTCAGCCAGAAAAGAGTCTTTCCTAGGTCCGGGATTCCTCCAAGGTAGGGGTATTCCCCATGAAGACCCTCCTGCTCGCGCTCCTCGCTGTCGGCACCGCCTACGCGGCCGACCCCGTTAAATTGACCCTCGAAGATTTCACCGACGGCAACGGCGGCAAGCCGGGCGCTGGTTGGACTACTGAAGAAGGCGGCGTCATCCGCCTCACGCCGACCAAGGGCAGCGGCTTTCTGGTTTCTAAAAAAGAATACGCTAGCTTCGAACTGGAGTGGAATTGGAAACTCGCAGACGCCGGCAACAACGGCATCAAGTATTGGGTGACCAATATCAAGGACGCCAAGGGCAAGGGCGAATGGCTCGGCGTGGAATACCAGATGATCGACGACGACAAGCACCCCGACGGTAAGCGCGGCGGCTCCCACAATTCCGGCAGCGTCTATGACCTGATCGACTCCGCCAAGGAAAAGGTCCTCAAGCCCATCGGCGAATGGAACCACAGCCGTGTCGTCGTCAAGGACGGTAAAATCGAGCACTTCCTAAACGGTAAGCTCTGCGCCTCGGTCGACACGAAGTCCGAGGCTTGGAAAGCGGCCTTCGCCAAGAGTAAGTTCGCCAAGAAGGTCGGCTTTGCGCCAGGCAAAGGTAAGCTCATGCTCACCGAGCACAGCGACCCCTGCTGGTTCAAGAATCTGACCATTAAGGAACTGGAATAATCTGTCCGGCCGGACGGATACTTTAAGGTGACAGGGATGGGATAGGGCTGCGGGCTAAGCCCGCAGGTCTCCCCCATACTCGTTACGCTAGCCAATCTGACCCCTCGGGCCTTTGCTCCCTCTTGCCTTTCACCCCTGATTCCCTTCTCCTCCCCTTCCCGTGTTCGCCAACCTTACCGAGAAACTCACCAAGGCCCTCCGTGACCTCCGAGGGCTATCCAAGCTCACCGAGGAGAACATCGCCCCAGCCTTGAGCGAGGTGCGTTCGGCCTTGATGACGGCCGACGTCAATTTCAAGGTCGCCAAGGATTTCACCGAACGCGTCAAGGTCGCCTGCCTCGGGACTGCCGTCGTTGAATCCGTCAACCCGGGTCAGATGGCTGTCAAAGTCGTCTCTGACGAGCTCACCAAGCTCCTGGGCGAAGGTGCCCGCCCCCTCGCCCCCGCCCGCCCCCTTCGTGTATTGCTCGTCGGCCTGCAAGGCTCCGGCAAGACTACCAGCGCCGCCAAGCTCGCCAAGCACCTCGTGAAGAAGGAAGGCGTCCGTAAGCCTTCGCTCGTCGCCGCTGACTTACGTCGCCCTGCCGCCATCGACCAGCTCGAGACCCTCGCAAAACAGGAAGGCTTTGATTTCTACGCTGACCGTGCCGCCACCGACGTCGCCGCCATGGTGGGTCGATTAGTCAAGGACGCGGAAGCCGTGGGTTCCGACGTTGTCATCGTCGACACCGCTGGCCGCCTACAGATTGACGGCGAGCTGATGGATGAAGTGCGCCGCGTGCGCGAGGCCTTCCAGCCCCACGAGGTCTTCCTCGTCGCTGACGCCGCCCTCGGCCAGCAAGCCGTCGATGTGGCCGCCAAGTTCCACGAATCCACGCCCCTCACCGGTATCATTCTGACTAAGCTCGACGGCGATGCCCGCGGCGGTGCGGCCCTGTCGATGAAGACCGTCACCGGCGTCCCGATCCGCTACATGGGCACGGGCGAAAAGTCCGGCGACTTCGACACCTTCCACCCGGAGCGCATGGCCCAGCGTATTCTGGGCATGGGCGACGTCGTCTCCCTCGTCGAAAAGGCCCAGGAGGTCGTCGACCACAAGGAAGCCGAACGTCTGGCCGAGAAGATGAAGAAGGCCGACTTCGACCTCGAGGACTTCCTCGCGCAGATGGCGCAGATGAAGAAGATGGGCCCGCTCGGCGACATCATGAAGATGATGCCGGGCATGGGCAACGTGCAGGTCGGTGCTCGTGAAGAAAAGATGCTCGGGAAGACCGAGGCCATCATCCTTTCGATGACGCTCAAGGAGCGCCGCAAGCCTGATATCCTCAATGCTTCCCGCCGCGCTCGCATTGCCAAAGGTTCCGGCACGCAGGTCAGCGACATCAACGCACTCATCAAACAGTTCTCCCAGATGCGCGAGATGATGCGCATGATGAAGGGCGGTAAGGGCAAGGAACTCATGCGCCGCATGGGCCAGATGGGCGGCGGCCGGGGAGGCTTCCCTGGTGGCGGTTTCCCAGGCGGAGGTTTCCGCTAAGCCGATGTCCCAGATGCACCCTTTTGACCCTGCCCTGCTTTCCCGCCGGGGCTGGATCTTTGATTGTGACGGCACCCTCGCGGCGTCGATGTGGATTCACCATCGCAGCTGGACGCATATCATCAGTAAGCAACTGGGCCGTCCGTTCGACTTCCCCTGGCCCCTCTTCTGCTCGATGGGCGGGATGTCGGCGGTCGATACCTGTAAGCGCCTAAAAACTGATTACGGCTTCGACTTGGACGTGGAATTACTCCTCGCCGACGGGCATGCCTTCCTCGAGGAACACCTCGAGAAGGACGTCACCGCCCGCCCCGAGGTCGTCAATATCGTGCACCACGTCCGTGGGCTCGGCCATAAGACCGCTGTCGCTTCGGCCGGTCGTAAGGCGCACGTGCACACGACGCTCAACCGGATCGACATCACGCACCTCTTTGATGCCATCATCACGGCTGAGGATGCCGCGCGCTCCAAGCCGCACCCCGACCTCTTCCTCGCCGCCGCCGCCCGTATTGGGATAGACCCAAGCGACTGCGTCGTGCTCGAAGACAGCCCGCGCGGCAAAGAAGCCGCTGACGCCGCGGGCATGGAATGCATTCTGGTCGAGCCGGCCTGATGTGAAGTAGGGGCAGCACCGCGTGCTGCCCTAGAGACTTCAATACGACTAGGGCACGACGTGGTCGTCCCCCTACCAGTCTAGATTCCTCTAAGGATATAGGGTAAATCTGTTACGGCTATGCATGCAATCCATGCATATCGTTTTCGCCTAAAGGTAGATACTACACACAAGCACCATCCTCATGAAAAAGAAGCTCCTCAACGTCCACCCGGGCGAATTACTCCGCGAGGAGTTCCTAAACCCGCTCGGCATCACCGCCTATCGCCTGGCCAAGGGCGCCCGACTGCCCCACCAGCGCGTGAACGAGATCCTCAAGGAGCGCCGCGGTATCACGGCCGAGACCGACCTCCATCTCTGCGCGTACCTAGGATTGGAGCCTGGCTACTGGCTGCGCGTCCAGCTCGCCTATGACCTAAGGGAGGCCGTGAATACCATCGGCGCGAAGGTCAAAGCGACCATTAAGCCCCTACAGGCGGCCTGAGTTGAATCGATTCAACTAGGTCACGACGCGGTCGTGCCCCTACCTCGATACAGGCACAAAAAAAGGACGTCATTGAGTGACGTCCTTTTACTTAGAGGCAATCGACTGCGGAACTTACTTCTTAAGTTTCGCGCAGAAGCGGGCGAGGCGCTCGAGGCCTTGGGCGATGACTTGGTCGGAGGTCGCGTAGCTAAGGCGGATGTAGCCTTCGGAGCCGAACGCGGAACCGGGGACCACGGCCATGAGTTCTTCCTCGAGGAGGCGATCGGCAAACTGGGTCGAGGTCAGACCGAAGGACTTAATATTCGGGAAGAGGTAGAAGGCGCCCTGCGAGCGGTAGCAGGTGAGGCCAGGGATGGCGTTGAGGCCGGCGAGAAGGTTGAGGCGGCGCTTATCGAACACGGCACCCATCTCAGCGAGGGAAGCCTTAGCCTTGTCGGGGTGCTGGTGCACCGCGAGGGCGCCGAACTGAGCGAAGGTGGTGGCGTTGGACGAGATCTGGCTCTGCAGGTCGGCCACGGCGGCGGCGAGGGCCTTATCGGAGGCGACGAGCGTGCCGAGGCGCCAGCCGGTCATGGAGTAGCTCTTAGCGTAACCGGAGACAGTGATGGTCAGGCGGGCGGCCTCCGGCGAGAAGGTCGCTGGGCTGCAGGTGGTCTGGCCGTCATAGACGAGGTTCTCGTAGATTTCGTCGGACATAATCCAGACGTTGGCCTGCACGCAGATGGCCACGAGGGCTTCGAGCTCGGCACGGGTATAAACGGCACCAGTCGGGTTCGACGGGCTATTGATGATGACCATGCGCGTCTTCGGGGTGAGCGCGGCGGTCAGCTGGGCAGGGGTGATCTTGAAGCCAGTGACGTCCTCGGCGTTGACGACGACGGGTGTTCCGCCGGCGAGCTTCACCATCTCAGGGTAGCTGACCCAATACGGGGCGGGGATGATGACTTCATCGCCAGCGCTGATGGTGGCGAGGATGGCGAGGTAGCAGGACATCTTGCCGCCTGGGGAGACGACGACGTTGGCGTCGGCGATGCCGGTGAAGCCGCGACGGGTGTAGTCTTCGGCGATAGCCTTGCGGAGAGCGGGAATGCCCGGCGTGGGGGCATACTTCGTCTGGCCATCGGCGAGGGCCTTGGCGCAGGCATCCTTGATGAACTGCGGGGTATCAAAGTCGGGCTCACCCACACCGAAGCCGACGACATCCTTACCGGCGGCCTTGAGGGCCTTCGCCTTGGCGTCGACGGCGAGAGTCGGAGAAGGGGCAACGTTGCGGGCCCAAGAAGAGAGAGCGGGATTCGACATGATTGGAACCCTGCAAAACGAAAGACCTCCGCCCCGCTTGGCAAGTCATTAGGCGACCCCACCCCACCCTGTCTGGCTGGCGCCGTGCCTAAATATCGATGGCGTCTTCCTGCTTGGGCTTCGACTGGCCGTCCGTGCCCGGACCCCGCTGGGCCGCTGGAGCAGTCGAAAAGCTAATGAACCACGAACCCACCGAAATCGCCAATGAGGCCAGCCATGGGGAGCCGAGCGGCAAACCGAGTAAATTGCAGACCAACTTCAGCATTAGCACATTTGTCAGGTACAAGAGGCCGAAGGTAATGAGCCCAGTCATCAAGACCTTAGGCAGTCGCAGGACGATAAAGAGGGGCAAGGAGAGCAGCAGGAGCAGGACCAGGACGAAAGGGCGCACCAGAAGGTTCACCAAGCCAAGGAGCAGCGCGATCCAGAGGATGTTCGCGTAGGAATCCTTGATATCAAGATAGCCCAACCGGACCGCGATCAGGATGCTGAGCGGCAGGGCAAAAAGACGGGCGAGAGCGAAGATGAAACGGAGTCCAGCGGACATGACTCAACATTATACCACAGGAAACCGCCCAGTCCAGCGTCAAGCGGACCGCACTCCCCTGCCCTACGTTTAGCGAGCGTGGCGGATATCTTCGCCGGAGAGGATGAAGATGACCTGTTCGGCGATATTCTTCGAGTGGTCACCGATACGTTCCAAGGCCTTGGAAATGAAAATCAGTTCAACGTGCGAAGCGGAGACCTTGGCGGAGTCGCCCGAGCGACCGAACAGGGCCTCGTAGTTCTTACGATTAAGCGCATCGATTTCGGCATCGCGCTCGAGGACGAGGCGGGCCTTGGCGATGTCACCCTCGATGAAACTATCCAAGGCTAAGCGCAGGACCTCGCAGGCGATGATGCCTTCGGCGGGGACGTGCAAAAGATCCTTAAGCGGGCCACGCTCGGAGATGACCATGGCGCGCTTAGCGATGACGGAGGCCTCATCGGCGATACGCTCGAGGTCATGACCGATATCGCGGGCCGCCAGCAAGAGACGGACGTCGCTACCCATTGGACCGAAGAGCGTCAGGTAACGCATGATTTCGCGGTCGACGCGCTTCTCGAGGTCGTCGACGCGGTCGTCCATCCCGCGGACCTGGAGGGCGAGGGAATCATCGCCCTGTTCGACCGCCTGGAGGACCATGCGGGTCATATCGAGGGCGCGCTCCCCCATGAGGATGAGGTCGTCGCGGAGCTGACGGAGTTCGTCGTGGAAGTGGCGTTGCATGAGCGTGTTTTTTTAGAAGTGGGTGGAAGGCTCAGCCGAAACGACCCGAAATATAGGCCTCGGTCTGTGCTTGGGACGGATTCATGAAGATTTTCTCCGTCGTATCATACTCGATCTGCTTGCCGAGGTAGAAGAACGCCGTGCGATCAGAAACGCGAGCCGCCTGCTGCATCGAGTGCGTCACAATCACGATCGTGAACTGCTCCTTGAGCTCGTGGATGAGCTCCTCGATTTTGCCGGTGGCAATCGGGTCGAGCGCCGAGCAAGGCTCGTCCATCAGGAGAATCTCGGGGCGGTTGGCGATAGCGCGGGCAATACAAAGACGCTGCATCTGACCACCGGACAGGCCGAGGGCGCTGTCTTGCAGGCGGTCCTTCACTTCATCCCAGAGTGCCGCCTTACGAAGCGACGTCTCGCAAGCTTCATCAAGGGTGGAGCGATCACGCACCCCCATGACGCGGAGGGCAAAGACCACGTTCTCGTAAACCGACTTCGGAAAGGGGTTAGACTTCTGGAAAACCATGCCCACGCGGCGGCGCAGCGAGATAACCTCCAAGCCCGGGTCGTAGATGGACCGGCCGTTAATGGTAATATTACCCTCATGACTGATGCCATCGACGAGGTCATTCATGCGATTCAGGTTACGCAGCAAGGTGGACTTGCCGCAGCCCGACGGGCCGATGAAAGCGACGACTTGACGCTCAGGGATGTCGAGGGAGATGGCGTCCAAGGCCTTCTTCTGGCCATACCAGAAGCCGTAGTCGCGGATGCTGATGTAGTCCTTACGGCCTTCGCGCTCGGTTGAGGGACGGACCTGGATACGGGAAGTGGAGGGGTTCATGGTGGCGGGCATGCGAGCGTTCAAAGTGTTTAGAAAGCGGCTCCCTTAAAGCGAGCGCGCAGTCGATTACGGATCCAGATAGCACCGATATTCAAGGTGACCACCAGGGCGATCAGGAGCAAGGTCGTAGCGAAGACCATCGGACGAGCGGCGTCGGAGTCGGGGGACTGGAAGCCGAGGTCATACACGTGGAAACCAAGGTGCATAAATTTACGGTCCATATGCAGGAACGGAGCCACCGTGTCGAAGGGTAAGGTAGGAGCGAGCTTCACGACGCCGACCAGCATCAGCGGAGCGACCTCCCCTGCCCCACGGGCCATCGCAAGGATAACGCCAGTCAGGATGCCAGGGGCCGAAGCCGGAAGCAGAATATCGCGGATCGTCTGCCACTTCGAGGCGCCAGAGGCCAACGAAGCCTCGCGCATACCGCGCGGGACGGCGGAGAGGGCTTCTTCCGTGGCGACGATGACGACCGGAAGGGTCATGAGAGCGAGCGTGAGTGAGCACCAGAGCAGACCGCCCGTGCCGAAGACCGGGGTGTTGTTATTATACTTCAGCTGGTCCGAGAAGAACAGCTGGTCGATCGAACCGCCGAGGACGTAGACGAAGAAACCGAGGCCAAAGACGCCGAAGACGATGGACGGGACCCCCGCGAGGTTGTTCACGCTGATACGCACGATGCGGAGGATGGGACCATTCTGGGCGTATTCGCGAAGATAGATGGCGGTGATGACGCCGAAGGGCGTGACCAGCAGGCTCATGAAGACCGTCATCACGAGCGTGCCGAAGATGGCGGGCATCAAGCCGCCTTCCGTATTGGCCTCGCGAGGCTCGTGGAAGATGAACTCGCCTAGACGTGAGGCGAAGAGCTGCGTACGACCCCAGGTGTCGAGGCGGTTCGGAAACCAAGCGCGGACGATTTGGGTGAGCGGGATGACGACCGCGCGGCCGGCGGCGTCCTTCGAGTCGAGCGTGGCCACCGCCCCGCTGTTGACGACCTTCTGGGCCTCGGCCTTCAGGATGACGAAACGTTCCTCGAGCCCATCGATCTGGCGGCGGCGGACGGGGATTTCGTCGGCCAACTTCAGGTCCTCGGCGCGACGCAGGGCCACGCGGGCCTCGTCCATCTCACGATTGACTTCGCCGATACGATGGCGGGTGATCTCTTCAAATTTCTCGCGAACCACGACCGCGGCGGAGACCTCGGCCTGCAAAGCGGATTCGAAGGCTGGATCAGTGATCGGGATGACCTTGCCGTCGGACTTACGCAGGGCCTGCGGTCGGACGAAGGCGGGGCCATGCTCAACGCGCTCCAGACCGAGGACATCGGCAGGGAAAGTTTCGGCCTTCACCTTGGCCTCATCGACCCAAAGGTAGGAATTGCCGTTCAGTTCGCGGAGGCCGACTTGATACTGCCGCTCATATTGCGGGGCATTCGCCAGCGAACCAGCCCGAATCCGGCGTTGGGCCAGCTGGCCGATCACCGTCCGGCCGTCGTCGATTTGAGCCACTGGCACGGGCGGAGCCCAGAAGACCGTGACACCGTTGACAAAAACGAGCGAAAGGAGGCCGATGACCATACCTAGGCCGATGATGAGGCCGAGGCCAGTGAACCAGACCCAAGCTTCGCCGCGGGGCGTGTTGCTATCGGAAGACGAGGCCATGGCTTAGACGACTTTATAGCGCTCACGTAGGCGCTGACGGAGAATTTCCGCGAGGGTGTTAATCACGAAGGTGAGCAGGAAGAGACAACAGGCACCCAGGAAGAGCGCGCGGTAATGGGTGTGACCGAGGGCGGCCTCAGGTAACTCCACCGCGATGTTGGCAGAGAGCGTGCGCATCCCGCTGAAGGGATTGGTCTCCATGACGGCGGTGTTGCCCGTGGCCATGACGACAATCATCGTCTCGCCGATTGCGCGGCCGAAGCCGATCATGATGGCGGAAACGATACCCGAGATAGCCGTCGGGACCACGACGCTCCAGACCGTCTGCCAGCGGCTGGCGCCGAGGGCGAGCGAGCCGGAGATCAGGGAGTTCGGGACGTTGGAAAGGGAATCCTCGGCGATGGTGAAGACAATCGGGATGACCGCGAAGCCCATCACGAAGCCGACCACGAGGGAGTTACGCGAGTCGTAGGTCTCGCCGGTCGTCTGGCGCCACCATTCACGGAAATCGGCAATCGGCAGTCCACTGACGCTGTCCTTGACCGTAAAGAACATCGCTTCGACGGCCGGGCCGGCCTGCCAAGCGAAGTAGGCGCAGAGGGCGAGGAAAGGGAGCAACCAGACGAATTCCATGCCGGGCTTGACCTGACGGCGGACCGGCTGTGGGAGGGCGGACCAGAGGAAGCCGGCGAAGAGGGCCGCGGGGGCCAGAATACCGACGGCGCAGAAAATTGAGATTAGCCTTGGGTCGACGAGCGGGGCGAGCCAGAGGCCGGCGAGGAAGCCAAGGACCACGGATGGCAGCGAGGCCATGATTTCCATGACAGGCTTCACGACGTTACGGTATTCCGGGCGAAGGAACTGCGAGACGTAGATGGCCGCGGTCAGCGCGATCGGGAGAGCAAAGAGCAACGCAAAGAAGGTTCCCTTGGCCGTACCGTAGATGAGCGGCATCATGGAGTACTTCGCCTCGAACTCGTCCGACCCAGAGCTGGACTGCCAGGTGTAATCCGGCCCGGTGGCACCTTCGTACCAGATTTTACCGAAGAACGCGCCCCAGGAAGATTCCGGGTGATGATCCTCGATGCTCCAGCGATGGAGCTTACCGTCGGCGGAAAGGGCCGTGAAACGGTCGTAATTACCCGAGAAGGCTACTTGGCGAATCGAGCCAGCCGGGGCTTCGCCCTCCCAGCGCAAGGTTCCCGTGGTCATGTTGCGGAGCTGGAGGCGACCGCCGGCGACTGCGAGGTAGCACTTGTTGCCCTCAGCGGCGTAAACCCCTTCGCCGGCGCCGGCAAGGACCTCGCCGTCATGAATTTTACCCCAGCGGCGCAGGCTCTTACCGTCCGGCTGGAGCTGAGGGTACATCGACCAGACCTGCTGGGAGCCGTCGCGCCCCACGAAGACGACCGAGACATTGCCGAAGATCAAGCCTGCCGAGGCGACCGCCGGGTCGCGCGATTCCTTGAAGGGCACGAAGGACTGCAGGAAGGAGAAGTTCGCGCCGTCGTCGGCGTAGGCGCGGACCTCGCCGGACTTGCCGACGACGATGAGCGACTCGGCGGTGGAAGGCAGGAGAATCTGCGAGATGGAGGGGGCATCGGCGGCGACCACGAAAGGATCGCTGACGACGACGCGCGCCTTGCCGCCGAGTCCTTTGCGCTCGGTGAGGCGGACGGCGGTCAGCAGGGGCTTGCCGTTATCTTCTTGGCGGACGAGTAGCAGGCGCGAAAGGGAACCCTTGGCGTTCCAGACGTCGAGGCAAGGTAGCCCCGGCTTGCCGATCGCTACCGGTTCGAGGGCGGCGACCGACGGTTCGATCGTCCGCTTGCCGGCCGCATCGAAGGTCGAACGATAGCTGACGCGGACCTCCATAACAGTCCCATCGGAGAGCCCGAGGAAGACTAGACCGGTACGCGGATAGGTTTTCACCGAACTCACGCGGCGATTGCCGAGACTGGGAGCCCAATCCAATGCCTTGGTGCCATCCTTGGAGCGCTGGAAGACCAAGGAACCATCGGCAAGGACGACGAACGGGACCTCGCCGTATTCATCCTCCCCGAAACCCATCGCGGTGGCCGGCACGGTCAGTGCCGAGATCGGCGCCACGGTGGCACCGATGAAGAGCGGGAAGACTTGGACAATCAGGAAGGCCAGCATCCCAAAGACCGCCAGTACCACGCCGACGCCGCCGACGCGGATAAGGCGACCCATCCACCGGTCGGCAGCCAAGGTCATGGGGCTGACGGTGAAACGCGATTCAGGCGCGGCGGCTGGAGCAGGGTTTTTGTCGGATGTTTCCATCTAGTGACGTTCGTGTGTCTAAGGGTCTAACAAAGGGGAAGGCGGGGAGAACCCCGCCTTGAGGACCCAAGACCGTATCGCCGCACTTTTAAGACCGACCCCGGAGGGCGTGGTGGCGACGATACGATTTCGAGACCAAACTTATTCGGCGCTGTAGAACTTGAGGGAGGCGCGGCCTTCGGCAGCGGCGTCAGCCGGCAGCGGGAAGTAACCGTCCTTAATCACGATCTCCTGGCCCTGCTTGGAGAGCACGAAGGTCATGAATTCGCTGGTCAGCTTGTCCATGTCCTTAGAGGGGGACTTGTTCACATAGACGTACAGGAAGCGAGCGAGCGGGTAGCTACCGTTGAGGCAGTTGGTGTAGTTCGCATCGGCAAAAGGCTGCCATCCTTCTCGGAGAGGGCGAGAGCCTTGACGCCGGAGGTCTTGTAACCGATGCCGGAGTAGCCGATGCCACTGAGTTCGGCAGCGACACCCTGAACGACTGCAGACGAGCCGGGCTGTTCCTTGATGGAGGACTTGTAGTCACCATTCTTGAGAGAGGTCTCCTTGAAGAAACCGTAGGTGCCGGAAGCGGAGTTACGACCGAAGGCGGAGATCGTCTTGCTGGCGAAGGCGCCGGTCAGCTTGGCGTCGCCCCAGGTGTTGATGTCCTGTCCGCCGCGCTTGCGGGTCGAGGAGAAGATGCCGTCAACCTGAGAGAGGGAGAGGCCGGAGACTGGGTTGTCTTTGTGGACGAAGACGGCGAGGGCGTCGATGGCGACGGCGATCTTGGTTGGCTTGTAGCCAAACTTGCCGGCGAAGGCAGCGACTTCGGAAGACTTCATCTCGCGGCTCATCGGGCCAACGTTGGCGGCACCAGTGGTCAAGGCGACCGGAGCGGTGCTCGAACCCTTACCTTCGACCTGAGCGTTGACGTTCGGGTAGCGGGCCTTGAAACCTTCACCCCAGAAGGTCATCAGATTGATGAGCGTGTCGGAGCCGACGGCGTTCAGGTTACCCGAGACGCCAGAGGTGACGGCGTAATCAGGCAGCTTGGCATCGACGGTGACCGCATCAGCGGCAGGAGCAGCAGACTGGGCAGTAGCAGCCGAAGCAGCGAAGACCAGAAGGGCGAGGGACTTGAGGGATGTATTCATGGTTGGTGTGCTCGAGCATCATCCCATACGATTGTTACGGTTTCGTGTCAGACTGGTGTTTGTTCGGTAATACGCCCAGGGACAGAATCGGGCCTAAGGAGTCTTTAAAAACTCTGAAATAAGGGCATTTGACCTGCTTTCTGCCTGTTCGACGGGCAAACCTTCGGGCAAGCCTGGCCGTTTATGTCCAGTTTTGGTCAACCATGCGTTCCGGAGGAGCAACATACTTGGGCTAGGGGCTTGCTCTTGATGGGGTCGGCGAAAGCCGTTCGTGGGTTCCACTTCATCATCGGCGCTAAGCCTTCCCACGTGGCTTGGGCCAGCATGAGATGGCCTTCGTCACCAGGATGAACGCCATCCCTTGAGAAAATAAATTTCGCGTCCGTCTTCTTGGCTGTGGCGATGGCCGCGAGTACTTGGGCACGCACGTCGACGACTTGCCAATTAAAACGACGCTGCTGCAACAGCCACGAAGCATACGTCGCCATCACTTCATCGTAAGCAGCAGTGTCCGCAGGCTTATCGACGCCGTAAGGCGGTGGCGTCAACAACACGACCTTGGCGCCCGCTTTCAGGCAATCGGCACGCACGCTCGTCAAGCCATCGCGATAGGCCTTGAAGCGCACTTCGTCGAGCGGCTGGAAGATCCCATCATTGATCCCATAACAAAGCACAACGAGCGTGGGCTTGTAAGCAGCCAACACGCGACCCAAGCGCTCACGAACGACTGGGCGCAGGAAACTTCCGCCGGCGTGGCCAGGCTCGGACAGGCCGGAGACGGTTTCGCTCGGTACGGCCATATTGACAATCGGAATACGGGCCAAGCCACCCTGGGCACGCATGGCCGACTCAACATGAACCACCCACCGACCGTCGTAGGTGATGCTGTCGCCTAGAAAAAGCACCCGGGGCTCCTCTTGGTCGGCGCGCACGGCGACCAGACCCAATAAGCACCAGCTCAACAACAAACGCAGCATGCCTGTAGACTGGCAGGTCACCTTCGGAGGGGAAAGGGGAAAATGGACGAGTTATTAACGGACGGACGAAACGCATCTTCACGCTTCTCCCCGAGGGCAAGCTTGGCATTATCCCCTACCCTGAGCTCACCCATCCACATCAAAGGCGCCCGCACCCACAACCTCAAGGATGTGGAACTGACCATTCCGCGTCATCAGCTGACGGTGATCACCGGCGTTAGCGGCTCAGGTAAGTCCTCACTCGCATTCGATACGCTACATGCCGAGGGCTCGCGGCAATACCTTGAATCTCTCTCTGCCAAAGCCCGTGGTCTCCTCGAATCGGTCTCCCGCCCCGATGTAGACTTCATTCGTGGGCTTTCTCCTGTCGTCGCCATCGCGCAACGGACGGGTGGCAATACCAACCCGCGCTCGACGGTCGCAACGCTCACCGAAATCGCCGACCATGCTCGGCCCCTCTGGATTCTGGCGGGGGAACGCACCTGCCTGAAGGATGGGCACCCCGTCCGCCGACGCTCCCTCGACGATAACCTTAAGTCCCTCGAAGCCATCGCCGCCGGCACGCGGCTGATGGTCATCGCACCAGTGGCCAAGGATAAGCCGTCCGTCCTGCTCGAAGCCGCTGCTGACCTTGGGCGCCGAGGCTTCACCCGCCTGCGCGTCGAGGGCAAGGTCGTCACCTTAGAAGAGGCGGAAGGCGTGCTCAAGGGACGCGAAACCCTCACGCTGGAAGTCGTCGTCGACCGTATCGTAGCGGGCCCAGACCAGCGCAGCCGCTTGGCGGACTCCTTGGAGTTGGCCTTCCGCGAAGGCAGGCATCGTGCGCTCGTCTTGGCCGAAACCGCCGGCGGTCTTTGGCAGGAGCACCCACTCTCCCTCAATCTCGCCTGCGAACATTGCGGTGAGACCTACGAGGCCCTCAATCCACGGGCACTTTCACATAATCACCCGAGCGGCGCCTGTCCCGATTGCGGCGGCCTCGGCCGGCAACTACGGTTTCAAGAAGGCCTCGCGATTCTCGATGAGTCACTCTCTATCAATGACGGGGTCGTCAAACCCTGGAAATGCGGCACACGCAAGGTCCTCATCCGCCGCAACGCCATCACCCGTGCGCTGTCCGAGCAGATTCCTTTCGACCTAAAGAAACCGTGGAAGGACCTACCCGCCACCACGCGTTCGATTCTACTGCATGGCGACCCTAAGCGCACCTACTTACTCCCGCCAGTAAAAGGCCGTAAGCCCGTCGACACATTCTGGAATGGGATGTTCGCTGAACTCGAGCAGGCCTTCCGCACCACGACAGGTGAATCGCTCCGTCAGCGACTCCTGCATTTTCAAGCGGGCTCAACCTGTAGCGTTTGCCAAGGGAAGCGCCTCGCGCCCGCCGCACTCTCCCTGCGACTCGCCAGCCTCAACATGGCCGACTTCTTGGCGCTCACGATTCCGGAAGCGTTAGCCTTCACGAAAACCTTGGCGACCCACCCGGCCGTGATGCCAGCGGAAGAGGCCCGGCGCGGCTTGGAGCAACGACTCCGCTTCCTGAACGAAGCTGGGCTAACTTACCTGACGCTCGACCGTGAGGTCGGCTCTCTCTCCGGCGGCGAAGCGCAGCGTGTCCGCCTGGCCACCCAACTCGGGCTCGGGCTCGTCGGCGTCACGTACGTTTTAGACGAACCGAGCATTGGCCTACACCCGTCGGACCACGGACGACTGATCGGCTCGCTCAAGAGCCTCCGCGACCTCGGCAACACGCTCGTCGTCGTTGAGCACGACCGAGACATGATGCTCGCCGCCGATCATCTGGTCGAGATGGGCCCGGGCGCGGGCGTGCAAGGAGGCCAAGTCATCTTCACCGGCACTCCCGACGCCTGCCGCCAACACGCCACGTCGCGGACCGGTGCTTATCTTTCGGGACGTGCCACGTTGGCCGGACTCATCAAGAAGAAGCCGGTCAGCAAGACCCACCTCGTCGTCAAGGGGGCGACGGAGAATAATCTACAGGACATCACCGCGCGCTTCCCCATCGGTAATCTCACGGCAGTCTGCGGCGTCTCGGGTTCGGGCAAAAGCACTTTGGCGATTGATATTCTTTCGGCCGTGGCCGCGCGCAAAATCAATGGCGCTAAGCTGGTGGCGGGAAGACATGCCGGCATCGAAGGCCTCGAAAAGATTGTCGCTTTCACTGCCGTCGACCAGGAGCCCATTGGTCGCAGCCCGCGCTCCAACCCAGCCACATTCACGGGTATCATGGACCTACTGCGCGACCTCTGGTCCGCGCTCCCGCTGGCGAAGGTCCGCGGTTATGGCCCCGGGCGGTTCAGCTTCAACGTGCGGGGCGGACGGTGCGAAACCTGCGCGGGCGAGGGCTCGGTGGCCCTCGATATGCAGTTCCTCGGGGAAACGTTCGTCGATTGCCCGAGCTGTGCGGGACGACGCTTCAACCGCGAGACCCTCGAAGTGCGCTTCAAAGGACTGAGTATTGCAGAGGCCCTACACCTGACCGTCACCGAGGCGGTGGAAATCTTCAAAGCGCAGCCACGTTTAGCCGAAAAGCTTCGTACCTTGGAAGAAGTCGGGCTCGGCTACCTCAAGCTCGGCCAAGCCGCCAACACCCTCTCGGGTGGCGAAGCGCAGCGCTTAAAGTTGGCCTCGGAACTCTCCCGACGCGATCACTCGGGACGCCTCTACGTCTTGGATGAACCCACGACTGGACTCCACTGGGACGACATCGCCAAACTCTTAAAACTCCTCGAACGTCTACGCGATGCCGGGGCGACCCTTATCGTGATCGAACACCACGCGGACGTCATCCTGGCCGCCGACTGGGTGCTTGAACTCGGACCAGTCGGTGGCGCCAAGGGTGGCCAGCTCGTCTACGAAGGCGAGCCGGCTGGCCTTCTGCGCTGCAAGGCTTCGCCCACTGGACAGGCCATCCAGCCAGTCTGAAATCAGCCACCCGTCGGCGACGGATTCGTCTGGGCCTGACGATCGAGTATCTCCTGGGTCACTTTTTGCATCGTTAGTTCGGAAGCAGACGGCGAAGGCTGTTTCGTAAACGATGCGCCGGCACTCGGGGCGGGCGGAGCGATGGGTAAATCCTTAGGGTCCAACGGCGGAAAAGTATCCGTCGACGGATCGAAGACCACGCTTTTGAGGCGGACGGCTACTTCGCCCGACTCCATCTTCAGTTTCTCCAGCACGACTTGCGCTGGCGTAGATAAATCTGAAGTAATCAGGAGCTTATTATTTGCCTCCACGTTGAGTGGCTTACCCTTACCAACGGGCGTGAACTTTAAGGCCCCGGCCAAGACCAAGGTCTGCGCGACCAACTCTCCACTAGAGGCAAGCTCGAAGCTCAATTCATACACGCCCTCACGACGTAAATCGGAACGACCCTGCGGCGTGCGCACCGAAACCTGCGAACGTGCTTGGAGGGGCGGACAAACGACCGTCACCCGCCCAGCACCGAGCACCAAGTCGATGAGCGAGCCATCGTTGGGAAGTTCACCGGCCTCACGAAGTTGGCCAGGGAGCGGCATCTTGACCTGACGAAACATGGATAGACGCAGCTTGGTACCCGGCGCCACGAGCACCTTAACGCCGTTAGAAAAGATGAGCTCACAGGCGCCATCGCTAGGGGTTGCGAGTTCGTCATCCTCGCGAATGGCGTCTCCCGCCGTGAGGGGACGGGTTACTTGATCAAAGGTCGACTTCGCCGTGATAGCTCCTTTGAGGCCAGCCAGCTCCACTTGCCCACGGAGAAGTTCGGCCCGAGCGAGAACGACGGAGAATAATAACAGGATGAACGGTTTCATACTCGCCAAGCCTTGGAATCATTGCCCAAGCGTCCACCGCGTTATAGTGGTGTCTATTACCTAAATAAAACTAAGGCGTTACACCTAGGCCAATGACGCATGTAGCAAGGCCGCACATACGGAGAGCTCCGCGGATTCCGTTTCGGAAAACTCGTAGGGAGACAGCTTCCCGATGCCGAGAACGCCCACCACTTTCCCCTCGGGAGTGACAATCGGCACGGCGAGTGCGCCTTGGACGTTGGTCTTACGCGCATCCGGCTTCGCCACGCCACCGAGGTCTTCCTGCAGGTTACATAGTTGGACCGCTTCCTTGCGCTGGGCGGCACAGCCGGCGATACCCTTACCGAACGGGATGTTATCCATCTTGGGCAACAGCATCGGCAGGACCTGCGGGGGGATGCCATGGTGCGCAATCAACATTAGCAGACCCGTCGTGGGATCCGTGCGGTGAATCGTCCCCGTGACACAGCCGAAGTTCTGGAGCACCTGAGCGAGGACGGCATTCCAATCGGTTTGGGCCGTTAGCAGCGCGGGAAGACCTTGCGTGGGAGTTGCCATAAAGCGTTAGACAGCCCGGCGGGCCATGCGTTCCTGGAGCCAGACCAAGCCGGTAGCCTCATCGATGAACACCCCATCCATTTGGGCCTCAAAAGCCTCATCAAGCACCTCGGAGAACCATCCAGCTGGCTTGTACCCAGAAGCGATGAGGTGTCGCCCCAAGAGGATGCGTTTGGGCATCGAGTCCTGGATATTAAGTTTAGCGGCCATCGCCAGCAGCCACACGCCTTGCGGCGAAGGCTCGTGACGCCATTCCTGATTGCGGCCCTTACGGTCAGCGGAATCAACGCGGACGAGGCGGTCGATTCGTCCAACCTTATTCGCCAAACGGCGAACGGCGCCCTCGCCGGCCTGCGCCTTATGGAGTTCGTGCGGCTGGGCGTGCCAGCGGACGAGCGGTAGCACGGACTCGATTAATTTCACTTCGCGGGTGAGCTGGGCGAGGAAAGCTTCGGCTAAGGGCACACTGGCGGCCTCATGGCCGTACGCATGCCAGCGATCGTCTGCTTCCTTCTTGGTCGTCGTTGCTTTGCCCAAGTCATGAAGGAGCACGGCCAAGCCGACGATGAGGTCTTCCTCGTCATTGCCGGTGCGCTCAGCGGCGAAAGCGTCCAAGCACAGGTACGTATGCGTCCACACGCAGCCTTCGGGGTGCCAGACGGGGTCCTGCGGCACATCGACGGTGGCCTGCAGTCCCGGATAGAAACGAAGCCAGCCACAATCCTGCAGGAACCGTAGCCCCCGGGACGGCTGGCGGCCGCGCAGTAAGAGCTTCTTCCACTCTTCCATCAAGCGTTCGGGCGGGAGGCCCTCCTGCTTTAGGCCGCGGCACAGTTCGATTGTTTCGGGTGCGACCGCGAAGCCAAAGCGCGCGGCGAACTGCATTGCCCGCAGCACGCGCAGCGGGTCTTCGGAAAACTTCGCCGAGACGTGACGAAAAACTTTCTGCTGTAGGTCGGCGACCCCGCCCCAAGGGTCGATTAACTCCCCAGTCGCTGGATCCCAGAGGATGGCATTCACGGTGAAATCGCGCCGTTCCGCCGCATCCTTCGGCGTCATCGTCGGGTCGGCCTGGACGTCGAAATCCGTGTGCTTAGCCCCGGTGCGGTTTTCGCGACGCGGGACGGAGACGTCGATGGGATGGTCTTTAACTTTGGTTACGCCGAAAGCGGCTCCGACCGTCACGATGCCAAAGCGACGGCGCAAAGCGGTCTCCACTTGGCGCGTGCCGAGGCCAAAGACCTCGATATCGATTTCGCCGATGGGCAAACCCAAGAGGGCATCGCGCACGCAGCCGCCGACGAGTAAGGGCCGACCGCCAGCGGCACGCAGTAAGGCGCAGACCTCTGCGACGGGCGCATGCGGTCCGGTCAGGTCGATTAAGTTGGGCTGGGCGGCGGACACGCCCCCACCCTACCGCGCGCGGCGGCGGAGGCGAGCGGTTTTCGGACTCACAGGTTGGTCGTGAAACCTTCCTTGAGGAGCCAAGCCTTGGCCGTCTCGCGACGGTCGCCTTGCAGGACGATCTCACGGGCCTCGAGGGCGCCGCCGGTGCCGAGCGCGCGTTTCATCTCCTTCAGTAAAGCCTCGCGCATTCGATTTTCCTGCGACTCCAACCAGAGCCCCTTGAGGATGGTCACTTCCTTGCCCCCGCGTCCCGTGCGCTCATATTGCAAAATAATTTTTCCAAGCTTCGGTTTGGCCTTAGCGGCGGGCACAACCGGCTTAGGCGAAGGTCCTGGCGGCAAGCCCGACGGGTCGAGCTTCTCGAAGGGATTCTCGTTCATGCACCGCGTCCGCAGGTACCGGCCCCCGGAGTGCCACCGTTTAAAAAGACCAAGGCCTTCTCGTAGGAACGACGGCGTAGGTAATGGTCTAGGTCGCCGGGCAGCCCAGAATTAGCCAGCGAAACCTCGGTATCTAGCACCTTTAATGACTCCAAAAGGGCCTCTTTCCCGACCCCCGGAGAAGTCAGAGCCTCGAGGGCCTGGCGGATACGTTGGATGCGGACGGGGTCCATGGTTTCGATTATGAAGGCTTTCGGCCCCCAGGGGCAAGCATCGGGGCGGTTTTCATAGTGGACAAAAGGCGGGGGGCTTCCCTATACCCAACCCTCCATCGGATGGATAGCTCAGTTGGTTAGAGCGTCTGCTTTACACGCAGAATGTCGTGGGTTCGAGTCCCTCTCCGTCCACCCTTTCACCCTCAACATCGCCATGACGCCCACCAAGAAGAAGCACACGCTCTCCGCCCTCGTCGAAAACAAGTTCGGCGTCCTGGCCCGAGTCGCTGGCATGCTCTCCGGTCGCGGCTTCAACATCGAGACCCTCAATGTGGGTCCGACGCATGACCCAGCCTACTCCCGCATCACTGCGACCGTCATCGCCGATGACGCTGCCCTCGACCGTTGCGTCAAGGCCCTCGATAAGCTGATTAATGTTATCACCGTGAACGACTTCTCCCGCGAGGAAGTCGACCATGTCGCCCGCGAACTTATCCTCGTCAAGGTGAAGTCCGACAAGAAGACCCGCACGGAAATCCTTGAGATCGCCGGCCTCTTCCGCGCCAAGGTCGTCGACGTCGCCCACGACTCCTTGCTCATCGAGTTCACCGGCAACGTGACCAAGATTTCGGCCTTCCTCGATCTCATCGAACATTTCGGCATCATCGAAACCGCCCGCACTGGGGCCGTCGCCCTCTCCCGCGGCCTCAAGAAGGCCGCCAAGTAAACCCTTTTCCACCCAATACCCATGCCTGCCAAAGTGTACACTGACAAGGATGCCGATCTCGGCTTCCTGAAGAACAAGACCCTCGCCGTTCTCGGTTTCGGCTCCCAGGGCCACTCTCACGCCATGAACCTGCGCGACAGCGGGCTCAACGTGATTGTTGGTCTCTACAAGGGATCGAAGTCGGCTGCCGCCGCGAAGAAAAAAGGTTTCAAGGTCTACGAGACCGCTGAAGCTGTCCGCCGTGCGGATGTCATGCTCGTCGGTATCCCCGACATGAAGCAGGCCGATGTGTGGGAAAAGGACATCGCTCCTAACCTTGGCAAGGGTGGCAAGACTGTCCTCTTCATCCACGGCCTCTCGATCCACTACAAGTTGATCAAGCCCGGCAAGAACGTCGACATCGCCATGGTCGCCCCGAAGGGCCCCGGCCACGTTGTCCGTGCGCAGTACGTCGAAGGTAAGGGCGTCCCCGCCCTCATCGCCGTCCAGCAGGACATCTCTGGTAAGGCCACCAAGACCGCCCTCGCCTGGGCCAAGGGTATCGGTGGTACCCGCGCCGGCGTCATCAAGACCTCCTTTAAGGAAGAAGCCGAAACCGACCTCTTCGGCGAACAGGCCGTCCTCTGCGGCGGTGCCTCCGAACTCGTCAAGGTGGGTTACGAAACCCTGGTCGAAGCCGGCTACCAGCCCGAGATGGCCTACTTCGAGTGCCTCCACGAGCTGAAGCTCATCGTCGACCTCATGGTCGAGTCCGGCATCTCCGGCATGCGCTTCTCGATCTCCGAAACCGCCAAGTATGGCGACATCACCCGCGGCCCTCGCGTGATCAACAGCGCTTCCCGCAAGGCGATGCGCGAAATCCTCAAGGAAATCCAGTCAGGCAAGTTCACCGCCCAGTGGGTCAAGGAATACAAGGGTGGCCTCAAGAACTACACTAAGCTCCTTAAGCAGGGCGAGAACCACCCGATCGAAAAGACCGGCCAGCGTCTCCGCTCGCTGATGCCTTGGGTGCAGAAGCGCAACATCAAGGGCGCGCAGGCCGAGTACACCACGAAGTAAGCGTCGGTCACTCCGCCAAGCAAAAGGGCCAGCGCAAGCTGGCCCTTCTTCTTTGGTGGATGAACCGACCTTACATAATGATGATTGGTGCAGGCTGAGCAGCGGGCGCACCGGCTTCAGCCGGCCGAGAAACTGGGGCGACGGGGGCGGGGTTGTTGAGCGCGGCCATCTCATTTCGGAGGGCGCTCATCGTGCGATCGCGGAGGGCGAGAGAGCGCTGGGTCAGGGCTTCACGCTCGGCTGGGGTGGCGTTACGCATGGCTTCGCCGATTTCGCGGGCTTCGGCCATGATGGCTTGGCCTTCGGGCTTCATCATGCCGGCAAACATCGCCCGCTGCAGCTTGGCTTGGTCGCCACCGGAAATTTCTTCGACCATCTTCTTGGTCTCTTCGGCGAAGGCCTTGGCGCGGGCCTTAAGTTCTTCCTTGGCGATATCGTCGCCGGACTTCTCGGTGATCGCCGGCGTCGGGCGGGGGGGCTGGGCGACAGACTTGGCTACCGGGCGCGGGGCTTCCACGACGGCTGGTTTAGGGATATCGACCGCCACAGCCGTCGGCTTAACGAAGCGGGCGATCAAGAAGCCACCCCCGAGGCCGAGGGCGAGGAGGAGGACGAGCGTGGTTTTGGACATGGTACCAACGTAGCAAAGGGCTGAAATAAAGCCACCGATAATTGAAGAATAATTGTGCGATAATGAGCAAGAAGACCCCAGAAAAGACCTGTAGCCCACCTCGCCAACCAACCCAAGGCATGAGACAAGCGAAGCCGACCTGAACTTAGGCCAACGGCCTACTTCCCCTCTCGCCCGGCGTTGAGCTTGTTCAGAAGGTCAGTCCGCTCATTCAGCAGCCGCACCACTTCGTCGCGTTCGGCCATGAGTTTACGCAAGCTCTCATTCTGAATACGCATGGCGTCGTTCTGTTTGGCGACGGTCGCATTCTGACCCTTGATCGCATCGTTCTGCTTAGCCAGCGAGGCCCGCAAGGGCACCACCTCCGCAGCGGTAACGCGGGCGGACTGTTCGGCGGAGCGAGCAGCGGCGAGTTCCTTCCGCAAGGCCTCCTCGGCGCGCTTAAGTTCCCCGATCCGAGCATCGAGCCGGCGGATCTCACCCGCATAGGTCTCACCCAGACGGACGGCTTCGGCGGACTTCGTCCGCAGATCGCGTTCGGCGGTTCGGCTGGAGAGCAACTCTGCACGCAGGTCGGCCTCGCGGCCCCACTGCACGGCGCAGAAGACCGATAGGAGTACGCAGAGCGCGGCGAGAACGAGTGGCCAACGGGAACTCATCGGGCGGCCGCCTTGACAGTAAAGGCGACTTTCTGGACGCCGGCGCTGCGCACAAAATCAAGGACGTCAATCATGCGGCCATGAGGAGTGTCCGCGTCACCCGCAATGTAGACCGCCACGCCCGCGTTAGCCTTCACGCGGCCGGCGAGCAAGGAACGGAGGTCAGGCAAGGTAGAGGCTTGGCGATCCACGAAGACCTGGCCAGCGCGGTCGACCGAGATGGTGACGGCGTCAGGCTTTAGCTCAGACTGCACCGTGGTAGCGCCTTCGAGGTTCACGGGCATGCAGTGGTTCTTATGCAACGTGACGCTGACCAACATAAAGGACGCCAGTAGGAAGAACATGATGTCGATTAGCGGGACAATCTCCAACCGGGCGCGCCGCGGGGGCAACGGGGACGGAATCTTCACGACGCCCTCCCCTTCTGAATCGCGACCTGCAAGGCCGTCGCGGCTGCCTCCAAGTCGGATTGGAGACCAGTCAACCTCGCCGACAAGACATTCAGGGGAAGGAGCGTCGCGATAGCGATACCCAGACCAGCCGCCGTTGCGATGAGTGCCTCGCCGATACCGCCAGTGACCTTTGCCACAGCGAGTTCGTCAGAACCGATGGAATTGAAGGAGCCCATGATACCAGTCACGGTGCCAAGGAGTCCGAGCAGCGGTGCCAACGTCACGAGGGTGTCCAGGACGCCGATATAGCGCGCGGCCTCACGTAGCTCGGCGGCGGAAGCCACCTGCACTGCTCCTTCGAACGCGCCCGTGCGGTGAGCCAGGCCAGCGCGCAGTACGCGGGCGACCGGGTCGGCGGATTTCGCAACCCCCTGTTCGGCGGCGGCCCAGTCACCGACTTCAGCCGCAGCCAGCGCAGCGGCGACCGCACGGGCATCGCGGCGACCGGCGACGCGCACCCACCAGAGTAGACGTTCCGCGACGACCGCGACGCCGACAAGGCCCGCAAGTAGGAGCGGATACATAATCGGTCCACCTTTGAGGAAAAGGTCGACCGCAGCGTTGGCGAGGAGAGGTGGCATGGGGGTTATTGTAATTGGAAGATAAAAGGAACTAGGAAGCGGCGCGGCGGGCCCGGGGCCCAGGACCAGCGCTGGCGGACCCACACGACCGCATGGTCGTCCAGAGCCGTCGAGCCGCAGGATTCGCGGATGACGACGCTGATGGGCGAACCCGCTGAAGATACTTCAACGAGGACGAGCAAGTTACCTTGTAGTCCCTGCTGCCGGGCCCAGCGCGGATAGGGCGGTTCCGGGAAGTCGCCCGGCATATTCGTCGTGAATGGCTCAGCGGTCGCAGGTGCGGGGGCCACGGGTGAAGCGATTGGCTTTAATGTGGCGTGCGGCGGCGCCACTGCAGGGGAGACTAAGGACACCAAAGCGGGCGCGGCGGTGACGGGCACGACTGGAGTCACTTCGGCGAGCGGGGCCTCGACAACGGGTGTCGGCAGTGCGACCAACGCAGGGGCTGGCGACGCGGCAGCCACGGCCGGAGCGGAAGGCGGTGGCCGGAAATATTGCACCGGCGCGCCCGGCCCGTGGTCATGCTCGTGCTCATGCGGAGCCCGTACGGGATCGGCCCAGACACCGAGGAGGCAAACCACCACCGCGCACCCGCCTAGTGCGGCGGCCCAAGCACAGACACGTTCTGATAGGGCGATGGAAGCGACGGTAGCCAAAGCTTAGAAATTTAACTTCAATCCTGCCTCTACGCCACGGCCAGGCAATGGTAAGGTATCCTTGATAAAGGAAGAGGCGTTACGGGCTTCGACATCAAAAAGATTCGTCAAGCGGAGCGTGAAACGGGCGTCAGTCCCAACTAGTTTGAAATCATGACCCAGGCTGGCGCCGACCATCGTGTAGCCGGCAGTCGGGGTCTCGGTAGTCGCCAGATGATTCTGCGCGAGATGATAGGCGGCATCGAGTCGCCAGGACCAGCCTGAGGCGAGGCCATGCAAGGCCACACCCAAGCGGCCAGGCGAGATCCGCGGTAAAGCCTCGGAGGTGTCGCGGTTCGAAGCCCGGACGAAATCGCCGAAGAACTCGAGCCCGAGCTTGGCCGTCGCGTTGTCGTGGAGCTGATAATTGACCTTAGCCTCAGCGCCAAAGAAGTCGGCCGGTACGGCAACGAAGTCGAAACGAGCAAGGCCGGAGTGATCGTCCCCGCCGGTAAGCGTGAGATCCGGACCTTGGCCATTCGCCTGTTGGGCGATGAACGAGCTGAAGCGGTTATAATAGATCGAAAAACTACCGGAGACCGCTCCGCGCGTCTTGGCCAGTTCGAGTTCGATACCAATCCCACGCTCCTTGCCGAGCGCCCCGTCACCGACTTCGTAAGCATCTGTCCCGACGTGCGGACCATCCGCGAAGAGCTCTTGGTAATTCGGTGCCCGCTCGGTGCGCGTGAGGCTGAGCGTTGTCGCCCACTCCGGGCTCAGGTCCTTGACCCAAGCCAAGGCGAGGCTAGCGGGCGTAAACGAGGCGGAGGCGGAACCAGGATTACTGACCAGACCTTCGTGGACCCAAGCGTTGGCCGAGACCTTGGCGGACTCAACGCGGAAACCGTAGCGCAGCCGAGAGGCGGAGGCGAGTGCCTGGACGAACGAGCCGAAGACTGCGTCGTTGGCATTGCGGGTCGTCGGCAGGAAAGCCTCAGCGCCCACGACCGAGAAATCGAAGCGGCCGGATTGGAGACCGACCACGCCTTCAAGCGAGCCAATCTTTGTTAGCTCGAAGTCGATGCGCCCATCCCAGCCCTGATTAGCAAACGTGCTGCCCGCGACACCGGCGGCGAACTCGGAGTGCTCGTAATCGGAGACCCCGAGTTTATAGCTGATCGACTTCAAAGCCGCAGTGGGGGCATTCACGCTACCTGCGAGGTCCCAACGGCGCTGACGCAGGCCGATCTCGATACCTGGCTCGGTCACGCCATAAGTGGAGTTCAGGCCCGAATAAGAAAGCCCGACGTATCCGAAGGCACCAACGCGTGAAACACCAAACCCGGCCCCTTGGCTATCGCTGGCCGTATCGGCGATACGGCCGATGGGAGTCGAGAGGTCCTGCGTTGTCTTATTAAAACCGTCGAGGTGGTAGGCGAAGTCACCGAGGGACCCCTCGGTGAGGACGGAGAGCGCACGCAAACCATCGGCGGAACCCATGCGACCGAAAAGCGTGGCTGAGCGCGGCAACCGCTCGACCGGGATACGATTATCGAGGAGATTGATAACGCCACCCATGATACTTGAACTATAGAGCAACGCGGCCGGCCCACGTAGCACTTGGACTTCGCGGATGGTGAGTGGATCGACGCTGACCGCATGGTCAGGGCTAGCACTGGAAGCATCGAGGCTGCTCGTGCCATTCTGGGTAATCTTGAGGCGATCGCCTTCGAGCCCGCGAATAATCGGGCGGCCCGAATTAGGACCGAAGTAACTGGAGGCCACGCCGGGGATGTCGGCGAGCACGTCCCCCAGGGTGGACTGCGAGAGATCAGCCAAGACCTTGCCCGATAGGGTCAGCGCAGGAGACACTGCCGTCACTTCCCCGCCGATGGATGTGCCTTTAACCACCACGGCCTTCAGCTTTTCTGGAGTAACGGGCTTTTCTTGGGCACAGACGGCCAAGGCTGAGGCCGCGAGAATGAATAGCGGGTTAAACCGTTTTAGACGCGGGGCACTCATGGGGTGACTAGATGCAATATAGTTGCATTAAGTAAAGCCAAGCCGAAATCATCGGGTTTGCAGTCCGCCAATAATTGCACGGAGTACTGCCAACCCCATGAAAGAGTCGAACCCCACCCCCGACCCCATCCATTCGGATGCGTTCTTGGCGCGCTTGATGAGCGGCCAGCTCAAGCTCTCCATCGCTTGCGCCTTCTGCTTCATCGTCGCGCTCGTTGCCCTCCCCTTGCTGAACTACTTCCAACCGGAGTTCATGGCCCAGCGCGTCTTTGGCTTCACCCTCACTTGGTTGATCCTTGGGGTGCTATTCTTCCCCTTTGTCTGGATTATCTCCTATATCTTCATCCAGCGCTCTATCGCCCTCGAGGACGCCGAAGCCAAAGCCGCCCTGGACGGCCTGAAGAAATAACATGAACGCCCTCCTCGCCTTTCTCGCCGCGGCCGAACCGGCCGCCAAGGGTATCGACCCTTGGATCGCCTTCTTCTCGTTGATCACGGTTGTGATCACCGTCGGCATGGGCTTCTGGACCGCTGGTAAGTCCAAGAGCGCCGGCGACTTCTTCGTCGCGGGCCGCTCGGTGTCCGTCGGCTGGAACGCCTCCGCCATCTCCGGCGAATACCTGTCGGCAGCGTCCTTCATGGGCGTCGCTGGCATGGTGATGCTCAATGGCTACGATGCGCTCTGGTATCCGGTATGCTACGCTTGCGGCTACCTCTTCCTGCTGCTCTTTATTGCGGGCCCGCTGCGTCGGTTCGGCGCCTACACCATCCCGGACTTCGCCGAAGGCCGCTACGACTCGCCCGTCTTCCGTAAGATCGCGGTCTGCTTCGTGCTCTTCATTGGCTTCTTCTACACCATGCCGCAGATGAAGGGCGCGGGCACCACGCTCGCCTACATCTTCCCCGGCCTGCACTACTCCGTCGGGGTCATCGTGGTCGGTGCCGTCATCACCCTGAACGTCGCGCTCGGTGGCATGAAAGGCATCACGCTCGTCCAAGCCTTTCAGTATTGGCTCAAGGTCTTCGCGATCACCGTGCCGATCTTCGTCATCGCCGCCATCGTCGGCCATTACCAGTCGCACCTCGAAGCCAACAAGACCGCCCAAGAAACCGTCGCGGCAGCTCCGGCTGGCATCGAACGCAAGGCCCTCCCCGCCAAAGCCCCCAAGGACGAACAGTGGATTGCACCCTTCGGCAGCCTAACGACGAAGGCCGTCGACGCCGCCATCAAGGCCGCCAAAACGCCCGAAGAAAAAGCCGAGCTCGAGGCGAATAAGAAGCCCTATTCCCTCCTCTACACCTACTCGCTGATCATCGCGCTGGTCTGCGGTACCGCTGGCTTGCCGCACATCTTGGTTCGCTTCTACACGAACCCGGACGGGGTAGCCGCCAAACGCACGACCATGTGGGTCATGATCCTCATCGGCGTCTTCTACGTCTTCCCGCCCATCTATGGGGTCATCGGCCGTTCACTCACGCCGGAGCTCTACGATGCCGTCGGCTCGAAGGGCACGGATAAGGTCGTCCTGGAACTACCGACGCTCCTCGCCGGCCGCGACTACCCGCTCCTCGGCTCCATCCTTTCCGGGATCACGTGCGCGGGCGCCTTCGCCGCGTTCATGTCGACCTTCTCCGGCCTGTTGGTCTCGATGTCCAGCGCCCTCGCCCACGACATCTACGGCCGTATGCTTAAGCCAGACTCGTCGCCCGAACAGCGCCTCACGGCCTTCAAGTGGTCGGCGGTCATCATCGGTGTGGTTTCCGTCGGCCTTGGCACCCAAGTCGAGAAGTTGAATATCAATTACCTCGTCGGCCAGGCCTTCGCCATCGCCGCGGCCAGTTACTTCCCCTTGCTCTTCATGAGCGTCTGGTGGCGGGGTATGACCATGAAAGGTGCCGCCACGGGCATGCTCGCCGGCGGCCTCCTCGCCCTCGGCTCCATCTTCCTCACAACGCTGTCCGATGTCTATGGCTTCGCCGGACTGGCTGACTTCTGGGTCGCCCACCCGCTCCTACGCATTCTTTGCGAACAGCCCGCCATCTGGGCCGTGCCGCTATCGATCACGCTGATGATCGTCGTCTCCAAGGCTACCGCCGCGACCATCCCCGCGGATGTGCGCATGAAGATGCTCGTCCTCCACGCCCCCGAAGCTCTCGGCCTCAAGCAGGAGTACATCAAGGAACACGAAGGCGCTGGCGGCCACTGAGCTAGTACCGATGGGTAGCCTGATTGTATCACTCATTTTCCTGGTCGGCCTCTTCTGGGTCGTCGAGCACGTCCTTGGTAATAAGCGGGGCCTGCCGTGGCGACGTCCGCGCATGCTTGTCGACCTGGGTCTCTACGTGTTCGACACCTTCATCACGAAGCCGATTAACATTGTGGTAATCAGCGTGGCGGCCGTGGTGTTCCTAATAGCCGCAGGTGTAATCTCATGGGAAGCGCTTAAGGCGGGCGAGTACCAAGGCTTCGGGCCACTCTCACGGCTACCAGGTTGGGGCCAGTTCCTTGCCGCCTTCCTGCTGGGCGACTTCCTGCTGTATTGGATTCATCGCTGGTTCCACGGCAAGCAGCTCTGGCGCTTCCACGCGGTACACCATAGCTCGGAAAAACTTGATTGGCTGAGCAGCGTGCGGGGGCACCCCATCAATGACATCGTCGCCAACGCGATGCTCTTATTCCCCTTCCTACTCCTCGGCTTCGGACCAAGTGCCGCAGCGGGAGCCGGACCTGCGATCGGTATCTTCGCGCTGCTCGGCCATGCCGACGTCGAATGGGATTGGGGTCCGTTTCGTCACGTCATCGCCTCGCCAGTCTACCACCGCTGGCACCACTCCAAGGACCCGGCGGCCATCGACAAGAACTTCGCCAGCTTCCTGCCCCTCTGGGATATCCTCTTCGGCACTCACTACATGCCGAAGGGCCGTAAGCCGGAGGACTTCGGCATCCACGAACCCGTCGAGCATACCGTCATCGGCTTACTGAAGCACCCCTTCAAGCCCAGCTCGGCGGGCTTCGGGCAAAATCCGTCCACGCCGTCGCCTTTACCTAGACAGACGCCCGACAAATCCACTGAGCCAGAAACTTGAAACTTGGAAGTCCCACCGAGGGGGACTTGGATAAGGGCGTCATGACGTCCAACCGAGAAGAAGAGAACGGCGGTTACCGCCTCATCCAGATTCTGGCCGTGCTCATCGGCGTGGGCGCTTTCGCCGCCGCGTTCGTGATGAGCCGTAAGGGCGGGCTCGTCTACCTCGACTACGTCAAGGACCCCTTTGCCCGCGACATCACCGTCGGCATCTGGATTGGCATCCCCACCGCCTTTGCCGGCGCCATCTGCGCTTACTTGGGCGGACAAGACCGGGTTTGGGATTGGATACGCATCGCCGCCACCGTCACGCTGACGGCTAACCTACTCGTCCCCACCGCTTGGCTCGTCATGGCACTCATGAAGGCCGGTGTCATTGGGTTCTGATCATGGCGGGTCCGATCATCATCGTCACTCGCGGTAGTCCGCTAGCGCTTCAACAAACGCGTGATGCCGCCGCGCGACTCGAAGCCGCCTTAGGCCGCCCGACGGAGGTCCGCATCCTTACCACGACGGGCGACCGCCAAGCGGCTTGGTCCTTAGAGAAGCAAGGCGGCAAGGGTCTCTTCACCGCCGAACTCGAACAAGCCCTACTCCGGGGCGAAGCCGACCTGGCCATCCACAGCTCCAAGGACCTGCCGACCGAAATGCCCGCAGGTCTCGCCATCGCGGCATGCCTACCGCGCCAAGACGCGCGCGATGTTCTCGTCCGTCGGGCCGACGTGGCGACCCCGAAACTCATCGCCACCGGCAGCCCGCGTCGACGCGCCCAAGGCGCCCTCACCTTTCCGCAGGCCCAGTGGACCGAACTCCGCGGCAACGTCGACACCCGTCTCAAGAAGCTCGCCAACGGTGATGCCGACGCCTCTTACCTTGCTGCCTCCGGCCTGAATCGCCTCGGCATCACCGAGTGGCCTGGGCTGGTCCTAGAACCCGTTGCGCTCGACCGCATGGTTCCGGCGGCTGGTCAAGGCGCCGTCGCCATCCAGAGCCGTAGCGCAGAAGTCGCACAGTACATCGCAGCTGGCTGCGCCCAGACGACTTTCTCCGTTAGCGTCGAAAGGCTCTTCCTCGCCAAGCTCGGTGAAGGTTGCCACACCGCCTTCGCCTGCTATCATGCGAATAATCGGATCGCACTTTTCCGCGCCGACTTCGGTCGCTGCGACTTCGACTTTGCGGTGACCGACCTCGCTGCCGCCTCGGACCTCGCCGACTCCATCCTCGCCCAAATTTTGCCCCGCTGAACATGTCTAAGCTCCCCTTACGCGACCGCCACGTCGTCCTCACCCGCCCCGAAGGACGCGGCACGGACTGGAAAGACCACCTCATGGAAGCGGGCGCTTCCGTCGCCGAACTCCCGCTCATCGAGATTTCCTTTGAGCCCGACGCCATCGTCTTGACCGAAGTCCTTGATGGCATGGGCGAATACGACTGGCTCGTCTTCACCAGTCCGAACGGCGTCCGCGGCTTCTTCGACCGTTTCTTCGAACGCTTTCCCGACATCCGTTCCGTGGGCGGGGTGAAGATTGCCTGCGTCGGCCCGGCCACCGAAAAAGCCGTCCGTTCATTTCACCTCGAACCCGACCTCACCGCCGCCCAAGCCGATGCCGTTTCATTGGCACGCAAACTGATTACGGACTTCAACGTCGAGAATCAGAAGATCCTCGTCGCTGCAGGCAACCTCAGCACCGCCGAACTCCCGCGTCTTCTCATGGAAGATGGCCTCGCCATCGTCGACGTCCTCCGGGTCTACTCGACCGAAGAAAAGCCTGTCACGGAATCGCCGGAGGCCGCGGAATTCCGCGCGCGCGGCGCCGATGCGATTGTCTTCGCCAGCCCCTCGGCCGTCGAATCGTTCATGCACCAAGCGGCTTCGCTGCGACCCGCGGCCGGGGCACGTCAGCCCAAAGCCATCGCCATTGGGGCGACAACCGCGGACGCCATGAAGCGTTCGGGCATTCCGTTAGCCGGCGTCGCCACCGCTCCGACTGCGAAGGCCGTGTGCGATGCGGTCATCACCGCTCTGCAATCATGATTGGCAACGTCACCGTCAAAGTCTGCGGCATTACGCGTGCGGCCGATGCAGCGGTGGTGCTTTCGTTGGGCGCTGATTACCTCGGCGTGAACTGCTGGTCGGGTTCGCCTCGCTATGTGGACGCGGCGCTCCGTTCGGCTTTGCTCCGCGAGATCCCGGTGGAAAAGCGCGTTGCTGTGACCGTTAACCCGACCGTCACCGAAGCCCAGGCCTTGCTGGCGGAAGGCTTTGCCATCGTCCAAGTCCATTTCGACCCCGACACCCGCGATTGCGATCCGGCGGCCTTATCAGCGGCGCTGGGCCCTGCGCGCCTTTGGTTGGCGCCCAAACTCGCCGATGGCGTAGCTTGGCCGACCGACCTGCTGAAATATTCCCAGACCTGCCTCCATGATGCCCATGCCAAGGGGGCTTTTGGCGGGACGGGCAAGCAGGCTGACTGGACCCGCTTCCAAAGCCTCCAGGCTACCCACGCTAAGCACGTTTGGGTCCTCGCTGGGGGGTTAGGCCCATCCAACGTGGCCAGTGCCATCCAGGCCTCAGCGCGCTTCTTAGACCTCAATAGCGGCGTAGAAATCAGTCCAGGCCTTAAATCTGCTGAAAAACTGTCCGAGGTCCGAGCCATCCTGCTCAAAAATAACCAATCGTAAGGATGGCGGATAGCCAAACCCACTTGGCACGAGGGTTGCATAAGTGGACTTGCTCAACCGAACGCCTAACCCAACCTATACCAACACCACCATGAAGCTCGTCGTCGCCATCATCAAACCCTTCAAACTCGAGGAAGTGAAGGACGCCCTCGCCGAAATCGGCATCGAGGGTATGACCGTAACCGAAGTCAAAGGCTTCGGCCGTCAGAAGGGACACACGGAAATCTACCGTGGTTCCGAGTACACGGTCGACTTCCTCCCCAAGGTGAAAATCGAAGCCGCCGTGGCGGACGAACAGGTCGAGAAGGCCATCGCCACCATTTCCAAGGCGGCCCACACCGGTAAGATCGGTGACGGTAAGATCTTCGTCTTCGAACTCACCGACGTCGTCCGCATCCGCACCGGCGAGCGCGGTCCGGCTGCCATCTAATTACCAGACCTACGTTGAACACAAAAGGGCGGCTTCGGCCGCCCTTTCTGTTGGGCGAGTGTGCCGACTGTTTACTTCTGAACGGCTGCCTTGGCAGCGGCGGCCGCTTCGGCCTTCGCCTTCAACATGCCTGGAGAGTTCCACTTGATCACGTGATAGGTCGCCGGCTGTTCCCCAGCGTTACGAATGGCGTGGTCGATATTAGCGGCCTGGAAGATGACGGAGCCTGGACCCAGCTTAACCCACTCGCCGGCGACGAGGGCCTCAACGACGCCCTCCTTGACGATGATGAGTTCTTCGTCGGCATGGCGATGCGGCGGGTGGGCAGAGATGCCTTTGTTGAGGGTCGTAATATGACACTCAAGCTCGTCGAGGGTGGCCGTCGGGGCTTGGCAGACCTTGCGGCTAGCGCCGTTCGCTGAGGTCTTCACAACCAGCTTCTCCCAATCAAAAGCCAGCGAGCCCATCGGCGGCTTGGCCGACTTAGGTTCGGGGGGAGAGGCCGCGGCAATGAAGCCGGGTAAACCGAGGCAGAGGGTGGCGGTCACGGCGACCAAGACGATATCACGACGAGTCAGAAGGGGCATGTCCCGACGCTAGTCGCTCATTTAGCGGGAGAAAGCGGAAAATGGTTTCACCCGCACACTTGCCCTCCCCGCCTGCAGCCACCTAATCTCGCCCTATGCGTTGCCCCTCGCGAAGCCTCTCGCTCGCCCTCGTCGCCGCCCTCGTGGCCCTCGTTGGCTGTAAGCCGAAAGAAGACACTGCCGCCCAGATGGCCAAGGCCGGCATCCTGGTAATCAACAATAACGCCGAACCCTCGGGCCTCGATCCGCAGGAGGTCACTGGCCTACTGGAATCGCGCATCGTCTACTCCCTCTTCGAAGGCCTCGTGAACTATGATCCCGTCGACCTCCACCCTATTCCCGGAGTGGCGGAAAGCTGGACGATGGCGCCGATGGCAAGACCTGGACCTTTAAACTTCGGGCCAACGCCCGCTGGTCCACCGGCGACCCCGTGACAGCGCAGGACTTCCTGTTCAGTTTCCAACGCATGCTCTCGCCGAAGTTCGGAGCCGAATACTCGTCGATGCTGCACTGCGTCCGTGGCGCCAAAAACTTCAACGAAGGCAAACTCAAGGACTTCCAGCAGGTCGGCTTCAAGGCCACCGATGCACGCACGCTCGTCATCGAGCTCGACAATTCCGTCCCTTACTTCCTCCAGCTCATCTGCCACCACAGCTGGTTGCCCGTCCACCCACCGACCATCCTGAAGTTTGGGCAGATGGAGGAAATGCATACGCTCTGGACCCGCCCCGGTAACCTCGTCGGCAACGGCGCTTTCACGCTGGAATCGTGGGCCGTCGCTCGCCGCATCATCGTCCGCAAGAACCCTGGCTATTGGGACGCCGCTAACGTCACACTGAACGGCGTGGAGTTCCGTGCCATCACCGACCTCTTTGCTGAAGAACGCGCCTTCCGCGGCGGCGAGCTCCACATCACTGGCACGGTACCGCCCTACAAGATTGTCCAGCTCCGCGAACAAAAGGCCCCATTCCTCCGTCTCGACCCTTACCTCTCCTGCGCGTTCATCCGCATCAACACCGACGTCAAAGGCAACGAGCCCGTGCGCAAGGCCTTGGCCGATGTCCGCGTCCGCCGGGCACTGGGCATGTCCATTGACCGGAACCTCATCGCTGAACGCGTCCTGCGGGCGGGCGAAACCCCCGCCCTTAACATGACGCCCCCAGGCACGGGCGGCTTCAAGTCCCGCCCCCAGTGGAGTACGGACCTCAACGAGGCGCGACGCTTACTCGCCGAGGCGGGCTATCCGGGCGGCCAAGGTTTCCCTAAACTGGAATACCTCCTAAACACTTCCGAAGGTTCCCAGATGGCCGCGCAGGCCTACCAAGAAATGTGGCGCAAGCAGCTCGGGGTGGAGATCGAACTCCGCAACCTCGACTGGAAGGTCTACCTCCGCTCCCTGCACAAGGGGGAGTACCAGATTGCTCGGTCGGCTTGGAGCGGTGACTACAACGACCCCAATACATTCTTGGAGATGTTCATCACCGGCAATGAGCTCAACCAGACCAACTGGAGCGACCCCGAATACGACCGGCTCATCGGCGCCGCTGCCCGCGAAATTGACCAGACCAAACGCTACGAATTCTTCCAGCAGGCCGAACAACGCTTGATTGAAGGGGCCCCCGTCATCCCGGTAGTCTTTAATAAGAATAAGTTCCTGATCCGCCCAGAGGTCCAAGGCTGGTACCCCACCCTCCTCGACCAGCACCCCCTGAACCGCGTGAAACTGGTACCGGTGAAAGGAGATTGAAGCCCGCCCGAGGGCCGGCACACTTAAACCTACCTTAAAATAACATGCGCCTTCCCGCCCTCGCCCTCGCCGCCCTGCTGACCATCGCCACCGGCAGCCTCCAGTCTCAAGGCTTGGACGACCCAGCCAAGGTCCGCTTAGCCGACAACCCGTTCTCTAAACTGCGCGGCATCTCCTACTTCTTCATCGACGTCATCACCGTCGACCCGCGCCCCGAAGATGGCGACCTCCGTCAGGAACTCCGCGATGGGATCGAGCTGGAAATGCGCCGTGCGGGCATTACGCCGAAAGAATACAATGGCACGAACCCCGAAGCTTCGACCCCGCTCTTAACCGTTGAGATCCGTTTCGACCGTGGCCTCGGCCGCTATGCAGCCGACGTGACGCTTTTCATCCGCGATAACGCTACCATTACGCGTAATCGCGAACCCGTCCTCGCCCAGACCTACGTCCAGACCAAGAAAGCTGTCGGGTCGTCCGACGCCACGCTGACCAAGGAAATCAAGGGTCGCTCCCGGGAACTCGTCAGCGAGCTCATCGAAGGCATGAAGAAGGTTAAGTGAGCGCCCTTTCGCGTCTCCGCTAACTCTTCGAATAATTTCACGGGGAAGGTGCGCCCCGTCGCACCCGTTGGCCCCAATACCGTTAACCTTTATGTCTCACGAATCCCGCCTTGCCGAACTCGGCATTGTGCTCCCCACGCCGCCGCCCGCCGCGGGTGCTTACGTCCCCGCTGTGCGCACGGGTAACTTACTCTACCTCGCGGGCACGTTGCCCATGAAGGATGGCAAAGTGGCCTCGCTCGGCAAAGTCGGGCGCGAAATCGACCTCGCGCAAGCGGCAGAAGCCGCCCGCCTCTGCACGCTCAACTCCCTGGCCAACGCCAAGGCGGCTTTAGGCTCACTGGACAAGGTCGTGCGCGTCGTGATGGTCAACGGCTTCGTCAACGGCATCGATGGCTTTAGCGATAGCCCCAAGGTTCTGAACGGCGCTTCGGAATTCCTCCTGCAAGTCTTCGGCGACGCGGGCAAACACGCCCGGGCCGCCGTATCAGTCAACGGGCTACCTCTGGGTGTCTCCGTCGAGGTCCAGATGGTCCTCGAAGTCCGCGACTAAGCGGCTTCAACCTTCGGACACACCGACGTTCGGGAACTCGATTTCGAAGGCCGTGCGCCCGGGGGGCGGACCACAGTTGCCGATTTGGGCACAGGCACGCTTCACGAGCTCAGCGACATGAGCGTCCTTCGGACGATTAATCCACGAAGCAAAATTAACCGTGCCACTGGCGTCGACCTTGACGACTACGCCACAGGTGGCGGCCGAAGCCGCACCGTCTGAAGCGATAATGTCGGCCCAGGCCGACTTAAAACGCGCCGTCACGGTGCCGGCGTAGATTTGCTGTTCGGAAGCGCTCCCACCGTCGCCGCCGTTATTTCCTTCCCCGTAGTTACGACCCTTCTTGATGCTGACGCTGCCAACGGAGCCGACGGAACCAGTGGAACGCCCCGTGCCGCCCTTTTGTTTACTTTGAAAATCACTGAAGGTCGTGCGGCTCGTGGTCGCACCCGAGGTGGTGGTCTTGCTCGTCTTGGCGTTGTCCGCCTTCGCGTTGGAACGCTCCGCATTGGCCTGTGCCTGCGCTTCGCGGGCTTCCTCTTTGATCTTCTCCACATCGAGGGGCTTAATCTTAACAATCTTGATACCGCTCTGGGTGCCGGATTCATGACCACGGGCGACGCCCGCCTTCTCGCCGACTAAGCCAGCCTTACGGCCGGGAATCCCATCCAAGTTCACCAGTAAGATGTCCGTGGCCTCGATTGGTTCACCCGTGTAGCGGGCAGCAAACCACGACGCCCCGACCAGCACAGCGACGATGCCGAGGTGGACCGCAATGGAACCGATGATGCCTTTGCTGCCTTCAGCCATGTTAGCGAATCTCCGAGTCAAGGCCGACCTTGGTCAGCCCTTTAGATTTAGCCAACGAGAGGACGTCGATAATTTTCTGATAGGCCAGGCCACCATCGCCACGGACGCGGATGATGGGCTGATCCGCTTCAGGCATGGCGGCAATCTGGGCAAACTCCGCCTCCAACTGCTGCCGATTGACGGCGCGGTTACCGATGGCCAGGCCACCGTCAGCACCGATGGTTACAAAGCGGTACTGCGTCTTGGATTCAGCCGCCTTGCCCACGCCCTTATCGGATTTCGGCAAATTAATGGCAGTCGTCTGCTCCAGCACGGGCGTGGCAATCATGAAAATGATCAGGAGCACGAAGCAGAGGTCGAGCATCGGCGTGACGTTCAGCTCGCTGATGACGTGCAGACGAGACTGCTTGGAAAAAGAACGGGCCATGGTTACTGGGCGTCTTCCCAACCCGGCAATTCCCCAGGAGCGGCAGGCTCAGCGGCGGGCACGGGTGCAGTGCTCGCCGGGGCGGAGACCGCGGCAGCTTGGGCGACTGCGCGGCGCAGCAGCTCGCGCTGCTGTTGTTGTTCGTAGTTCAGGCGGGCCTCGGCTTCGAGTTCGAGTTCGACGCGGTCGGCCAAGGTGCTGGCAAAATTCTCAAGCTCGGTGCTCATGATCTTCACCTGCGTCAGCAAATAGTTGTAGCCGAAGGTCGCCGGGATGGCGACGAGTAGCCCGAGGGTGGTGGTCACTAATGCACCGCACACGCCCGGAGCGAGCTGCGCGATGCTGGCCTTTTCGGTCAAGGCACCGAACGTCACCATAACGCCCCACACCGTTCCCAACAGGCCTAAGAAAGGACCGCCCGAAACGAGCGAACTCAAGATGACCATCTTGTCTTCGTACTTCACCATCGTACGGGAGAGTCCACGCTGCAGCGCATTCTCGACGTGCCCCATACAGAGACGCACATCGGACTGGCGGACTAAGCGGCCCTTGTGACGCTGCACCGCGGAGACGGCCTCGGCCACGAGGAATTCATAAGGGCAAAGATTACCACTGCCCGGAAAATTGAGCGCGATCACGGAGTGTTGATCACGGAGGCGACGGTCAAAGCCGTGATTGCGACGACGGAGCTCTTGGACATCGGACCACTTCTGGATCATCGCACCCCAACCAATGAAGGAACAGATGACAAGGACAGCGGCGACGGCCAAACCAGCGCTGTCCATCTGACGGAAATACCAGAGGGCGCCCTTTTCGGTCTCGGCTGCCAGGACGATGGGTAGAACGGTGCAAAGCATTACCCCTAGGCAATCCAGCGGGAGCAGGGCTTCAACCTGAAAAGGTTTCGGCCCACGCTTGAAATATGCCCGTGAACGGTCAGCCTATTCCTTGATGGATCAACGCCCGTCCCAGTGCCAAGGCTGCACCCAGCCCTGTTCGACCTACTTCACCCTCGTCTCCGGGGGGAAGGCGGAGTCGTTCGGCTGTTGCCAAGCGTGCCCGGTCGTGACCGCCCCGGTCGCCGGCGGCCTACTCCCGTCCGTGGAACTAGGTTACAAGCTGAGCGTCCCTAGTCCGACCGGACGGGGCCGGTGCCCGTCTTGCGGTTTCCGCTGGCAGGACTTCGAGCGCACCCACCGCATCGGTTGCCCCACCTGCTATCAAGCTCACACGGAGCAGGTTTTGGCGACCATTGCCCGTCTCCAGCCTGGCATGGCCCACCAAGGCCGCCGACCACAGGCTTTGACGGCCGACCGCCAAGCCAAACTGGCGGCCTGCCAAGCGTTGCTAGCGGAAGCGGTTAAAGAAGAAGATTTTGAGTCGGCCGCGGCACTCCGCGACCAGATTGTCGCCCTCGAAGCGGGCAACTCCTCCAAGCAGCCCTAACCTTCCGCGTTGCCCGTTCGGCGGAAAGTACCACTGTGACGCGACATGAAGCCCACGGTTTTACTTACGAACGACGACGGGATTGGCACGGCCTTCCTCCATGCACTGGTGGCCGCCTGCCAAGCCGAAGGCTTTGCAGTCAAAGTGGCCGCCCCCTCTGGCGAGCGCAGCTGGATTGGCCGGGCCTTCAGCCGGCACCGCGAGGTCACCGTGGCGGGCTACCCCAGCCTCGGCGACGAGGCTTGGTCGATCGACGGCACCCCCTCGGACTGCGTGAACATCGCCCTCAGCCACCTCCTCAAACAGAAGCCAGACGTGGTCCTTTCAGGCCTGAACATTGGCTTTAACGCCACGATGCCACTCTGCCTCAGTTCCGGCACCCTCGCGGGCGCGACCGAAGGCACGGCGTGGGGCATCCCCGCGGTGGCCTGCTCGCTCGACCTCGAGCAATCGATTTTTGAACGCGTCCACCGCGCCTCGTCCGAATGCCCACCGGAACTCCGCCCGCACCTTGAAACCGCCTGCCGGCATGCCGCGCGCTTCGCTAGGGCTTTGGTCGGGCAGCCCCACCGTGGCCTCGAAGTCCACAGCCTGAACTACCCAGCCGGCGTGACGGACACGACTCCCATGGAACGCGCCAGCCCTGCCCTCCTCCGCCATGGCTCACTCTTCCAGCCTTCGGCGCTGGGCTACCGCTTTGCTTGGAATGATGGTCAGGCCATCGAACCCGAAGAAAACAGCGACCTCGCCGTTTTAGAGCGAGGTCTGATTAGCCACACGTTATTCGACTTCAGCCAAGTCGGCCAAATCTAAGCCGACGCGTCTCAGTGGCCGTGGTCATCGGCCTGCCCTACGCCCGCGATGGCGATCGGCAGGATGAGGGCGAGACCGGCGAAGCCAGCGACGGACCAAGCCCTGGTGAGGCCGTGGTGCGAAAGGAAAGGCTCGAAAGCGATAAAGGTGGCTAGCGCCCAAGCACCCAAATGGGCGATGAAGACGAGCAGGCCGTTCTTAGCAGCTTCATTGGCACGACGCTGCAGGGCGATGGACAGGAAGCCGGCGAAGAAGATGGCCGAAATGATTAGGAGGAAAATCGCGAAGGGCGCCCAAAGGGCTTCGGCGTGGTGCTTGGTTTTTTCGTGATCCTTGGCAGCGGCCGCCAAGCCGACCTGTTTGGCTTCAGCCAAGGCGGACTTTTCGTCGAAAACCTTACCCTTGGCGGCGGCCTTGGCCTTGGTGAAAGCCTGGTCCTGCGCCTTTTGGGCGATGGCCTGCTCTTCCGCCTGGATAGCCCCCTGTGGCAGGGTGTGGGTCATGTAACCGAAGCTCAGCCAAGATAGGCCAGAGAAGACGACGGAAAGGAATACAAGGTTCACCAGGAAGCCGACGCGGCTCAGGGGCTTAGTAAGGTCCAGCGAGAAGGTCATAGGAAGGAAGCGGCAACCTAGGGGAGCAGGCCAAGCGTGCAAATCCAAACTTGGAATCTCACCCCAGTGCCTCCTGATTAGGCGGCAGCATGGCCTCCGACCTTCCCGAAACCGTCCTTTTCGACCTCGACGGTACCCTCGTCGACAACTTCGAGGCTATCCACCGGTGCTACGACGATGTCATGTCCATGATGGGACTCCCCAGCGTCACCCTCGAGGAAATCCGTCGTGCCGTTGGCGGCTCGGTCAACGTCACCGTCGTCAAACTCGCCGGCGAAGCCAACGGCCCCACCGCCACCCGCCTCTTCCGCGAACACTTCCCTTCCGTGATGTTCCATGGCCTCCGTGTCTACCCCGGCTGCGAAGAAATCCTCAAAGCCTTGCGGGCCCGCAGCGTCCGGACGGCCGTCTACACTAACAAGGACGACGAGAACTCGAAGAAGATCATCGCCCACCTCGGGCTAGCTCACCTCTTTGACGGCATCTTTGGGACGAACGTCCACCCTTGGCGCAAACCGCAGAAGGAGTTCAGCCACTTCGTCGTCAGCACGCTGAAGACGGACCCGCGCCGCACCGTCATGGTCGGCGACTCACCGTTCGATATCGAGACCGCCCGCAACGGACAGCTCGCGGCGATTCACTGCGTGACCACCGGAACCCACAACGCCGCCGAGCTCGCACCCTACCAGCCCGACTCAGTCCACGCCGGGCTCGCCGAACTGCAGAGGGATATCTTCGGTCTGTAAGGGATTGCTTCGGCCGAGTACGGGCGGAATGATGCCGCCACGCATGTCACCTCCGCGCGAAGATCCCCGCGGGCCCGAAATTAAGCTTTCGGGCGTGGTGGAACGTATCTTGTGGCTGGATGAGGAAACCCACTTCACCATCGCAGAGCTCTGCCCCGAGGCTGGCGAAAAGACCATCGTGCTCGGTAATATGACGGGCCTGCAATGCGGCGAGACTGTCGACCTCGTAGGTTTCTGGGAACGCCATCCGCAGCACGGCCCACAATTACGCGTCAAGAGCTTCACCTCCCGCCTGCCGTCCTCCGTGCACGGGATTCGTAAATACCTCGGGAGCGGCCTCATCAAGGGCATCGGCAAAACCTACGCCGATAAAATTGTCGCTAAATTCGGGGTGCGCACGTTCGACATCATCTCCAACCAATCAGCCCGCCTGCGCGAGGTGGACGGCATTGGACCCGGACGAGCTAAATCCATCAAGGCCGCTTGGGAAGACCAGAAGGCCCTCCGCGAGGTCATGGTCTTTCTCCAGACTTACGGCGTCACCAATGCGCTCTGCCTGCGCATCGTAAAGGCCTATGGCCAAGACGCGAAGAAGGTGCTCATCACCGAGCCGTACCGTGTTTGCCGGGAGGTCGAAGGGGTCGGCTTCAAGACCGCCGACAAGATTGCGCGAAACCTCGGCCTACCAACGGCGGGCCCGCAGCGGGTTGACGCCGGCATTTTGCACAGCCTCGAGGAACTCGAGGGCGAAGGTCATAGTGCCTACCCGGAAGAAGGCTTACTCGAGAAGTCGACCGAACTCCTCGAAGTCGACCGCGCCATCGTCCAGGACCGCATGAAGGTCCTGATGAAGGAAAACGCCGTCGGCGTGCTCGACGCGAAAGGCGTTCGTCTGTTGCAGCTCCGACCGCAAGAAAACGCCGAGCGCTCCATCGCCACTTCTATTCGGCGTCTGCGGGCCACCCCCAGCAGCCTACCAGCTATCCAAGCCGAGAAGGCCGTGGCTTGGGCACAGGAACGCGCCGGCTTCGCCTTCTCGGAAGCACAGTCTGTTGCCGTGATGATGGCCCTACGCAGTAAAGTGGGCGTGCTCACCGGTGGTCCGGGTACGGGTAAGACGACTATTCTCAAGGCACTCTGCGACATCCTCGTCGCCAAGCGCGTCCGCGTGCTACTCGGCGCCCCCACCGGCCGGGCCGCCAAGCGCATGCAGGAGGCGACGCGCGTCCAGGCCTCGACCATCCACCGCTTGCTGAAGTTCGACCCGGCCGCCGGCGGCTTCACGGCCAACGCCGAGAACCCATTATCCGCGGACTTCGTCATCATCGACGAGTCGAGCATGCTGGATACTAAGCTCGCGGCGGCCTTACTCCGCGCCATCCCCGGCACGGCCCACCTCTTACTCGTGGGTGACGTCAATCAGCTCCCATCCGTCGGCGCTGGTAACGTCCTCGGCGACCTTATTGAATCCGGCGCCGCCGAGGTCACGCGCCTCGACACGGTCTTCCGCCAAGGCGCCCGCTCAGGGATTGTCACCGTCGCCCACGGCATTCTGCACGGGGACACGACCCCTCCAACGCTCGTGGAGGACCCGACGAAACTCGATTTCACGCAGGACATCCACTTCGTCCGGGCGGATGACCCTGAGGCCTGCGTGCGCATGGTTACGCGGCTCTGCTGTGAGATCCTGCCGAAGGCGCTCCGGTTCGACCCATTGCGCGACATCCAAGTACTCGCCCCGATGCACAAAGGTTCAGGCGGCATTCAGGCCTTCAATACGGCCCTCCAGGAGAAACTCCGCGGGGCCGGGGCGCGCCCAGGACGTATCACCATCGGCGATAAAGTCATTCAAACGCGCAATAACTACGACAAGCTCGTCTTCAATGGGGACTTCGGCGTGGTCCTCGACGTGCAGGCCGAAAGCGGCGACCTACTCATCGACTTCGACGGGACCCGCGTGGAATTAGAGCGGGGCGAACAAGGCGACTTACACTTAGCCTACGCGGTGAGTATCCATAAGTCGCAAGGGTCTGAATTCCCTGCCGTGGTGGTGCCCCTGCTCCGGCAGCACAGCATCATGCTCGCCCGTAACCTCGTCTATACGGCAGTAACGCGCGGCCGTAAGCAGGTCATCCTCGTCGGCGATCCCACCGCCTACGCGATGGCCGTGCGGAACGCATCCGACTCTCGTCGTATCACCGGACTGCTGCCCCGTCTGAAAGACGAGGCCTGATCAGACGCGCACGCGCAACGTTCCACGGGTGACACCGAGTTGGTTGAGGACCTTGAGGTCGTTCCAGAGCTCGGTGCCGGTAATCTTGCCATCCAGGAGCGCTTGATAGCGCTCCAAGGTGCGCGTGACCGTGGCGGCATCTTCGTCGACAAATTCGATGCGGAAACGACGCACGCCCAAGGCCAGCAACTCGGTCGCGTATTCGGCGCCAGTCTGGGCGCGCGAGTTGTATAAAGTATTTCGGCAACCGGCATCGGCCTTCAGGATGTGTTCGGCCCCGACGCGGTCGCGGAGCTTGACGCGGTGCTTATCGCACGGGCGGCCGCAATCGCGGTAATCCTTACCTTTTGAAAGGAAGGCACAGAATACGCAGTGCTCCATATGGAACATCGGCATGTGCTGGTGAAGGGTGACCTCAAACCACGCCGGCGGGGCGGACTTCAGCAACGCTGCCAGCTGGGCGGAATCGAGGTCATACGAGGCGGTGACGCCTTCGAGCCCGTGATGCTTGACGAGCCACTCGGCGGTGAGGCCATTGGCGATGTTGAGTGAGAAGTCGGCCCGGCGGCGCTTCCCGGCGAAGGCACGAAGGTCGTCGTGGTTACGGACGAGGTAGCCATCGGCTTCGCACGAAAGGACGATCTCGGTGATGCGATCCTCGCCCTGTTTATGGACGCGCGGGCCCATGGCCCAGAACTCGACCTTACGGCCCGCTTCTTGCTCGTAGGCGCGGACACGGGCGACGGCGGCCCGGAACTTCTTGGGGTCTTCGAATTCAGCGTAGATGACGCGAGCACCCCACGCCAACGCGGGCTCAAGCTGCTCGGGCTCACGGATGACGGTGATGATTTCTGGCTTCGGCAAAGTTGCCGGCACGACTTCAACGGGCACCTGCCAAGCGGCGGAATCCTGCGGCAGCAACGTCCAAGCGGGCGGCACCTGCCGGAGCTCCGTGAGTCGCTCGGAGAGTTCGCGGCGGAGACGATTGAGTTCGCTGACTGGGACAATGAGAGCGCCTTCGAGGTCCGCCTGGACGTCGCCGACTTCGTAACCTGTATCGCCCAGACGGCCGAGCTGATCACGGAGGGTGTCGACATCCATCGGACGCTTCTCTGCCAGGGCGCAGGGCATCGCGGAATCGGCGGCAACGACGTGCCCTTCCCATCGTTAAATTCAACGCGTAAAGGCTGACCTAGACGGCCGATGACCTTGACCGAAATCGCACGGCGATAATTTGGCCGCTCACGGTCCCAAGATTCGTGTAGGCGCTTATCGAGCTCTTGGTCTTTCGTCTTCCAGAGCAACGCGCCTGGGACGACCAGCGACCAATCCACGTCGGTTCGACCGAAGCGGACGAACGTGAGGCCGCCACGAGCGGGCTCGAGGCCATGGACGAAACCGCCCTGCTCGCGTTCGGCCGGCTTACCTTGGTCAAAGACCACGCCGTCGCCTGGCTTCAGCGGCCCTTCGAGGCGCATCGTCACGCCATTGCTAGCGATGTCGACAACCGTGCCGAGTAACGTCCCGCGCTTCTTGCCGAAGCGGGCATGCACTAGGCGCTGGTTATCGATACCGCGCAGCCAACCCGTGTGGAGGCCACGGGAGAAAGTCATCTGCATCGCATAATCCTCTTCACGCCGCACCTGCTGGGCGGCTTGATCGGGATTACCGTTTTTTTGAAATGCATCCCAAGCCGCATCCACGGCCCGGCGGTAAGCCTTGGTGATGGCGGCGACGTATTCGGGAGACTTCAGGCGGCCCTCAATCTTCAACGACTTCACCCCGGCGCGAATTAAGTCGGGTACCACCTCGATACTCGCCAAGTCCTGAGGCGAGAGCAGGTAGGCCTTATCCCCGAGATCGCGGGCGACCCCGTCGACGACCAGCTCGTAGGGCAAGCGGCAAGCTTGGGCGCACTCACCACGATTGGCCGAGCGACCACCGAGCGACTCACTGGTCAGGCACTGCCCAGAATAGGCGACGCAGAGGGCGCCGTGGACAAAGACCTCGAGGTCGAGCGGTACTTTTTTTGTACCCTGTTCGGCCTGGAGCTTCTCAATCTCTGGAATGGACACCTCGCGCCCGAGCACAGCCAAGGACGCACCCAGCTCTTGGGCGTAGTCGACCCCGGCGGCGCTCGTGACCGTCATCTGCGTTGAGGCGTGGATGGGGAAGTCCGGCGAGATGCGGCGAATCAGGCGGCAGATACCAGCGTCCTGAACGATGGCGGCGTCGACCCCTGAGGCGATGATTGTGCGGAGTACCCGGGTGGCTTCGGCGAGTTCGTCGGGGAAAATCAACGTATTGAACGTCACATACCCTTTGACCCCACGGCCATGCAGGTAGGCCATGAGGCTGGGCAAGTCGGCTTCCTCGAAATTATGTGCCCGGACCCGGGCATTGAAGCGACCCACCCCGAAGAAGATAGCGTCGGCCCCGTTCTCGACGGCGGCCTTGGCGCAATCCCATTCCCCCGCAGGCGAGAGGACTTCGGGCTTTCGAAGGGCGGACTGGAGGGAGGCGACGGGCACGACCCGACAATGAAGCCACCTTGCCCATAAGGGGAAGCGAGAAAGCGGGGCGATCGGGGCGGGTTTAGCCCTCCAGTCCCTGCTTACATGGTTGCCCAGAAGCGTGGGGAGCCTTTCATTGATGCCATGGCCGACAAGCTCGAAGAAATCTTCAAAATGCAGGAAACGCTGAACAAGCGCATCGGCGTCGAAACCGCCGGTATGACCGAGGAGGAAAAGGTGAAGTGGACCCTTAACTACCTCCGCGCGATGCAGCAGGAGATGGCCGAGCTGACTGACTCCGTGCCTTGGAAGTGGTGGGCCAAATACCAGAAGTTCGACGAGCAAAACGCCCGCGTTGAGGTCATCGACCTCTTCCACTTCCTCATCTCGATTGCCCAGGTTCTCGGTATGTCCGCTGAAGACGTCTATCAGGCCTACCTAAAGAAGAACGCCGTCAACCACCAGCGACAGGACTCGGGCTATGTCCAAAAAGACGAAAACGATTCTCGCCACATCTAAGCTTACCCCGCCCCATGTCGACCCGCACCCCCGCCCGCCGTGGCTTCACGCTCATCGAGCTCCTCCTCGTGATCGCGATTATCGCCATCCTCGCCTCCCTCACTTTCTCACTCTTTAAGGCGGCCAAGAACGGTAATAACAAGGCCACGGCCAAGGGGGAAATCACGGCCCTCTCCACGGCCAGTGAAATGTACAAGAAGATGTATGGTGACTATCCTTGCCGCAACACCGGTGGGCTCAGCGGCGGCGATGATCCTGGGTTCCGCAAGGACCTCTTCGACCAGCTGGTCGGCCGCAAGCGCCTCGTCAGTACGGCCCTCAGCGGCGGCGGCACTTCCGTCGCACTCAAAAACTATAACGACGCCACTCTACCTGGTGGCTCGACGCGCAAGATGAAGCCCTTTCTCAGCGTCGGCGCGGTGAACTCCAACGACGACAAATCCCTCGGCCTCAGTGACTGGACTGGTGGGGCCGCGGCGGCCTATGAGTTTCGTGACCCTTGGGGTAATCCGTACGACTTCCGTTACCGCATCCTCCCCAGCTCCTCGACGGCAATCCAGAACCCTACGACCGGACTCTTCGCCACGCCCTTCAACCTCTGGCTAACCCCTGGCTTCCTCATCGTCAGCTGCGGCGCGAACTACATTGAACCGACCAATCCCGCCGATGCCCCGAGCTACGCCGACTATTGGGATGACTCTGGTGCGAACCCGATGTCGAAGTCAGGCATCGTCCCCGCTACCTACAGCGACGAGTCCAACGCGGACGGACCGTTCCGCTCGGACAACATCACTAGCTGGACGAACTAAGCCTGCGGACCGTCCGGCTGCGGACGGAGGCAAAGGACTAAGCCTACGCACACCCACCAAGCCAAAGCGGCCGTGGCTAAAGTGTGCGAAAGGAAGTGTTCCCCCCGCGCGATTTGGTAGAGACCCATCCAGAGGCCGAACCCGAGGCCGAGCCAAAGGCCCCATGCCCGACGAGCCTTAGGCAGAGACCAATAAAGACAGAGAAGAGCAAAGCCCCCGCTGGCATGTCCGGCGGGAAACGCATTACTAGGGTAGCCGCTCGGCTTCGCTTCAAAAAGCAGGAGGTGTTCCCAAGTACCACCATACATTTTCAGCGCCAGCGGCGTAGCCATCTGACTGATGGCGCGCAGCTGGGTCGCCACCACCGTGACCGTCGCGAGACAGAGTAAGGTGAACCAAAAAAGCCTTGAAGCCCGCCCCGTGAAAGTCGCCCCCAATGCACGGACCAAAGTCACCACCGCCAAGAGGATGATGAGGGCCTTCGGTCCGTCGTAAGCCAACCACTTCCCCCAACGCGCCTCATGGGGAATTAGCCAAGCCTTACCGTCCCAAAACAGTCCTTGAAACCAAAGGTCAACGCTTTCGCCGCCGAGACCCGGAAACCCGAAGAAGACCACCACCACCACGAGGGCGAGGCTCGGCCACAGGAGCGACGGGCGCTCAGCGCTTGGGATTGGCGAGTCCACCTTGGTTAAAGAGCTGGTCGGTGCCCTGATAGAAATCGATGGCCTGTTGCAGCGCTTCGTCATCGCCGGGCGTCGGGACCCGCGGGGTAAGTGCGCCCGTGGCGAGGTCGGCCTGGTACTGCGTGGCATTACGCACCGGCTTAAGGACCGTCAGCAAACCATCGCCGCGCAGCATCGCCACCTTCTGGTAGTTACTGATGAACGCACGGGGCTGGTAGCCCGGCTGCAGGACATCGGACCCGACAAAACGCGAGGTGTAGGGCAGGTTAAGCAGACCAAGGACCGTGGGGGCCGTATCGATCTGGCTCATCATCGGATCAAAGCGACGGGCGTGGATATGGCCAGGGGACCAAATGAAAAGTGGGATCTGATATTTACGGACCTCCAACTCGTTCTTACCAGCGACCGAAGCGCAGTGGTCAGAGACGATGACGAAGACCGTGTCCTTGAACCAAGGCTTGGATTCGGCCGCCTTCAGGAAGGCTCCGATGGCGTAGTCCGTATAAGCTACCCCGCCCTCACGGTTCACGAGCTTAGGGTCGATTTTACCGGCAGGCCAGGTGTAGGGACGATGGTTGGAAGTCGTCATCACAAAATGATGGAATGGCTTACCCGCCGCATGGGCCTTATCGGCCTCCTCGAGAGACCAAGCGAACGAGTCCTCGTCACATACCCCCCAAGCGTTGGCGAAAGTCGGCTTCTTGCCGGCCGCCAGCTGACGCGGTAGATCGACGAGACGATAGCCATTCGCCCCGAAGAAGTAGTTCATGTTATCGAAGAACCCATCGCCACCGTAAATGAAAGCGGTGTCGTAGCCCGCCTGCTTCAAGACCGAACCAAGGTGCATAAGTCTTCGCAGCCCTTGCGACGCAGCACCGACTGGCCCGGAATCGGCGGGATGGAGAGGGAGAGGGCCTCCATGCCGCGCACCGTGCGCGTGCCGCCCGCGTAGCAATGGCGGAACCAGAGCGAGTCTTTGGCGATGAGGTCGAGGTTAGGCGTCAGGTTCTTAGCCGCGTAGGCAGGGTCGCCGTAGCAACCGAGGAACTCAGCGCTCAGACTCTCAATGGTGATTTGGATAACGTTCAAGCGGCGGGCGGGGCCAGCTGGCTTCACCTCACGCGTGATACCGTCGGGCTTATCGGCCTGCAGGCGCTTGGAAAGGCCAGCGATGGGGTCGGACTTTGCCGAGGGGTAAAAGCGCTTCCACTCGAGTTGATTGGCCCAGAAGGCCGCCAAGAAGGAATATTCTCCGTTTTTGGAGAGCTCGGTGTCGAAGCTGTTGGCAAAACTTGGCTGGGGATCGCCCATGTGTCGCAGACCCGCGACCAAGCGTTCGCCCACGCCTGTATGGACGGTTGAAGCCGCTTTGAGGTCATGCCGACCGACGGCGTAGGCGGAGACCAAGACCAGCAACAACGGCGTGCCCATCCAAGCCAACGTCCGCCAGCGGGGCGTAACGTCTTCCGTGGCCCCTTCGGCCCACAACTGCGTGCAGCCTAAGCGGCGCCAGACGAAGTAGAAACCCGCGGCGACCAAGAACACCGCCGCCACGATGAGCGGGAGGTTGTAGGACTCCTGGATATTCTTCAGCACCTCGGTCGTGTAGATCAAGTAGTCGACCGCGATGAAGTTGAAGCGGACGCCGAATTCTTCCCAGAAAAGGATTTCTGAAACCTTCCAGAACGTAAACAAGAACGCCCCGAAGCCCCAAGCGGGGAGCAGCACCCAACGGCGCCAGAACTCCCCACCGATGAGGCTCAAGCCTGCGAACGGCAGCGTCAGGAACCAAGCCATCAGTCCATCGAAAAGAAATCCGATGAACAGCGAAGCAAACGTCGGCAGTCCCCACGAAACCTCGCCAGCCGAGGCCAGCAGGAAGCCGAGTCGCAAGGCCGTGCCGAGCGAGAGGTAAGTTAAGGCTAGTAGCCACGTGCCACCTTGGCGGGTCCGAAGGTTCCGAAGAAGCAGTGCTTTCACGCTGGCACGATGCCTGCAAACCGCAGGCGGGGGCGAGCCTTTTTGGAGGCCCAGGGTGGCGGCGGGTTAGTTACTTCTCTGGCACCTCGTCGACACCGGAACCGCCCCACGGATGGCAGCGCCCGAGGCGTTTGAGACCTAGCCAGAGCCCCTTTAAAAACCCGAATCGCTCCAAACTTGTCGCCATATAGCAAGAGCACGTGGGGTAGAAGCGACAGCCCGAACCGGGGATCAGGTGGAGCGGCTTGGAGAGGAACTTCTTGTAGAACGCGACCGCTCCCAAGGCGCAACGTGCCAACCAAGATGGCGGCGGTGTGCTCATTCGGCCTGCTTGGACGCCTTCGCCAAGGCTCCGGCGACAGCGACGGCGTAAATCCGTCGCAAGTCCTTGAGCGGCTTGCGCAGTAAACTCGGGCGGGCGATGAGGACGACCTCCCACCCCGCCGGCAAAGCCTCCGGATCGGTCTGAAAGAGCTCACGCGCCAGGCGTTTGGCCCGATTCCGGTTCACTGCTAACGGAATAGCCTTTTTGGCGACCACGACGGCAAAGCGCGCAGGCTCGACTTCGGCCCCCACCTCCGCTGGGCCGATATTCAAAAGAAAAGGCCCGCAGTCGAGCCGCGAGCCTTGGGAGCGGAGGCGTTGGAAATCGGCCGAGGCACGAATCCGACGTTCCCGCGGGAGACGCATGCGCTTACTTCCAGGAAGCCGTACCGAGGCGCTTGCGGCCGAGCTTACGACGAGCAGCGATGACCTTACGGCCGCCCTTGGTCTTCGAGCGGGCGAGGAAACCGCACTTGCGGGCGCGGGAGATTTTAGATGGGCGGTAGGTGGGTTGCATGGCGTTTGAAGGGGACAGCCAAGAACACCCCGCCCAGCCTGTCAAGCCCCACGCTTCCCGGCTTGGCAGGACGCCCCAGGAGGGGAAAGATGGGGGTAATGAGCCCCGCAGAAGGAAAGAAGCGCCCCCTACCCCAGCGCGCCTACCTGAACCAGGAGTTCATGTGCAGCCCCCAGGCCCGGACCATCCGCGTCATGACGGAGCTCACCGAACCCCACCTCAGGTTCAAGAAATACAACGTCCGCAACACGGTCGTCATGTTTGGCTCGGCCCGCACGCTGCCCCTCGAACAGGCGCGCACCCAATATGATGAGGTCAAAGCACTCATCGCCCGCGGCGAGTGTTCCGGTGCAGAATGCTCCGCCCGACTGCGTATCGCGGAAATGAACCTGCGCAGCGCCCCTTACTACGAAGCCTGCCGCGAACTCGCTTTTGAAATGACCAAGTGGTCACTCTCGTTACCTGAGTGGCAGCGCTTCTTGGTCTGCTCGGGTGGGGCCCTGGCATCATGGAGGCCGCCAATCGCGGGCCTTCGAAGCCGGCGGCCGTTCGGTCGGCCTCGGCATCGCCCTGCCCTTCGAGCAAAGCCACAACCCATACATCACCCCGGAGCTCGACCTCGAGTTCCATTATTTCTTCGTTCGGAAATACTGGTTCCTCTACCTCGCCAAAGCGTTGGTCGCCTTCCCCGGCGGCTTCGGGACGTTCGACGAGCTCTTCGAAATGTTGACGCTCATCCAAACGGGCAAAACAAAGAAGCATTTCCCGATACTGCTCTTCGGTTCGGAGTTCTGGAAGAAACTCCTGAACTTCGAGGTCTTACATGAGTGGGGCATGGTCTCACCCGAAGACCGCAACCTGTATGTGCACGTGGACTCGGTGCAAGAAGCGCGCGACGCCCTGATTAGTATCATCACCGAGAAGTATCTACAGGATGGCAGCGAACCCAACGACTGATGGTGTGCTGGTCGCTTGGACGACCTTGCCAACGCGGGAAGAGGCCGACCAGCTGGCCGCGGGCGCGGTGGCCGCGCGGCTGGCGGCGTGCGCGCAAGTGGAGGGCCCCGTTCGCTCCCATTATGTCTGGGAAGGCCAAGCGCAGGCTGAAGATGAATACCGTATCACCTTCAAACTCACCGCAACGCAGGAACCGATCTTACGGACCTGGGTTCACAGCCGCCATCCGTACGCTGTGCCGCAATGGCTCGCCGTCCCAGCGACCCACGTGAGCCCTGCCTACCAAGCCTGGATTCTCGGCGTCCGCTAAAGCCCCATGACAACTAACACCCTCGAAGCCCTCCTCTACTTCCTCCTCGGGCTTGGCCTGCTGAGCGCCTGGACTTACGAGTACCTGAAGCGGCGGCGGTCGAACGGCCCCGAAGGTTTTGGCCCGGCACTTCCAGCGCCCCCTGGCAAGCCTCGCTCCTCATCGCCGCAGTGATGATCTTAATCACTATCGCCGAAACAGCGGTCGAGCACCGCTTGGGCGTGACGACCCAACAGTCCACTATCGCTCCTTCATTCCTCCTCGCAATGCTCGGCGCCTCGGTGATCGAAGAAGCGGTCTTCCGTGGGTTCACCGCACCGAGTTATTTTGGCGGCCGCAAACTCCTCGCGCTCATCCTCATCGGTTCCGTGGTGTTCAGCGCTATCCATGGCTTCGACCTCCAAAGCACCCAAGGGCGCATCAGTGCCATCTTTGCTTTCGTGACTTCTATCTGGCTCTACTTGGCTCGGTTCAATCCACTGAATCCGGAGCGCTCGCTCATCCCGTGTTTTACGGGACATGCCGTGCGTAATCTGGCAGTGTTCGGCGTTAAATGGGCACAAGGCTTCATAAACTGGAATTAGGGAATCTTCCTTAGCAAAACCATTGCAACAGCGGTGGGTTTTGGGTGTCTTAAACGCACCCCCATGAATACTCCCGAAAGCAATAACCGTCGCGACTTCCTGAAGCTGAGTGCCCTCGCTGGCCTCAGTTTAGGCTTTGGTGCAATTCCGACCGCCGAGGCGGCACCAGACCCCAAGAACCTGAAGCTCCAAGGGCCCAACGAAATCGGCGTCACGCGCCCCCGCCCCGCCGGCAATAAGCCCGTGTGGGACCTCCAGACCAAGCCCCTCCAGAAGGTCCGATGCGCGTTCATCGGCCTTTCCCGTGGATCGACCCACCTTAATTCCGCACTGAACATCGACTTCGCCGAAGTCGTTGCCGTCTGCGATATTAACCAAAACCGCGCCAAGAGCGCCGCCGCCAAGGTCAAGGCTGCCACCGGTAAGGAACCCGCCATCTACATGGAGAACGAAGACTCCTGGGAGCAGATGGTCGCCCGCGACGACATCGACGTTGTCTATATCTCCACCCCTTGGGAATGGCACGTACCGATGGCTGTTAAGGCGATGGAATGTGGCAAGCACGCCTTCGTCGAAGTCTCCGCCGCTGTCTCCGTCGACGAGTGCTGGAAGTTGGTCGACACTTCCGAGAAGACCCAGCGCCATTGCGCAATCATTGAAAACTGCTGCTACGGCGACGAAGAACTCTTCGTCCTCAATATGGCCCGCCAAGGCTTCTTCGGCGAGCTCAAGCACGCCGAGTGCGCCTACATTCACGACCTTTCGCAGGGCGTCCTCTGGCAGCTCGGCAGCGAAGGTGGCTGGCGCCGCAACTACCACACGTTCATGGACGGCAACCTCTACCCCACCCACGGCCTTGGCCCGGTGGCACAGTACATGAACATCGGCCGTGGCGATTCGTTCAAGTTCGTCGTCTCGGTCTCGTCGCCCGAGTTCAACCTCACGCAATACCGCGACGCCAAGAACCCCAACGGCGGTAAGCACAAGGACGAGAAGTACGTCTGCGGCGACATGAACACCTCCATCATTAAGACACAGCTCGGCCGGACGATTATGATCCAGCATGACGTGGTCAGCCCGCGTCCCTACTCGCGTATTAACGCGCTCAGCGGCTCGCAGGCGACGTTCTTCGGCTACCCCGGCCGCCTCGCCGTCCACCCCGCGAACCCGCATCCCTCGATCAAGGGCATGAAGCTCAGCTCCCACAGCTGGCTCCAGGATGAAAAGCTCGCTGCGTTCATGAAGGCCAACGCCCACCCGCTCATCAAGAAGGTCGGTGAATCCGCTAAGAAGGTCGGCGGTCACGGCGGCATGGACCACGTGATGAACTTCCGGATGCTCGACTGCCTGCGCCAAGGCATCACCCCTGACATGACCGTCTACGATGCGGCCGATTGGTCCGCGATTCTCGAAATCTCCGTCCGCTCGGTGAAGGACGGCTCGATGCCGATCCAGTGCCCTGACTTCACGCGCGGCGGCTGGAAGACCATCAAGCCCCTCGGCATCGTCTCCTAAGCGAGGCGCCCAGAGTTCCCCACGAGACCCGGCCACTTGGCCGGGTCTTTTGTTTAAGAGCCAAGCCTGATATGTGAAGTGGTCTTGCCTGCCCTTCGTTGGCGCGAAAGACTTCCCGCATGGCTCCTCCTGCCGACCTCGCGTCCTGGACCGCCGGTCTCATCACCCGTTCGGGAGAGGAGACCGAACGGGCCGCCGAGGCGTTTGCAGCCCTCTTGCCGCCTGATACGGTGCTCACCCTCCAAGGCGACCTCGGCACGGGCAAGACGACCTTCGTACGCGGTCTGGTGCGCGGCCTAGGGGTCACGGGTGACATCACCAGCCCCTCCTTCGCCCTGCTCAACGTCCATGAGGGCCGTCGCCAGGTCTTCCACGTCGACGCCTACCGACTGAAGTCCGGCGCCGGGCTCGATGACCTTATGATTTGGGACGTGGCGAAGTCGCCCTGGAACGTGCTCGTGGAATGGCCCGAACGCGTGGCCACCCACCTTCCTCGCGGGCTCTGGAAACTAAAGACCTCCATCCTTGCGGATGGAGGCCATCGTTACGAACTAACGCTGCCGGGGTAACCCGACGGCTTACTTGTCGAAGCGCTTGCGCTCGTTTTCCGTGAGGTAACGCTTACGCATGCGGATGAAGTTCGGGGTGATCTCGACCATCTCGTCGGACTCAATGTACTCGAGGCAAGCTTCGAGGGACATCTGGCGCATCGGCTTGATCTTGGCTGCGTCGTCGGAACCAGAAGCGCGCACGTTGGAGAGCTTCTTGTTGATGACGAGGTTGATCTCGAGGTCGTTGTCCTTGCAATGTTCGCCGACGATCTGACCCATGTAGATTTCGTCGGTCGGCTTCACGAAGAAGTCACCGCGGTCATACAGACGGTCCAAGGAGTAGGCCGTGACGGCGCCACCTTCTCCACCAATCATCACGCCGGCGGCACGGTGAGGGGCTTCGCCGCGGACTGGTTCGTACCCGAGAAGATTGTGGTACATGACAGCATCGCCACGGGTGGTGGTGAGCATCAGGGTGCGCAGACCGAAGAGGGCGCGGGAAGGAACCTTGAATTCCATGTGAATCCAACCGCTGGTGCCAGCCTTGGCATCCATCGAACGGAGCTCGCCACGGCGACCGAGGACGAGGGACATCACGTCGCTCTGTGAGGCTTCCGGACAGTCGACCGCCAAGGTTTCGACTGGCTCGCACTCGACGCCATCAATTTGCTTCATGATGACGGTGGGCTTACCCACGGAGAGTTCGAAGCCTTCGCGGCGCATCGTTTCGATGAGGACGCCCAAGTGCATGAGGCCACGGCCGGACACCTTCCAGGAGTCATCCCCCGTGACGCGGTCGACGCGGAGGGCGACATTCTTCTCGAGTTCCTTGATGAGGCGCTCGCCGACCTGGCGGCCGGTGACGAACTTTCCGTCGCGACCAGCAAAAGGCGAATCGTTGACGCGGAAGGCCATGGTCACAGTGGGCTCGTCGACACTGACGGGCGTCATGGGACGGGGGTTCTCCAAGTCGGTGATGGTCGCGCCGATTTCGACGTGATCGAGGCCGATGACGGCACAGATATCGCCGGCGGAGACTTCCTGGGACTTAACGCGACCGAGGGCCTCAAAGACTTCGACCTCAAGGACGCGCTGCTTGAACTGTTCACCGCTACGGGCGACCATCATGACAGGCATACCGGGGGCAATCTTGCCGGCGGTCACGCGACCGACCGCGATACGGCCGACGTAATCGGAGTAAAGCATGGCGGTCACCATAATCTGGAGCGGGTTAGCGAGGGCCTCGGCGCGGGACTTGAAGCCGGCGGCGGCACCACGGGAAGAACCTTCAGCGTAGGGCTCAGGGATCTTGTCGACGATGGTGTAGAAAAGGTCCATCAGGTCCTTCGGGCGCTGGCCTTCCACGGTCTTGGCGCGGTCGAGGGTACCCCAGCCTTCGCGGCCGGAGGCGTAGACAATCGGGAAGTCGAGGGCGGACTCCGGCGCATCGAGGGCGACGAGCAAGTCGAAGACTTCGTCGACAACGGCGTCAGGGCGGGCGGAGGCCTTGTCGATTTTGTTGATGACGACGATGGGCTTGAGACCGAGGGCGAGGGCCTTCGAGAGCACGAAGCGCGTCTGCGGCATCGGGCCTTCAAAGGAGTCAACGACGAGGAGGCAACCATCTGCCATGTTGAGCACGCGCTCGACTTCGCCGCCGAAGTCCGCGTGGCCTGGGGTGTCGATCAGGTTGATCTTATATTCCTTCTGATCGCGCGGGTCGGTCCACTTGATGGCGCAATTCTTCGCGGTGATGGTAATACCGCGTTCACGCTCGAGGTCACCCGAGTCCATGATGAGGCCGTGCTGGCCACCAGCGAGCTTGTCGAGGTCCTCGGCACGGAACATGCCGGACTGGTAAAGCAGGCGGTCGGTGAGAGTGGTCTTGCCATGGTCGACGTGGGCAATGACTGCGATGTTACGGAGATTCATCTGTAAAGGCCTTACGCATAGGAAAAACACCCTCGGTGCAAGGGGAATAAGGCGTCCCAGCCCACTAAGTGGGCATTTTTACGCTTCCGTCACTCGGGGAGGGCCTCAGGCCAAGCCATCTCGGACCAAGACGGCCTCAGAATCGAGGTCCCGGCCCATGAAATCGCGAAAAACCTCCTCGGCGGGCTCAGAATTGCCCTTAGCGAGGATTTTAGCCCGTAATTCACGCCCAACCTTGGGATTAAGGACACCCTCTTTGAGGAAGCGGGTAAAGGCATCGGCTTCGAGGGCCTCCGCCCACTTATAGGAGTAATAGCCAGCCGCGTAGCCGGTGGCGTCTGAAAAGAGGTGGTTGAATCGGCGAGCCATGGAAGGGAGGCGGCGGGTCGTCCGAGTCTGCCAAGCGCCAAGGTCATCGTTCCAATGCTGGTCGAGGTCGGCGTCCTTCAGTTCCTGGGCACGGATGTGCAGGTCGAGGTCGAGCTTCGAGAAACAGAGCTGCCGCATGCAGGTGGAGGCCGCACGGAAATTCGCGGCCGCTTCCAGTTTAGCAAGGAGCTCGGTCGGCAGGGTCGCGTCCGTCTCGTGGTGACGAGCGAAGAGCGCGAGAGACTCCTCTTCCCAACACCAGTTCTCGAGAATCTGCGAAGGCAACTCCACAAAGTCCCAAGCAACGCGAACGCCCGCGAGGGACTCGACTTCGACCTCGGAAAGGACGTGGTGCAGTAAGTGGCCGAACTCGTGGAAGACCGTGGTGACTTCGTCGTGCGTCAGGAGGGCCTGCTTATCGCCGACCGGAGGCGTGAAGTTTCCGCACATCAAACCGAGGTGCGGGGCGAAGGAACCATCGCGACGCGGGCCGCCAGTTCGGAAGAAATTCATCCAAGCGCCACCGCGCTTCGATTCGCGAGGGAACCAATCGGTGTAGAAGGAGCCGAGGTGGCGGTCGCCATCCCGGACTTCGTAGAAGCGGACTTCGGGATGCCACACGGAGACAGGATCGCCGTCCACGCGCGGGTCAGCCGCCCGGACGACCTGACGTGTCCCCGTGGCCGCATCGACGTAGACGGTATCACGGCCCACGACTTGGATGCCGAAAAGACCGCCGAATAATTTGAACATGCCAGCAATCACGCCATCAACGGGGAACCAAGGGCGCAGGGCTTCATCGTCGAAACCGTGTAGCTCGCGCCGCATCTGCTCGGAATAGTAGCCGAACTCCCAGGGGTGCAACACGCGGACAGCATCGCCAGCCTTCTTGGCACGATAGGCTTCGAGCTCCGACATCTCCGCCTCAAACTTAGGGCGAATACGTTTCGCCATGTCCTCAATGAACGACAGGGCGGTGGCGCCGTGGCGTGCCATGCGGCGAGCCGTCGTGAAATCGGCGAAGTGCGCCTTGCCGAGCAGGCGGGCCTTCTCGTCGCGCAGGGCGAGGATCTCGGACACGAGTGCGGTATTATCCCACTGCTCCTTGTGGCCAACTTGGGTCAGGGCTTCCCAGCAGAGCCGGCGGAGGTCGTCGTCCTGCGCATACTGGAGCGCCGGAGAAACGGAAGGCTGCTGGAGCGTGAAGCGCCAAGCTTCGGGGCGACTCTTAGCGGTGGCAGACTGCTTAGCGGCGGCGAGGGCGCTGGCCGGGAGGCCGGCCAAACGGGCTTCGTCGGTGACGAAGTGCTCCCAGTCATTCGTCGAATCGAGGACGTTCTCCGAATACTTCTGCGTCTTCGCGGCGAGGGCGGCATTGAGCTCAGCGAGTCGTTGCTTTTGTGCGGCCGGAAGGTCCGCGCCATTCTCCTCGAAATCAGCCATCGTCTCCTGCAGGAAACGGCGACGCACACCCGTCAACGCCTGGGCTTCGGCGGTGGCGGCGTACGCCTTGAAGACGGCCCAGATCTCGGCGTCGAGCGTGAGCGAGGTATAGAAGGCAGTGACCTCTGGGAGGAGCGCATTGTAAGCGGTGCGGAGAGCGGGAGAATTCAGGACCGCATCGAGGTGGGTGACTAGGCCCCAGCCGCGACCGAGCTCGCGCGTGGCGCTCTCGAAGCCCAGCAGGACGTTGTCATAAGTCAGCGCGGAGCCAGAAAGTTTCTTGAAGCCATCGACGTTGCTGCGGGCACGGTGCAGGGCCTCCCGAATGTCCGGCTCAATCGTGATTGGCTGGAGTTGGCTCCAATTGAAGAGAAAATCGTCTTTGAGAAAAGGGTGCACCACTCGAAGGTGCCCCAAAAGAGGGTAATTTCAAGGTCGGTTGGCAGGAATATGCGACGGCTTTCGGGCGTAATCGGGCAGTCAGGCTTGCGAACCGCAATGGATAGCCCAAATGCTTTCGTCATGAGCAATCTGCCCGTGCTGCCCGTCCAGCACCTCGAGGTCATTCCGACCAAGGGTGGTACGGCCGTCTTCTTGGTCACTGAGCGCAAGACGACCGTCATCCAGGTCGACGCCTCGGTCGGCGAAGCCTTGCTGGCTGCCTTGGCCGGGAAGGTCGCTGATCGTCCGCAATCGCACGACCTGATGTTACACCTGCTGCTCGGCTTAGACGCTGTGGTCGGGCATGTCGTCATCCTTGAGGTTAAAGATGGCGTGTTCTTTGCCCGTATCGTCCTAAGCCAAGAGGGCCCCGTCGCCCGCAAGGTGGCCGAAATCGATGCGCGTCCCAGCGACGCGTTGGTGCTAGCGGTGAAGGCCAAGCGTCCAGTCTTCCTTAGCCGCCAAGTGATCGAAGCCTGCGAAGACATGACGGAGACGCTCGCCCGCCTCCGGAAGCAGGCGTGAGCACTCCCCTGCCCGACCCGCAGGTCGCCGGTACCCGTCCATCGGTGCTCGCGCCGATGCAGGATGTCACTACCACAGGCTTCATGCGCGTCATCGGACGGCGCGAGGGGCCAGACTGGTTCGTGACCGAATATTTTCGTGTGCATGAATCGTCGACGCCGGAAAAGCACATCGTCGACTCGCTCCTGAACCACGGCACGGGACGCCCAGTCTTTGCCCAGTTGATCGGTGAAGACACGCCCCACATGGTGCGTACGATCAAGTTGCTGCAGAAATACCCAATCGCTGGCATCGACCTAAATATGGGCTGCCCCGCCCCCAAGGTTTATCGAAAGAACGTCGGCGGCGGCTTACTCCGCGACCCAGCCAAGATTGACGAGCTCCTCGGAGTCATGCGGGCGGAAACGCCTGGCCGCTTCACGGTAAAGATGCGCATCGGCTTCGAGGACCAACGCCACTTCGACGCCATCCTCGCGCTGGTCGCCAAGCACCAGGTCGACCTGCTCACGGTCCACGGCCGCACGGTCAAAGGGCTCTACTGGTCTGAGGTCGACTACGCTGCTATCACGCATGCCGTGAAGTCGGTCCCTTGCCCGGTCATCGCCAACGGGGACGTGACGAGCTCTGCCAAAGCCCAGCGACTCCTCGCCGAGACGGGTGCTTGGGGCATGATGATGGGCCGCCACGCCATCCGGAATCCGTGGGTTTTCCAGCAATGGCGGGCCGTCCAGCAAGGCCGTGAGCCGTTCGCGCCCACGCTCGGGGACGTCCGGCAGTATATCCAAGAAATCGCCGAAGAATGCTGCGACCAGGCGATGGCCGTCGACCGCCAGGCCGGGCGCCTGAAGAAATTCCTGAATTTCATCGGCCTCTCCATCGACACGGAGGGACGCTTCCTATTCGAGATGCGCCGGACGGAGACGATGTCAGATCTCCTGAAATGCTGCGACGCTCACCTTCTCGGTGCCCGTACCACGGAGCGCTACCCCGAAGAACCGCACCGCGGGCTCATCGCGCGGCCGACGCGCGAGACCCAGCAAGGTTGCGAGCTTTAATCAGTCGCCCTTCACCGCGCCACGCAGCCGGCGGTCACGGGCTAAGACTAGCAAGAGCGGGCCACCAATCACCAATAGCGACCAAAGGCCGGTGACCAAGGCGACGAACGTACCGAGACTACAGGCGCAGGATTGCTTGCGGCGCAGCACGAGGTACCACGGCACGCAGAGGGCCAAGCCGACGAGTGAGGCCTTGCTCGTGCGCAGGAGCGATGACTCCAAAGCGGACTCATCGGTGCGGACGCGGCGTAGGAGAATGGCTGTCCAGACGATCCACGAGACCAGCCAAGCGACGAGGATACCGATAATAAACGCACCGCTCTCGAATTCCTTGGGATTAGCCCCGGGCAGGAAGTAATAGACATCGAGTAACGCGAACAACGGTAGTGCTACGAGGAAAGCTGTGCAAAAAGCGGCCCCGAGGAGTCGCGGCCAAAGCGCCGCGGGCTGCGCCGAGAGGGTCAGCGAAGGCGCCAGCGGCAGGAAGAAGACGCCGGACTGCAGGAGGGCAAAGGCCCAATAGAGCATCATCGGCACGACCTCGATGGTACTTTCCCCGAGGTGCTCCCAGTTAATACGGAAAACGTTTCCGCCCAAGAGGTCACTCAGTTCGGGGGCGTCCCCAAGGCTTAAAGACACCACGAGCACCATCACTGCGTTGAACAAGAAGGCTAAGGGAATCGAGAAACAAAAAACCTTCAGAAGGGGTCTCATGGGGATAAAAACAGGGTATTTCCCGCAGCCGTCGGGGCGAGTTTAAACAGCCCCCCTTGACTCTGCCTACAGACCTATAAAGTGATAGGTATGATCAACCTCACCGAAGCCGCCGCCCAACAGGTCCTGGTACTGAAAAAAGCCCAGGCCAACCCGGAGTCGATCCTGCGCGTCCTCGTTGAGACTGGCGGCTGCTCCGGCTTCGAATACGGCATGGCGTTCGACATGCGCAAGGACGGCGACCTCGAGTTCGAAAGCCAGGGCCTGAAGATCCTTATCGACCCCACCAGCCACGCCTACCTCGACGGATCCACCGTACATTTTGACGACGGCCTGCACGGCAAGGGTTTTGAAGTGCGCAACCCCAACGCCAGCAGCACCTGCGGCTGCGGAAAATCTTTTAGCTAACCCCATGAAGCCCCTCCTCCTACTCCCCCTCGCCGTCGGCGTCGCGGTCGCCCTCTTCGCCGCCACCTCCCCTTCCGAAACCAAGCCCATGACCAAAGCCGAAACCTCCTCTTCGAAAGCCCCGCAAGTCCTCGTCACCCTCGACGACGGCAAAGGGGGCGTTAGCAAGCCGCAGCTCGTCGACAAGATTGTCCGTACCGATGCCGATTGGGCCGCCCGTCTGACGCCAGCGCAGTATGAAGTCTGCCGCAGCAAGGGCACGGAACGCCCCTTCTGCGGCACCCTGCTTGATAATAAGAAGGCCGGCACCTACCACTGCGTTTGCTGCGAACTCCCGCTCTTCTCGTCCGACGCCAAGTTCAACTCTGGCACGGGCTGGCCGAGCTTCTTCCAGCCTGTCTCCAAGGAAAACGTCGCGACCATCACCGACAAAAGCCACGGGATGAGCCGGACGGAAATTCTCTGCGCCCGCTGCGATTCCCACCTCGGCCACGTCTTCGAAGACGGCCCCAAGCCGACGGGCCTACGCTATTGCCTGAACTCCGAATCGATGAAGTTCAAGGAACGCGCCGGCGAAAAGAAGTAAGCGGCGCTTACTTCTTTTTAGCCTTGGTCTTGACGGCCGCCTTCTTCACTGGGGCGGCCTTCTTCTTGGCGACAACCTTGACCGGCTTCTTCGCGGCGGGCTTCTTGGCCACAGGCTTAGGAGACTTCTTGGCAGCTACTTTCTTAACGACCTTCTTGGCCACCGGCTTGGCAGCGGGCTTGGACTTCTTAGCCGGCGCAGCCTTAGCCTTCTTGGCTGGCTGCTTGGCGGCAGGCTTCGTGGCCTTGGCAACGGCCTTGACCTTGACCGCCTTGACCTTGACCGGAGTCGGCTGGAGCAACGCACGTTCTTCGGGCGAGCCCTTCACGAACTTCCAGAGCGTGGCCTTCAGGTTTTCAAAACCTTCAAGAGAGTAGCAGGAAATTGGCACGACGAGGACGGGCACCTTCTCGCAGAACTTCGCGAGGTTAGCGGCCGCTTCGGGGAGATCCATTTTGTTGGCCACGACCAAGCGAGGCTTGCGCGCGAGGATCGGCGAATAGAGGGCGAGCTCGCGCTCGAGGATACGGAAGTCGTCCCAGGGCTTGCGGTTCTCGCTACCAGCCATGTCCAAAATGAATACGAGCAAGGTGCAGCGCTCGATGTGACGGAGGAACTGATGGCCGAGCCCACGGTTCTCGTGCGCGCCTTCGATCAGGCCAGGAATATCGGCCATGAAGATACGGCCAAAGGTTTCCGGATACTCGATCACGCCCACGTTGACGTGCAAGGTTGTGAACGGATAGGGCGCCATCTTCGGACGGGCCGCGGTGAAAGCATTAGTGAGCGTCGACTTCCCAGCATTCGGGTAGCCCACGAGGCCGATGTCGGCAATCGTCTTAAGGACTAATCGATACGTGCCGAACTCACCTGGGTAGCCAGGAGTCGTGCGGCGGGGAGCTTGGTTGACCGAGCTTTTGAAGTTCATGTTCCCCATGCCGCCCTTGCCACCGGCAAGGATGACTACGCGTTCATTGTGTTCAGTCAGCTCGGCGAGCAAGCGGCCCGAAACATCGTCGACTACCTGCGTGCCTGGAGGGACGCGGAGAATCAAATCTTCGCCATCGGGACCCGCGCACTGGCGGCCCATACCCGGCGTACCGTTGCGAGCGCTGCGGTGCGGCTGCCAGCGGTAGGCCTGGAGGTCGCCCTCGTTCCGATCGCAAAGCAGGACCACGTCGCCGCCCTTGCCGCCGTTACCGCCGTCGGGTCCGCCCTTCGGGATGAACTTCTCGCGTCGGAAGCTGACGCACCCGTGGCCACCGGCTCCGGACTTAAGGATGACTTTGGCTTCGTCGATGAACATGCCCCCAAAGTAGGGCCTCGTCGCCTCGCAGGGCGAGGAGGAAAGCGTCGGACTCGCCTAAACTCAGCGCTCCAGTCCGCGGGAACGGCGCAACCAGCGCTCCAGCGGGGCGAAGAAAACGAGGTCAGCCAGCAAGCCGACGAGCATGACGACCGCCATGACGCCCATGACTTGGTCCATGCGGAGCAGCTCGCGACCGGCGTTGAGCAAGGAGCCCAAGCCAAAGCCCGTGACGATGACAACGAAGATTTCGGCGGCCATCAGCGAGCGCCAAGCGAAGGCCCAGCCCTGCTTCATGCCGCTCAGGACGCCCGGTAAGGCCGCAGGAAAAATGACGCGGGACCAGAGGTGCCAGCCCTTGGAGCCCATCGTCTGGGCGGCGCGGAGGTAGAGCGGCTGCACGTTCAAGACGGATTCCTGCACGGCGATCACAACGGCCCACAAGGTGCCCATGACTACCACGAAGAGGACGGCTTCCTCGCGGATGCCAAACCAAAGTAACGCCAGTGGCACCCAGCAGACCGAAGGCAAGGTCTGCAGACCCAAGGCGAGCACGCCAAAGGTATCGCGCACCCAGCGGACGCGGGCACAGAGAGCGCCCAGGGGGATACCGATGGCGGCACCGATGGCGAAGCCGATAATTAGGCGACGCATCGTCACCCAAGTGGCCGGGAGGAGTTCGCCTTTCTGGATAGCGGCGAGGTACTGGCCGGACTCAAAGGAGGCCTGATCGAAGAGCGCCCACCAGAACCATTGCAGGATATGCGACGGGGCCGGCACGAGCACGTCATTGACGTGGCCCGCACGCACGAACCATTCCCAGCCACCGAGGACGGCGAGGGCAATAAAGGTCGGAATGACAAAGCGCGGGAGTTTCATGGCCTTACTGCTTGTCCGCGGTGAGATGAGAGGAAAGTGCCGTGGTGACTTCGGCGGCGAGGTTCGCCAAGGCCGGATCGTTCATCCGGCGTGGGCGCGGTAGGTTAACGTCGAACACCTGCTGAACTCGGCCCGGATTAGGCGAAAACAAAACGACGCGGTCGCCCAGGCAGACGGCCTCGCGGATATTGTGTGTGACCAGAACGATGGTCTTCTTGCGCTTCGTGAAAATTTCTTGGATGTCGCCGTAGAGCTGCTCGCGCGTCAAAGCGTCGAGGGCCGAGAACGGCTCATCCATGAGGAGCACGCGCGGGTTAGGGGCGAGCGAACGGGCTAAAGCCACGCGCTGGCGCATGCCGCCAGAAAGCTCATGGGGGCGGGCCTTCTCCTTGTTGCCGAGGCCGACAAGGTTCAGGTAGTAACGAGCCGACTCGAGGCGCTCGGCGTCGGAGAGACCGGGCTTCAGACGGAGGCCAAAGAGGACGTTCTCCAAAGCGTTCAGCCAAGGAAAGAGCGCGTCCTGCTGGAACATGACGAGCCGATCGCGGCCCGGAGAATGGACGGGCTCGTCGCCTAACTTAATAGCGCCTTCATCGGTATGCTCGAGGCCAGCCAGCAAACTAAGCAGCGTCGACTTACCGCAACCCGAAGGACCGACCACCACGAGGAACTCCCCCTCCCGGACATCCAAAGTGATATCCTCTAAAGCCGTGACGCGTCCCGCCGAACCATTGAAACGCTTGGTGACGTTCCGCAGGGTCAAGGCCGCCTGGGCGTTGGATTTAGGGATGGGGAGGCTCATGGGACAAACCGATGGAAAACTTCAGGGTCTGGCTTCAAGTTGTCAAGTTTAGTTAACTTATCAGGATTAGGACCTATCTTCAAAATAACCAAGCCCCGCAGAGGAGTCACTTCCCAAGGCGGGGCCCAGTAGATTGTAACCGCTTACTTCGCGGCGGGGGCGTCGGAGACCAATGACTCCAAGAGCGGGCCGATGGGGGCGTCGCCGTTCAGCAATCCGGAGTCCTTTGAGTCCTTCAGCGCGTGGGTGAAGGCAGCCGTCAGGCGAGCCTTACGAGCGGCGTCCTCTTCACGGGCGTCGAAGATCACGCGACCGAGGGCCGGACCGATGAGGGTGGCTTTCGGCGGGGTCGAACGGGTCTCGCCGCCGAGGCCGGCGATGATGAGCTTCTCATGCCATACTTGGTCCGCGAGCAGCTTATCGCGGAGCGCGTAGTGGGAGCGCACGAAGGCCTCGATGCCCTTCCCGTTCTTGGCCAAGGCGGTCTTCGAAGAAGCCAAGACCGTAATAATTGAATCCTTTTTCTCGATCAGGATCTCACCGCCGAACTCGCTCGTGAGGCGCGTCACCCAAGGCTCGGTCGTCCAGGCCGCATCCACATCGCCACGCGAGAAAAGCAGCACCAGCTCAGCGTTTTGTGCCGGGATGACTTGGGCATCACCCCCATTGACTTTAATCGTCAGACCACCTGCACGCAGCCACACGCGGGCGTCGATGTCCTGCGTGTTACCGAGTTGTGGCGTCGCCACACGGCGACCTATAAAATCTTTCGGCGTCTTCAGACCAAGGCCCTTGCGGACCACCAACGCGTTACCGGCGCGGGCGACGGGTGCCAGGATGCGGAGCTCGTTCCCCTTCGTGCGGACGTGCGCGTTGATGACGGGCGAGGGGCCGACGTAAGTGAGGTCGACGGCGCCGGCCAACAAAGCCTCCATCGCGGAGGGACCCGCATTGAAAGAACGCCATTCAATCTTCGAGCCCTTCGGCAGGTTCGCGAGGTGCCAATCGGCCCCTTCGCGTTCGAGTTGGCGGGCAGCCAAGGCCGGCGAGTGCGTGAGGTTCGGGAAGAACCCGACGCGGAGAATCACCGGCTCCGCTTGGCCGTAACCGACGACCGCCCAGAAAAGCGCAAATAGTGAAAAGAATCGCATGAAATTAAAGGATACGGTCTTAATGATTACTACTTTAGTAAAGATATCAAGATTAATCAAAATCCTCTATTTAAGGGTACTTTCCTAAATATTGAGCACAAACCAAAGGCTCGACCCGACGACCAGGCCTGTGGAGACCCAGCCGAGCGTGGAAATCCAACGTGGCGCGACAAATACGCCCATCAATTCAGCGTCGCTGGTCATCCGCACGAGCGGCCAGCAAGCGAAGCCGAGCTGGAGGCTAAGGATGACCTGACTCCAGATGAGTAGGTTTTCCACCTTACCCTCCCCAGCGAGCCCGATGACCAGCAAGGCGGGGGCCAGTGCAGCTAGGCGGGTCGCGACGCGCACAATCCAACCAGCACTCTTAATCTTAAGGAAGCCCTCCAGGACGATCTGGCCGGCCATGGTTCCGGTGATGGTGGCGTTCTGACCCGAAGCGAGCAGTGCAAGGGCGAAGAGCGTACCAGCGAAGGTCACCCCCAGTACGCCGTCCAGCAAACGATGGGCTTCGCGGATATCTGTCACGGCTTCGGGTCGGCCGTGGAACGCCGCGGCACTAAGCACCAGTAGGCCGGCGTTGACGAAAAACGCCAAGCAGAGCGCGAGCGTGGAATCCCAAGTCGCAAAACGCATCGCCTCGCGACGCTCGGCTTCCGTCTGCCCGAAATCACGAGACCCGACGATCGACGAATGCAGGTAGAGGTTATGCGGCATCACCGTGGCGCCAATGATACCGAGAGCGACAAAGAGCATGCCGGGGCGCGTCAGCACGTCTGCGGTCGGCACGAAGCCTTTGACGAGGTCAGCCATAACTGGCTGCGCGAGCAGAAGCTCAACGCCAATGCAGGCCGCAATCGTCAGCACGAGCACCGCCACCAAGGCTTCGAGCCAGCGGTAACCGAGACGGGTCAGCGCCAGCAGAACGAGTACATCGAGCGCAGTGATGATGGCGCCAAAGAAGAGCGGAATGCCAAAGAGGATTTGCAACGCGATGGCCGAGCCGAGCAGTTCGGCGAGGTCCATAGCAATGATGCCCACCTGGGCCGCGACCCAGAGGAACTTACCGACGGCCGGCGAATAACGTTCCCGACAGGCTTGGGCGAGGTCGAGGCCGGTCGCAACATTGAGCCGCACGCAGAGGTGTTGGAACAAAATCGCCATCAGGTTCGACAGCAGGATGACCCAGAGCAGTGCATAGCCGAACTGCGAACCACCCGCGAGGTCGGTCGCCCAATTCCCCGGATCCATATAACCGACCGAAACTAAGAAACCCGGCCCCACAAAACCCAAGAAGCGCCGGAAGGCACCCCAGCGGGAGGCGTTACGGGCGGGATTCGGTTCGGCTGTCCTCATCAGTATTGAGCATTACGCCCCGACCGTTGCTGTCAACCCGCCGCCAGTCGGACGGAGTAAATCGCCAAGCCAGACCAGACGGCCGTTCGCCACGCGTGCGAATGGATGAGGCTGCCCAAGGCCGGCGAGGCAGGGCCTTGCAGTTGTAATCGCCGGTGGCACGGGACGGACCAGGCGGCCGTTAACACCCAGCAGACGAGCACAAGGCCAAGGCCCAAGCCACCGCCCGCGATGACGGTCAGCCAGACATGACCCCCCAGCTGGGCGAACAGCAGAGGCCCGACGACCCAGCCGACGCGACGGGTATAAGCCTCATGCGCCTCGGCGAAGCCTTCGGGCCGCCAGCGAGCGAAGTCAGGATAGGTGCAGAGCAAAATCAGCCAGGAAACCGCGGCCATCGCGACATCGATGCACGCCACGCCGAATTGGATTAAACGAAGGTCCATGAGGGTACCGAAGTGGGTTTTGCCCTTTGCACAACCCGGCGAGACGTTAAACCCAAGGCATGCCCCGCCTTCTCCTTGGCCTATTGCTCGGTGCCTTGCTCGCGCTCTCCCCTGCCTCCGCGCAGGAGACTCCGCCTAACTTTGTCATCCTCTTCGCCGACGACCTCGGCATCAACGACCTCGGTTGTTTTGGCCGCAAGGACCAACGCACCCCGAACTTAGACAAGCTCGCCGCCGAAGGCGCCCGCTTCACCCAGGCCTACGCCGCGGCTTCGGTCTGCTCGCCCTCGCGAGCCGGCCTGCTTACCGGCCAGAGCCCGGCTCGCCTGAAGATCACCACGTTCCTCACCGGTCGCAGCGACCGTGCCTCGCACCGCGTACTCGCCGCACCCATTAACCTGCATCTGCCGGACGGCGTCCAGACAATCGCCCAACTCCTTAAGCCAAAGGGCTACGTCTCGGCGGCGGTGGGCAAGTGGCACCTCGGCGGTAAAGGCCATCAGCCGACCGACCACGGCTTTGACGAATCCTTCACCGGCAAGGTCAATCCAGGTGCGGAATCTCCGCAGGGCGGCAAAGGCGAACTCGGCCAGGCCGACGCGGCGGTGAAATTCATCGAACGCAGCAAGGGTAAGCCCTTCTTCCTCTACCTCGCTTTCGACAACCCGCATATTCCGCTCGCCGCGCCAGCCAAGGGTATCGAAGCCAACGCGAAGTCCTTCCACCCCACCTACGCCGCACTGGTCGAATCGCTCGACACCGCCGTCGGTCGCGTCCTCAAGGCGCTCGAAGATAACGGTCTCGCGAAGAATACCTTCGTCGTCTTCGCCTCGGACAATGGCGGCGTGCATGTTTCGGAACTACGCGAAACACCGCCCACCCACAATGAGCCTACACGCGCGGGCAAGGGCTTCCTCTACGAGGGCGGCATTCGCACCCCGCTCATCATCCGCTTCCCGGGTCGACTCGCTGTCCGCGAAATCGCTGAGCCCGTCGTCCTCGGTGATATCTGTCCGACCATCTGTGCGTTGGCCAAGGTCACCCCACCCGCGGTTCAGGACTTCAAAGACCTCTCTCCCCTACTCTTCGATAGTAAGCCGGCCAACGCCACCCCGCGCGCGCTCCACTGGCATCAGCCGCACTACATGAACCAAGGCGGTAAACCCGCCGGGGTCATCCGCGAAGGCGACTGGAAACTCCTCGAACAATACGAAGACGGCAGCCTCGAACTCTACAACCTCGCGAAGGACCCGAGCGAAATGACCGACCTCGCTGCGACCGAACCCGCCCGCGTGGCCGCCCTCCGCGGCAAACTCGAAGCCTGGCGCCGCAGCGTCGGTGCAGAGCCGATCAAGGCTAATCCCAACTTTGACCGCGCCCGCTGGGATAACTGCTTCGTGAAATTCGACGCCACGCGTATTCAGGCGCTGCCGACTTCTGAAGCCATGCGCCCGCTGATGGCTGAATGGCGCAAGGCGATGGACGAATTCACGGCGGCGGGTCCGAATGCACTCATCTTCCTCGAAGCCCGTGACGCGAAGGTCCAAGCGAAGAAACTAAAGTACGAAGACCCGCCCCAAAAGGATACGCTGGGATTCTGGGTCGACCCGACCGACACCGCATCGTGGACCTTCCAGGTCGCCAAGCCTGGCAAGTACCGCGTGAGCATCCTTCAAGGCTGCAGTAAGGGCAGCGGCGGCTCCACCGTCGCGCTCGAGGTCGGCGCCTCCAAAGCTGAATTCACGGTCGAAGAAACCGGCCACTTCCAACGCTTCATCCCACGCGAAGTCGGCCTCCTCGACCTGACCGCCGGCGAGAACACCCTGACCGTCCGCCCGCTCAAGAAGAAGGGTGGCGCGATCATGGATCTGCGTCGCGTGACGCTGGAACGCGTCGAGTGATTTAGAGCGTAGCCAACAGCGCGCGTAGTTCTTCCTCGGGCTCTTCATGGCCTTGGGCCACGGCGAGGCGCAAGGCGTCGTCAAAGGCGTTGCGCGCAGCCGCCCGATCACCAAGCGCTAGATGGGCTTTGCCCAACAAAATCCGCGGCATCATCCAGTCGGCCTTCGAGGCCGTCGCGAGCTGAAGATGTTCAATCGCTTCGGCGGCCGCCCCTTCTTTCAGTAACTCCTGACCCAGCGAGAAACGGAATAGCGGATTCGCCGGGTCTTGCGCGACCAACGGACGGAAGAGATCGGAGCGAGGAGCCATGCTTAGCGTTTTTGGCGGAAGATTACGACGGACAAACCGGGCAGACGCACTTCGATCGAATGACTACGCCCATGGGTCGGCTTGGACTCGGCCTGCACACCCCCGAGGTTACCGATACCCTGGCCGGCGTAATGCAAAGAGTCAGTGTTCACAGCCTCTTCCCACTTCCCGGCGAAAGGGACACCCAGGCGATACGTCCGCTCCAGTGGGGTGAAATTACCGACGACCACCCACGCACAGTCGTCGCCGTGGCGCTCAAACGACAGCACGCTCTGGTCGCCGTCATTCGGATTAATCCAAGCGAAAGCGCGCGAATCGAGGTCCTTGGCCGCCACGGAACCATCTTGGCGGTAGAGCCGATTGAGGTCGGTCACGAGGCGCTGGAGCCCCCCGTGCAACGGATACTTCAGGAGGTGCCAATCGAGCGAAGCGTCGAACTTCCATTCTGCGAACTGTCCAAACTCGCAGCCCATGAACAAAGTCTTCTTGCCCGGCCAAGCCCACTGCATCGCCAATAGGCAACGTAAGTTAGCGGCCTTCGTCGCATCGTCGCCACCGGCCATCTTGCCAATGAGTGAGCCCTTACCGTGCACGACTTCGTCATGCGAAAAGGACTGCACGAACGCCTCGGACCACTGGTAAATCATCCCGAAGGTCAGCTTATCGTGGTGAAACTTCCGGAACAATGGATCCTGCTTAAAGTAGTCGAGGCTGTCATGCATCCAGCCCATATTCCACTTGTAGTCGAAGCCGAGGCCGCCTTCGGCCACGGGCTTCGTCACGCCCGGATAGGACGTCGACTCCTCGGCGATGGTGACCACACCGGGATGGTAAAGATGTACGAGCGCGTTGACCTGTCGGAGGAATTCGACGGCCTCGAGGTTTTCGCGACCGCCATGCCGATTGGGCACCCATTCGCCGGCCTTGCGCGAATAATCCAAGTAAAGCATGGACGCCACAGCATCGACGCGGAGGCCATCGATGTGAAAACGTTCGAGCCACGATAGCGCGGAGCCGACTAGGAAGCCACGGACCTCATGGCGGCCATAGTTAAAGATCAGCGTACCCCAATCTTGGTGCTCCCCGAGGCGCGGATCAGCGTGCTCGTAAAGATGCGTCCCGTCGAAGCGGGCCAACGCAAAAAAGTCGCGTGGGAAGTGCGCTGGCACCCAATCGGTGATGACGCCGATGTTGGCGCGGTGCAGCGTGTCGACCATCGCCATGAAATCGAGCGGTGTGCCGAAACGGTGCGTCGGTGCGTAGAAACCCGTCACCTGATAGCCCCACGAGCCATCGAACGGGTATTCTGACGGCGGCATGAGTTCGACGTGCGTGAAACCTAGGCGCGTGCAGTATTCGGCCAGCTGCGTACCCAGTTCGCGGTAGTTCAGGACGCGGTTGTCCTCTTCAGGTACGCGACGCCAAGACGCTGGATGCACCTCGTAGACGGACATCGGCTGCGCCCGGGAGTCGGCCTGCCGACGCTGGTCCAGCCAGGCCTGATCGTTCCAGACGAAGCCCGACACGTCGCACACGATGGCAGCGTGATTGGGCGAAGGCTCGAAATGCAGCGCACAGGGGTCTGTCTTGATGAACGGCGTTTGATCGTGGGCACCGACAATTTCGTATTTATAACGGGCCCCCACGGTGAGCCCAGGCAGGAAGAGTTCCCAGATACCCGAAGCCCCCAAGGAGCGCATCGGGTGTGCCCGACCGTTCCAATGGTTATGGTCGCCGACCACCGACACACGGCGAGCCGACGGAGCCCAAACTGCGAAAGAAACACCGGCCACCCCCTCCAAAGTGCGGACGTGAGACCCGAGTTTATTGAAGACCTTGTGGTCGTCGCCCTTGCCAATCAGGAATAAATCCTGCTCGGAGATTGTCGGGAGAAAACGATAAGGGTCCTCGTGTTCCTGCACGGTCCCGTCGGCATAACCAACCTGGAAGCGGTAGCGGAAGGCCGGCGACTTCGGGTAAACCAGCTCGAACACCCCTAAGTCAGCAAGTTTCGCCATTTCCTTCCCCCGCGACGCCTTATCCTTAAGCACCTTGCAGCTCGTCGCCCCAAGGAAGAGAGCCCGAATGACCACCCCCCCATCGGCCAGAGGGTGCGCCCCGAGGAAACGGTGCGGACAGGTCTCCGTGCCCTCCACGAGGGCGGCCAACTCTGCGGGACTGTGGCGCATCCTTGGACAATCCACGTCCGCCCCCCTTGCCGCAAGCGTGCAATCCCCGAAAATACTTGAGACGTAGGCCGGAGCGACAAGTCTGGGACGGATGCCTGGCCGTCGATTTTGGATTCTTGCCGCAAGCGTCGGCCTCACCCTCAGCGGCGTCGCCGCGGACACTGTGCCTGTGCCCGGGCCGGTGGCGGGACAAGCAGCCAAGCCCGACGTGCCCGGCCTCTCTGGCCAAAGCTTCAGCTACGAAGAAAACGGCAAAGTCCTCGTCGCCGTCAACGCGAGCTTCAGTGCGAACGGTGCGTTCCTTTCGGCCCGCCTGATTAAACTCGATACCCGCACCGGCCTCATCACGGCGGAGGGCGACGTTGTCTACGCCACGCGAAACCTCCGCATCCTCGGTGAAAAAGCCCAACTTGATCCTAAGAACGATATCGTCATCGCCACCAAGGTCCGCTTCGGCCGCAACCCTGTCTACTTAACGGCTGACGAACTGCGCATTGAGAACGGTGATAAGACCATCAAGGGCCTGCGGATGTGGCACAACGAACCCGCCGCCAGCGGCATGTCGCTGAACATCGGTTCCGCCCAGTATACCCAAAAGGATGATTGGCTCGCCCTCCGCGACGTCCGCCCGCAGCTCGCCGGCCTCCCGTTCCTCTACATCCCGTACTACGGACAAGAAGGGTATCAAGATATCCCTTACGACATCTACCTAAACATGGGGTCGAAGGATCGCCAAGGGACCTACCTTCGTACCACGACGCTCGCCCGCCAGACGCCCTCGCTGTGGGTTGGTGCTCTCCTCGACTTCTACAGTAAGTCAGGCTTCCTGGTCGGCCCCTACCTCAAGTACGATAACGCCAAAGATCAAAAGGCCACCACGCACTGGAAAGGCTTCTTCCAAGCCGGCTTCATTAACGACCGCGGTGATTTATTGGCGGATAGCTTCGGCCGCCTCCCTGGGCGGACGCGAACCTTCGAATACGGCGAGATTAACGGTCGCACCGCCGACGGCGTCCAGGTGGCCGGCCAACTCTTCGCCACAAGCGACCCTGATTTTGTTCGCGACTTCCGCCCAAACCTCTCCGGCCGCACGGGCACTCCGCAGCTGAACCTCGAAGTCACCAAGCCTTGGAACGGGGGCCTGCTCTCGGCGAACCTCGTCGCCAAAGCCGACAACTATCAGGAAGTCGCCCAGAAGCTCCCTGAGGTCCGCTTCGACCTGACTGAGACAGCCTTGGGTGAGCACGGCCTCCGGCAACGGGGTTTCGCTGCCCTGGCCTACCTGAACGCACAGCCGGCCGCCGGGATTGCCCCGACGATTGCTTGGTCCACCGCGCGCCTCGACCTTTACTACGGCCTCTCCTATCCGCTCGTCGCGGGAGACTGGCTGACGTTCAAACCCGTCATCGGGGCCCGGGCCACCGATTGGTCGTCCGCTCTCAACGGGCTCGGCAACCAAACTAAGGTCATGGGTCAAGTCGGCTTTGACGTCGAAGGCCTCTTCACCGGCTCCTGGGCACTGATCGCTAAAAAATGGTCGATTGATGGCATGCGACACAGCCTTCGCCCGATCGTCCAGTACCGTTACCTCCCGGGCGCAGAGCAAGGCGCTGGAGTGCTCCCGCTAGCCGACCGCGCCGTGGCCCTTTCGGCCTTCCAAGAACTCGACCTAGCTGACCGCCCTGACGCCGCCAGCGTCACGGCCCGCCAGGCGGCTCGCCTGGGCGTGCGCAACACTTTGGCGACCCGCGACACCGTCAATGGTACCCGCGACCTCCTGCGCTTCGACGTCTTCACTAACTGGGAGCAGGATGCCGTCACTGGCACCGGCAATAAGTCGGACGTCCAAGCCCACCTCAGCCTCACGCCCGCCCCTTGGGTGAATATCGATTCCTACCAGCGCCTCCCGAACGGCGGCGGGGCTGCCCACGAGTCGCTCAACTCGATTTCCTTCAATTCCGGTGATTTCTGGAAAGCCTCCTTCGGCTGGTATCAACTTCGGCAGGCCGAAGTCGCCAACCAGCTCTGGTTGACGGGCGAAATTCGCCTTAATTCCGTCTATTCCGGAGTTATTACGACTAATTACGATGCCCTGACTAACCAGTCCATCTACCAGTCCATTGGCCTGGTACAGCGCATCGGCAATTCATGGGAAGTGGAATATGGCTTCCAGAAGAAGGTTTCCGCGTTCGGGGATAGTGCATTGGGCTTCCACCTGCGGGCTCGTTTGTTCAAGTTCTGAACTGTGACGGACCAATCCGCGACCCCCTCTTCTATTCCGACTGACGGCATTTTGCCGCCAGCCGACCTACCGATCCGGCTGGACGTCTTTGAAGGGCCGTTGGACCTGTTGCTTTTCCTTATTCGGAAGAACGAAATCGATATTTACGACATCCCGATTGAGAAGGTCACCCAGCAGTACCTCGAAATCCTCGGACGGAGGAGAAGGATAACCTCGAGCTCGCCGGCGACTTCTTCGTCATGGCTGCGACATTGATGTATATCAAAAGCCGCATGCTCTTGCCGGTCGAAAGTCGACCCGAAGAAGAAAGCGCTCCCGACCCCGGAAGGCCAAGACCCACGCTGGGCCCTCGTCCAGCAGCTCATCCAGTATAAACGGGTTTAAGGAAACCGCCGCGATTATCCGTGGCTTGGCCGATGACCGCCAAGGCCTGCTCGCTCGCTACGTCTTGCAAATGAAGGCGAAGACGCCGTCGTGCGGCCCGTCGCTCCTACCGAACGCATCGAACTCTGGAATACCTTAACAACGTCCTCCGCCGCCTCGCTGAGCGCATCCAGCCAGGAAATCTTTCCGTCGAGAATGTCACCGTGTCGGAATCGCATGGAGTTATCCTCAAGCGCCTCGAAACCGAGCCGAAGTTTATCTTCACCTCCCTCTTGCCCGAACGCCCGAGCGTGGCCCTGCTGATCGCCAATTTCTTAGCCTGTTTAGAATTGGCCAGGCTAGGGCGCCATGCAGCTCGAACAAGACAATAATTTTGAGGATATCGTCTGCTCGAAGCGCGAACAGGCGGAAGCCCCGTTCGCCGGGGAGACCGCCGAAGGTGGGTCCGAATTCGATACACCGCCGCCTGAGGCGAACCCGTAAGCCGCTGAGGCTTGCGGCGATGACTGCCACCGCTAAAGTAAATCCATGGCTCGCAAGAAGCGCTCCCCGAACCACCTGCTAGGCTTAGGCTTGGATAATTCCGACCAGCATAAGCGTATCACCCAAGGCGAAGGCTTTTCACTCGTCGGGGGTTCTCAAGAGACCCACGAACGGATGACCGAAACCGTAGTGAAGACGGTCGAAGACCTCAGCGCAAGGGCCGGAATCTGCAAGGAGCCGACCCCCGTGAAGTCGCCGAACTCCTGCGCAAGCACGACCAGAGCCGTTAGCCCCAAAATCTGGCACTGACTGGTTGACTCACCCCTTTTTTAACGGCTTCATTCCCTTCCCCAACGATGAGCACCGAGACACCCCCTCCCCCTCCTCCCCCTGAAGGTGATAACGCCGCGCCTCAGGCCCCTAAGCTCAAGCTGGCTAAGCCCGCTGGTGCTGTGCTTCCGCCACCGCCCCCACCGCCCCCGCCCGCTGCAGGTGGCGCCCCGCGTCCGCCCGTCGCTCCCATTCCCGCTCCGATTGCGGCAGCCGCTCCACGCGTCTCCCCGACAACCGGCGCTGCTAGCAATCGCAACGTCGGCAAAGCGGCGGCCGCTGTTGACGTGCTCGCCCTTGTGGCTTCCTTGAGTGCAGCCGTCTTCTTGTACTTAGAGCTCTTCTCTAAGACCAAGGGCTAAGACCTTCCATGGCATCCGATTCTGATTACCAACCTCGACAGCAACACCTTCGAATCGACGATTAAAGCGTCGACCGTGCCCGTCCTCGTGGACTTCTGGGCAACCTGGTGCGGCCCCTGTAAGCAGTTGGGCCCGGTCCTTGACCAGCTCGCGGCTGAGATGGGCACGACTGTGCAGATCTGCAAAGTGGACGTGGACACGAACCGTAACCTCGCGACCCAGCTAGGCGTGACTTCGATTCCCGCCCTCTTCCTCTTCAAGGATGGTCAAGTCGTGGATAAAATCGTCGGTGCCCGCCCGAAGGGTGACATCGCCGCTTTCATCAAGAAGCACCAAACGGCCTAAGCCTGAGCGGCTAAGCTAATAAAAAGGCCCGAGGCGCAAGCCTCGGGCCTTTTTGCTTTTCAGCCCAAACCGCGGGCTTACTTAATTTCCAGCGGGTGAGCCTGCAGGATTTCAGCCGGGCTATAGGAGGCACGAGCACCCACGGCCTTGCGGGCCTCGGCGACCTTGGCATCCGTCACCGGGCCAGCGGCATTACCCCAAGCTTGGCGGACGTAGGTAGCAATGTGCGCAATCTGGGCGTCCTTGAGGCCGGCGCCGACATTGGGCATAGCCCCGTTATACTTGGTCCCCTTGTAATCGAGTTCACCAGCCAAGCCGCCAATAATGATCTTAAGCAGACGCTCTTCATTGCCAGCGACCCAGGGAGAACCAGCCAACGGGGGAAAAGCAGCAGCAACACCCAAGCCTGTAGGCTGGTGGCAGCCGGCACAGTTCGTGACGTAGAGTTTCTCGCCCTTCACCGGATCGGGTTCGAATTCCTTCGGTCCGTTATCAACCAAGGCCCGCGGGGCATCGAGGTCGAAGGAGCCTGGATTGAAACCGTCCGAATTGCGGGTCAGGTAAAGGCCGGCCCAAAAGCCGAAACCGCAAAATAGAAAAACAACGATGACCGGCAACAAGGCGAAGCCTTCGGCGGGCTCTTCCTTGTCATTGGCGAGCTGATGATGGACCTCGACGAGGCGCCCGTCGGAAAAACCTTCGGTGCCTGCATCGTTCGACGCCCGAGGGCGACGGTGACGGTCATTGGGACGGTAAGAATCGTTCATGGGTTCACTGCTTCAATTTGGCTTCGGGCGAGGAGTAGTCCTGGCGAAGAGATTTCAGGTAGGCGATGAGGGCCGTGCCACGCTCATTAGGCTGGAGCGAGCCATCTTTGCCTTGGTTAAAGAGAGTCGGGAAGGCCGGCATGGCGGAGCCAGCGGCGGGAGCCGAAAGGTGCGCGGCGATTTCAGCGTCAGACTTGGCCCGGGCACCGTAATTAGCGAGGTCGGGACCGATACGACGATTGCCGAGAGCAACCTGCGACTGCAGGACGTAGTCGCGGGCCACAGAGGGACGGACGCCCCAGCCTTGGGCGATATCGCTCCCCTGACCAGCGGGACGGACCTGCTGGGTGTGGCAAGCAACGCAACCAAGCTGGAGGTAGACCTGACGGCCTTGGATCGCTAGACCCGGTTCCAAAGAGGGAAAGAGCGGACCGCCTTCTTCCGCCGGAGCCCGACCGAGGGCACCCAACTGCGCATGGCCAGCGAGGAGCAAGCCACCAAACGAAGCGGCGACGGTAGAGAAGACGCCTGCGAGGATGAGATTAAGGTTATTCATGGACGGGGCGGATTAGGCTTGGCGAGCTTCCTCGGTCGAGGAGGAGCAGGTGGTCAGCATACCAAAAGCGTTAAGCGCGAAGGCCACATGGCCGATAAGGAAGAGGACTGCACAGGCCGAACTCAGCAGGGCCTCCTGTGGTTGCATGGTCTGAGCGAAGGGCTTGGCGGCCGCGAGGGCGGCCCCTTGAGTCCAGCCAAAGAATAGCGAGCCAGCAACCGAAACGACGACCGCCAAGGCGCAGGACCAGAAGTGCAGATGCACTAACTTGGCGGAAGGCCAGAAGGCGCCCGTCAAGCGCGGCAAGATGTAGTAAGCCGCCCCAAAGATCACCATCGAGACGAAGGCGTAGGTCAGCAACTGCTGCTGGCCCGCGGCAAAGGAGGTGAACCGAACGATGGCATTCAGGGAACGCGCCGAGAAGACAATCTGTAGGGCGATAGCCAACGTGTAGGCCACGAGGCCAAACGCGACGAAACGTAGCGTGGTATTATTCCAAGCGCGGGTCCAACCCGAGTCGCGCGAGAGCGTACCAAAGAAGTTGATCGAGGTAATCGTGAGCGGGATGAGTAACATCACGGCGGCCACGACGCCCGAGGACTGAATCCAGAGCGGCACCGGGCTACCGAGTAAAGTCGCGGGACCGGTCCAACCAGCAAACAGGAAGAGCGTCCAGAAACCAACGGTCGACAGATAGTAACCAGTGAGGGTTGTGCCGAGTTCCTTCGGCAGGAAGTAATAGACGGCGGCAAGGGCGGATGCGCCCAACCAGAGGAGGAGGAAGTTCTGCAGGAACCAGCTATGCACGAGGGCCTGGAGAACGCCGTTCGTCGGGCACCACAGCACCATGAGCTGGGTTAGAAGGTAAACCACCGGTAATACGAAGGAAGCGCCCAGAATATACCACTGCGAGACGAAGACCTGGCCCGTGGGACGACGCACGAAGGCGACGGCCGGCCAGAGGGCCGCCAGCAGGAAAGCGACGAAGAACGCCAAAGCGACGCCACGCGGGAGTTCCAAGAGCTCAAAGGCGTTGTGTGAGTCGATGAGTACGCACGCAATACCGACGGTGAGGGCGAGGTTCCAAATCAGGCCGCCCAAGGTGGCAATCCAGCCGTTGCGGAACTCAAAGCGACCCAAGGAAGCCAGTAACCAAAGGTTCAGGCCGATCAAGGCGTTCGACGCCCAACCATAGAAGAATACGTTGCGCTGGATCGCATCGAGACGGCCAAAGGTGAGATGCTCGCAGCTATTCAGGAACCCCGGGAGGTGGAGCTTCACCGCCGTAATCACCGCCAGCACAGAGGAGACGAGTAGCCAGAGCAGCGCCGAAGCGAAGAAAAACTTCACCGGGCTGGCGACGCTGGCGTCGACGCGGGAAATGCGGGGGGAGCCAGTATCGGCGGGTCGTCCCTGCGGACGGCCCTGCCCTGACGGACGGCTTGGTTGATTTTCCTGACTCATCGTATTATAAAGGGGTTACTTGAGGCCGAGTTCGGCGGTGTTCCAAGGGGCGGTGCGGGCGGCGTTAGCTGCACGGACGGCCTTCACCTGGTCAGCGGTGACCGGGTTGGACTTATTGCCAAAGCTTTGGCGAACGTAAGTGAGCACATCGGAGATGTCTTGATCGCTGACGCCAACCACGGGCGGCATCATGCTATTATAGGTGACACCGTCCACGGTGATGGGACCCATCAAACCATGGAGAATGAACTTAATCGGTAAAGTCGCGTCGCCGTTGACGATCGGGACGCCGGCAATCGAGGGAAACACCGGGGCCAGGCCCTTGCCCGTCGGCTGGTGGCAAGCAATGCAGGTGCGGGAATAGACCGCCAGGCCGCGCTTCATTTGCTCATCGTCTGCTTTAACGAAAGCAGCGCTTTCGGAGGCAGGGGCGGGGGCGGGAGCCGCGGCGGACTTACGCATGTCCGCCAAGACCTTCGGGTTGGCCGCAATCACCGCCATCGCATCAGCGACCGGTAGACGATAAGAGCCATCGGCATTCTTGGCGGCATCGGTGAGCAAAGCCTTGGCCTTGGACTCAGTGTCCGCCCGCAGAGCCTTCTGGGCGGTGCGGCGATCGAGGTCGGTATTAGTGGCTGGGCGGATTGCGACGAAGGCAAAGGCTAACACCGCCACCGCCACGAGGACGAAGGCGACGATACCCAACCAAGACTTGACCTGGCCAGGTAGCAGCGCGCGGGAACCGTTAGAGGGATGCTCACTCATGGTAATTAATGGACTCGAGGATACGAGGGTCGTGGACCGGGATGGTTTCGGCCTTAGTCGCACTACGAAGGAAGAGCCCAATCACGATGGCGCCGAAGCCGGCGATCGCGAGGAGGTCCGTCGCAAGACCACCGCAAAGGAAGGGCGAGACCGTGAAGCCTTCGGGCGCGGTCTTATCGAGAATCTGCCGAGGGACGGCATTGAACAAGAGGTCGACGATGCCACCGATGAAGATGATGACAGCAATGGTCAGGAGACGCCCAGGGACAATCTTCGAGCGATAGAAGAGCAAGGCGAGGAACGGCAGTAAGAAGAAGCCGAAGATGAGGTACATCGAGACGCCCCACCAATCGCTCTTCAGGCCGGTGACTGGATCAAACTCACGGATGTTATACCAGAAGGTTTCTTCGGGGATATTGGCCGTGTAGATGAGGAAGTACTGCGAGAAGCTGATGTAAGCCCAGAAGACCGTGAAGGCGAGCATCAGGCAGCCCAAGACGTGGCGATGCGCTTGGTTGAGAATACCATCCAACCAACCGCCGTTTGAGAGGCGATAGGTCAGGATAACCGTCGCCGCGAGAGCCAGGCGAATCGATAAGGCGAAGAACCACACACCATACATCGTGGAGAACCAGTGGTACGAGAGGGCCATGAGGCAATCGAAGGCCAGCATGGTCAGGGCGACCGCGCCCAGCGGGATGCCAGCGGCCGAGAAAGCGTGCAACGTATGGGTGTGGCTCGCGGTACGATCGGTGTCCTGCTTGAAGGACCAGGTGCGCATCGCCCAGGTCAACACGCTGAAGAAAACGACGTAGAGCGAGATGCGGACGAGGAAGAACTTCTCATTCAGGAACCAGCTCTTCGCCTGCAGGATCGGGTCATGGCCGACTTCATGGCCACTGGGTAAAATATGCTTCACGTCCGTCCATTCCCAAAGGAGGTGACGGAAGTCCGTCAGGAACGCTAACGGGACTACGCCGAGCAGTAAGACGACCGGCAAGGCGCCGATCATGAATTCCCAGTTGCGGCGGATGACCGGAGCCCAGCCGGCGTCAAAGACGCGGGTGATCATCGTCAGCATGAGCATGCCGATGAGGAGCGAGGTCCAGAAGAGGCAGCCGAGCAGGACGGAGAGCGCCGGACGATGGTCGTGTTGACCGAGGCCGAGGAACGCCAAGGCCCAAGCAGCGACCAGCGCGATAACGCCGAGGCCCAGGATGGTCGTCCACTTGGACGTAAGTTTGGAGGAAGAATCGCTCATGTGCGGATTACTTGACGGTGGCCTTCAAAGCGGCGGGGACGAGGTTAGGCGGGCAAGATTGCGAAAGCTGGAGAGCACGCAGGTAGGCGACGACGGCCCAGCGCTCTTCCGGGGTGAGTTTATCGCCGTAACCGAGCATCGTGTTCTTGCCATTGGCGATGACGTCGAAGACTTGGCCCTGCGGGTAGGCGCGGAATAAGGGCAACTGGAGGTTGGCAATCGTGACGATGGCCACGTCACCTTCGATGGAGGAACGGACCTTCATGATGCCATTACCGTCGGCCGCCGAGCCGTGGCAGACCGCACAATAGATCTGATACTTGGCTTGGCCCAGGGCGAGGGTCTTGGCGTCCACCGTGAACGGGGCCAACTCACCGCTAGCGAGGAAGGTCAATGACTTCGTCGGGAAGTCAGCGAGGAAGTTGCCTTGCGCATCTTTACCCGTCGCAAACGAAGGGTTGAGGGATTCGGCGCGGCGGTAATCCGCAGAGAAAACCTGCAAGGGCTCGAGGCCAGAGCCGCGGGCGACCGTACCCGCGACGGCCGGACGGGCGTCACGGCCATCCGCGAAGAACTTGTTCTCCCCCTGCGGCTTGTACTTAGGCTGGTAGTCCATGTCGTCGAAGACATAAACGGGCGTGTCCTTGGATTGCTTGCCCTGAACACCGAAGAAGCCAACGACGGCCACAACGACGACTGCGAGGAAAGTGAGGTAACGGTACATGGGACGAATTAGTCGCGGATGACGGTGATTTCCTGGCCGCCGAGCGACTGGAGGAAGTTGCGGGAATCATCCACGTGGAACTTCGGGTCCTGGGCTTCGAGGACGACCATGAAGGTGTCGTCGGAAACGCGAGCGAAGTTCGGGAGTTCAAACAGCGGGTGATGATGGTGAGGCAGACGGTTCAAGATGAACTGGCCGAAGAACGTCCCGAAGGCCGCGAAGAGAATCGTGCACTCATACAACACCGGGAACGGGTAGATCGCGCTCCAGTAGGGCTTACCGCCGACAATCAGCGGGTAGTCGTAGGAGTTCATGTACCACGTCAGCAGGCAACCCGTGATAAAACCGGTCACACCACCAAGCAGCGTGAGGCGCGGTACCTTCGAGCGCGGCAGGCCCATGGCTTGGTCCATGCCGTGGATGGGGAAAGGGGTGTGGACGTCCCAGCGGGTCCAGCCAGCATCGCGCACCTTTTCGGCGGCGTGGAAGACGTCGGCGGGCTTGCGGAAGGTGCAAGCTACACCGAAGATGCGTTCGTTTCGTTCGTTCATGGTCGGGGCGGACGGCGGGATCAGTGGGCGTGAGGGTCGGCCTGTGGCGCGACCATTTTAATTTCCGCCATCGGCAGCAGCGGAAGGAAGCGGATAAACAGGAGGAAGAGGACGGAGAAGAAGCCGAAGGTGCCGAAGAACGTGAAGATATCCACGATGGTCGGGCTGTAATAACCCCAGCTCGACGGGAGGTAATCGTTAGCCAGCGAGGTACAAGTGATGACGAAGCGTTCGAACCACATGCCGACGTTGACGAAGATACAGATGATCCAGACGAGCGAGTGGTTCTCACGGACCTTCTTAAACCAGAAGAGCTGAGGGGTAATCACATTACAGGACACCATGATCCAGTAAGCCCAGGAGTACTGACCGAAGGCACGGTTGATGAACGCGAACTTCTCGTAGACGTTACCCGAGTAGGCCGCGATGAAGAATTCGGTGGCGTACGCGTAGCCAACCATCGTGCCGGTGGCCAAGATGATCTTACACATGTTGTCGATGTGGTACTGGTTGATGACATCGTGCAGGCGATAAATCGCCCGCAGCGGAAGCATCAGGGTCAGCACCATCGCAAAGCCCGAGAAAATAGCGCCCGCCACAAAGTACGGCGGGAAGATGGTCGTATGCCAGCCGGGGACGTTCGAGACAGCGAAGTCAAACGAGACGATGGTGTGCACCGAGAGCACGAGCGGGGTCGAAAGGCCGGCGAGGAGCAGGTAGGCCATTTCGAAGTTGCTCCACTGGCGGTTACCGCTGCGCCAACCGAGGGCGAGGACGGAGTAGAAGGCCTTGCGCCACCAGGTCTTAGCGCGATCGCGGATGACCCCGAGGTCGGGCACCATCCCCATGTACCAGAAGAGCGTCGAGACAGTGAAGTAGGTCGAGACGGCAAACACGTCCCACTCGAGCGGCGAGCGGAACTGCGGCCAGATGCCGTTTTGATTAGGCAGCGGCAAGAGCCACCAGCCGAACCAAACGCGACCGACGTGGAAGAGCGGGAAGATACCAGCACACATCACCGCGAAGATGGTCATGGCTTCGGCGGCACGGTTAATCGAGGTACGCCACTTCTGGCGGAGGAGACAGAGGATCGCCGAGATGAGTGTGCCGGCGTGGCCGATGCCGACCCAGAACACGAAGTTAACGATGGCCCAACCCCAACCCACCGGCGAACGCAGGCCCCAAGTGCCTGTCCCAGTCGAGACGAGGTAGAAGAGGCCCAGACCGGTGAAGGAGGCGATGAAGAGGGCGACGCCGAAGAGGACCTTCCACCAGAGCGGGGTCGGTTCTTCGACGATGCCGCACACCTTATCGGTGATCCAGTGGAAGCCGCGATCGTTGAGAATCAACTTCGGGCGGGGGAGTTCAGCTGGACGGACCTTATCCAGAATTGCGGGGCGCTCCGAGGAGCTATCGTGGGCGTGAGCCATGGAACAGGGATGCGTTAAGGGTTACTTCTGGTGACCAGGGCTGGTGGCGGCGGGGGCGCCGTGAGGGGTCTCGCCATGGGGGGCGGCACCATGCGCCGGGCCGTGGCTCGCGCGACCATCCATCTCCTTGCGGGATAGCGGAATCAAGATAGCGCCAGGCATCTTCGCATTAAGATTACGCAACTTGGCCTGGTAGGTCGTGCGCGGACGGGTGTTAAGGTAAGTCAACGCGCCGTAGCTGCGAGTCGAGGCCTTCGCCTTCGAGACGCGGGACTTCGGGTCGGTGATATCACCGAACTCGATGGCTTCCGCCGGGCAAGCCTGCTGACAAGCGACCTTGATCGCGCCGTCGGCGACGTTGATGTCGGCCGAGTCCTTGGCGCGGACCTTGGCCTGAATCTTGGCTTCCTGAATACGCTGGACGCAATAGGTGCACTTTTCCATGACGCCACGCATACGCACGGAGACGTCCGGGTTCTTCTGCAGCTGAGGCAGGTCGGCGGGATCCTTCGGCAACTTAGCGGGTCCGAGCGGGCCCTCATAGTAGTGACCAGCTTCGCGCTTGTTGTAGTCGAAGAAGTTGAAGCGACGGACCTTATACGGGCAGTTGTTGGCGCAGTAACGGGTACCGATACAACGGTTGTACGCCATCGTGTTGAGGCCTTGGTCGTCGTGGACGGTGGCGTTGGCCGGACAAACGGTCTCGCACGGGGCGGTTTCGCAATGCTGACAGGCGACGCCCATGAAGGTGACCTGCGGATCCGTGGGGATCTCGTTGCCGGCCTGCTCGCGACCGTCGAAGAAATAGCGGTCGAGGCGAATCCACTGCATGTTACGTCCCTTGAGAACCTGGTCGCGACCAACCACGGGGATGTTGTTCTCCGCCTGACATGCGGTCACGCAAGCGTTGCAACCCGTGCAGGTATTCAAATCGATCGACATGCCCCACTGCTGGAGCAACGGGAACTTGTCTTCGTGGCCCTTCCACACCGCAACGTTCGGAGCGACGGTATGGTTTGGGTGCTCGTAAGCGGAATTACCGCGCGGCGTGAGGATGGCCTTGTCTGCTGGGGACATCTTCTCGTCCTTGCCGTAAACCGCCGGGGCGTGGCCATCGATGCCGAGTTTAGCAAAATTCTGGTTATGCTTAAGGTCCTCGGCATTACCTTCCCGGACGACATCGCGGCCTTCCATGGACCAGTGGTCCTGCATGTTCGCGATGGGGGCGCTCTCGCCAGTGAGCTCGAGGACGACGCCCGTGCGGACGGACGGCTGGGCAGAGGTGACGAAAGGATAGACGTCGAAGCCATTGCCAACGAGCTGACCCTGGAGGCGCTCGGCGACGCGGGTGGCCACGCGACCAGCGATGCGACGGCCGAAGCCCAACTGCAGGCCGATGGTGTAGTCAGCCATGCCCGGCATGATGAAGAGGGAACCCTTGAGGGTGACGCCGTTCACCGTGAGCGTAGCGACCTTCGCAATGAGGCGACCATCGACGAGCTCGTTGATGTTACGGTTCAGCTGTCCAATTTTATTGATGAGCGCCACGGTCGGCTCGACGTCGAGCTCCTTCGCCATCTTGGGGCTGATGAGGATGACATTCTGCCAAGCGGTCTTGGAGAGCGGATCCGGAGCTTCCGCGAGCCAACCATTGTTGGCGGAGAGGCCATCGCCGGCGTGCACGCTAGGAACGATGCGGACTTCGAGGGACTTAGCCGAAAGCTCAGGGGCCTTAAAGGCAGCGGTCGGCAGCGCGAACAGCATATCCGAAAAAGTCGGGTACTGCGTGCCAGCGAGGACGCCTTCCGCTAACCAAGCAGCGAAAGCGGTATCCGCGGCATCCTTGGAGAGGCTGTTGAAGGTCTCGCGAACGAGCGCATAAGGCTCCTGGGTGAGGCCCGCGAAAGGAGCGAGGACGTCGAGCTCGGTGACCGTCGGGAAGAGCGGGTCGATCATCGGCTGGACTGGCACGTAGGTGCCATCGACCGTGCGACCATCAGACCAGCTCTCGAGGTAATGCGAAGCGGCCACGAAAGTGCCCTTGGCATCCTTCACGAGCGCGGACGTCTCGTCGTAAGCCGGGCCATGGTAACCGAGGCGGACAACCTGCTTGGCGGCCTTCACGGCCTTGGCGAAGTCGACGTCCGACGGAGCGTCGTAGGCGGGATTACCGCCGAGGATGACGAGCGTGCTGGCGGGCTTGGAGACGAGGTCGGCAATCGTGCCGGCAACGGGAGCGGCAACCTTGACGTAGCGGACGGCGGCACCGAGCGCGGCGTTGGCTAAAGCGACGGCGCGATGCGCATCATCGGAAAGGTGATCACCAGCGACGATGAGGGCTTTACCCTTGGCACCGACGAGGTCAGCGATGGATTCCTTGAGCCACTTTTCTTCGACCTTGAGGCCCGAGACCTTAGCGCGCAAAGCGGAGGCGTCGGCACCCTTCCCTGTCTGCGCGAGGACTTCGGCGGCGAAGAGCAAGGCGAGGCCAGAGATGTGCGAGCTAGCGGCGCGGAGGCGGTGGTCGGCCGCAGCGCCGGTCAGCGTGAAGGTCGATTCGACGACGTAGAGGCGGGCCATCGCATCAGCTTCCGCCGCCGTGTCGGCGCGACGCGCAGACGAGTAGGCACGGGTGGCTTCGATGGTGGAGTCACCGGCGCCAAGGAAGTCAGCGTCGAGGCTGAGGATGCGACGGGCCTTCGCGAAATCAGGCAAGGCGCGGGCACCCAAGACGGCGTCGGCGCGGTTCTGGGCGACCGGCGTGTACTCGACGAAACGAGCCTGCGGCAACGCCGCCTTGACGGCGGCAACGACACGAGCGCGGGTCGGGGACGTGGACGGACGAGCAAGGAACGCGAGCCCAGCACCACCGTTGGCCTTAGCCTCAGTGGAAAGTTTGCGGAGTAAATCGCGGACGGCTGCGACGGAGAGCATGGCACCCGTGGCGTCCTGCGAAGCTTGCGCACGCTCGGGATCGTAGAGGTCGAGGACGCTCGCTTGAGCGAACTTCGACGAAGCCGTGCCGTTAGCGACGTGGCTCGGGTTACCTTCGACCTTCGTCGGGCGATGCTGGTGCGTCTCGACAATCAGTGCTTGGTTGGCGGACTCACCCGGGAAAGAAGACGCGTAGTAAGTTGCAACGCCGGGGATCGTATTCTCGGGCTGCTTGCTGTAAGGTAACGTGTGGTTGCGCGGTTCGCGGCAACCGGCGAGACCGAGACCAGCCAGGCCGAAGGACGCACCCATGAGCAGCAGGAACTCGCGGCGTTCAACGGTGGTGATGGCGGCAGCGCCATCGACGAACTCGCGCTCAGCGCGGGTGCGGAACTCGGGCGTCTTGTTACGCTCATCGAGGCTGCGCCAGTACGAAGGACCGGTCGGCTCGCCGGGCTGCGGCGCGGGGTGATTGAAGACTTGCTTGCTCATCGAAGAAAAAGGCGGGGATTAGCGGTGGCAGCCCGAGCAGCTCTGGGGAGGATTAACTTTCCAGTCGTGCACGAACTTCGTGCCCTGGGCGGTCTGCGCAGCGGGAGATTCAGCTTTCCAAGCGAGGTCGGTCACCTTGTCGACGGGACGGATGAACTGCTCGGGGTTGCGGTGGCAATCGAGGCAGAAGAGCATGTTCAAGGACTTCTGCTGACCAACGACGACCTGTTGGTCAACGCGGCCATGGCACTCGACGCAGCTGATGCCGCGGTTCACGTGCACAGCGTGGTTAAAGTAAACGTAGTCGGGCACCTTGTGCACCTTGACCCAGCGCACGGCTTCGCCGGTTTCAGCGCTGCGACGAATCAGGGCCAACGCCGGGCTGTCGGGCTTCACTTGGCTGTGGCAATTCCAACAGGTGTTGGTCGCGGGCACATTCGAGTGCGCGGACTTGTCGACGGAGTTGTGGCAATAGCGGCAATCGAGGCCGAGTACCGAATCGGGACCAGCGTGGAAGGAGTGATCGAAGGCCACCGGCTGATCAGGCGTGTATCCGACGTTTAAATACTTGTTCGTGGCGTACTCGTTGATGCCGGCGACGACCACGGCACCCGTGACCAAGAGACAAATGAGCACCTGGAGCGGGATGCTGTTGACCGAGCGAGGGAAGAAGTTGCCGCGAGGGGCGGCGCCGGTCAGGAAGTTAATGAGCTTACGCATCGGGATAACGGGCGGAGAAGTGGTGCTTTTGCCCACAGAGGCACGAAAGCCGCCCCCCCTTCGCAACCCAATTTTTAGGACTTTTGGACGAGTTTAGGGGGTTAGCAGGGTATAACCTGTTAATGAACCTGTTAATGGAGTGTTTTAAACTAACTTAAGTTGTTGATTAACAATAAGTTAAATCTAAACTGTCAAATACGACGCCGGCGGAGAACCTAGACCACGCCATTGGACAGGTATCAAACTATTAGGCCGACAGAGGGATTGGCCTTGTAGGGCTAATCACCTCTGTCGGCCTAGGTGCCGAAGGGTCGTTTGACTTAGCCAGCGACGGACTTCGAGGCCGAGCGGACGAGCTCAACGAAGCTCTTGGCTTCGAGGGAAGCGCCCCCGATCAGACCGCCGTCGATATCTTGCTCCGCCAACAGGGCATCGGCGTTGTCCGGCTTCATCGAGCCACCGTAGAGAATGAGGATGCGGGCCGCCGACTCGGCGCCGAACTGCTGGGTCAGGAGCTTGCGGATAAACGCATGCACTTCCTGGGCCATGGCCGGGGTCGCCGTCTTGCCGGTACCGATTGCCCAGACTGGCTCGTAAGCAATGATAACGTGGTCGGCCTTGGCGGCCGGTACGCCTTCGAGGCCCTTCTCCACCTGGCGGCGCACGACTTCCATCGTCTGGTCGGCTTCGCGCTCAGCGAGGAGCTCCCCAACGCAGAGAATGGGGCGCAACGTCGCGCCGAGGGCAGCATGCACCTTGCGGTTCACGAACGCGTCATCTTCACCGAAGATACTGCGGCGTTCGCTGTGGCCAATAATCACGTGCGTGACGTGGAGGTCGCGCAGCATGGAGGCCGAGATTTCACCGGTGAAGGCACCGTTGGTCTTGTCGTGCAGGTTCTGCGCGCCGAGGGCGAGGTGCGAACCTTCGATAGCCGCACCGACGGCCGAGAGGGCCGTGAAGGGCGGGCAAAGGACGATATTGACGTTTGGGTCGATACCGACGGCGGCCGAGATCGCCTTAACGAGCTCGATGCCATCCGTGGCGGTCTTGTTCATCTTCCAGTTACCAGCGATGAGGGGGGTGCGCTTAGACATATTGTTGGTATAGATTGTTAATAGCGAAAGCTTTAAGCCGAGAGAGCGGCCACGCCGGGGAGGACCTTGCCTTCGAGGTATTCGAGGGAAGCGCCGCCGCCGGTGGAGCAGTGCGTGACCTGCGTATCGACGCCAAACTTCTTCGCCGCCGTGGCGGTGTCGCCGCCGCCGACGATGGTAATCGCGCCGCGCGCCGTCGCCTGGGCGACGGCTGCCGCCATGGCCTTGGAGCCGACCGCGAACTTATCGAACTCGAACACGCCGCAAGGGCCATTCCAGATAACCGTACCAGCACGACCGATGGCCGCTTCGTAAAGTTTAATGGACTCGGGACCCGCATCCATGCCTTCCCAACCCGCTGGGATGCCCGACTGCATCGTCGCAGGCTGCGTGTTGGAATCAGGCGAGAACTTGTCGCCGCAGTTGAAGTCGACGGGGAGCGTGACCTTCACGCCGCGAGCCTTGGCCTTATCAAGGAGTTCCTGGACAATCTTAGCGCCTTCGGCGTCGTAAAGGGAGTTGCCGATTTCCATCCCGTCGCAGACCTTGCGGAAGGTGTAGGCCATGCCGCCGCCGATGATGATTTCATCCGCCTTCTCGATGAGGTTGCGGATGAGCGGAATCTTGTCGGCAATCTTGGCGCCGCCGAGAATCGCGAGTAACGGACGCTGCGGATTGTTGAGCACGATGTCGAAAGCCTTGAGTTCGGCTTCAAGCAGGAAACCCGCGGATTTACGGGGTAAATTGACGCCGACCATCGAGGAGTGGGCGCGGTGGGCGGTGCCGAAAGCATCGTTGACGTAGACGTCGCCGAGGCGGGAGAGGGACGCGCGGAACTCGGCAACCTTGACGGGATCAGCCTTCATGCTGGTGCCGTCTTCGAGCTTCACTTTACCTTCTTCTTCGATGTGGAAACGGAGGTTTTCGAGAAGCAGAACTTCGCCAGCCTTGAGGGCCTTCGCAGCGGCTTCGGCTTCAGGGCCTACACAACTTGGGATGAACTGCACTGGGCGGCCCAAGAGCTTCTCGAGTTCGACGGCGACCGCACGCAGGGAGAACTTCTCCACGACCTTCCCGTCCGGACGGCCAAGGTGCGACATCAGCACCAGGGAGGCACCGCCTTCCAGGAGGAACTTGATGGTCGGCAGGGCCGCAGCGATCCGCTGGGTATTGGTGATGGCACCGGTCTTCTTGTCCTGAGGGACATTGAAGTCGACGCGCACGAGGGCGCGGAGACCAGAGACGGAACCGAGTTCGCGGAGAGAAGGTACAGGCATGGTCGGAAAGCAGGAGAGAAAGGTGTTCCCCCAGCCGTGGGAAGGCTAAACCAGCGGATGGCCCAAACTGGCGGCAGTCCCCTGCTCCGCCCTACCCATCGGAGCCTAAAACAAAACAGGCGACCCGAGGGTCGCCTGTCGTCAGGTAGGTCGGACTAAACTTAGAGCTTAGCCGTGACCTTACCGAGCAGCTCGACGACGCGGTTGGAGTAGCCCCACTCGTTGTCGTACCAGCTGATGAGCTTGAAGAAGTTCTTGTTCAGCTCGATCGAGGAGCCAGCGTCGAAGATCGACGAGCTCTTGTCGTGAATGAAGTCGGAAGAAACTACTTCTTCGTCCGTGTAGGCCAGGATACCCTTCATGTAGGTCTCGGAAGCCTTCTTGAGGGCGGCCTTGATCTCGGCGAGGGAGGTTGGGTTGACGGTCTTGACGGTGAGGTCGACGACCGAGACGGTCGGGGTCGGCACACGGAAGGCCATGCCCGTCAGCTTGCCTTTCACTTCAGGGATGACGAGGGCGACGGCGCGAGCAGCACCCGTGGCGGACGGGATGATGTTAATCGCAGCGGAGCGGCCACCCTTCCAATCCTTCTTGGAGGGGCCATCAACAGTCTTCTGGGTGGCAGTGTAAGCGTGGACCGTAGTCATCAGGCCTTCGGCGACGCCGAAGCCTTCCTTGAGGAGCACGTGGACGAGCGGCGCGAGGCAGTTCGTGGTGCAGGAAGCGTTGGAGATGATGTGGTGAATGGCTGGGTCGTACTTGTCGTCGTTGACGCCGATAACGACGGTGATGTCTTCATCCTTGGCGGGAGCGGAGATGATGACCTTCTTGGCGCCGGCTTCGAGGTGACCCTTGGCCTTGGCGGCTTCGGTGAAGAGGCCGGTCGATTCGATGACAACCTCGACGCCGAGCTTACCCCAAGGGAGTTCAGCGGGGGACTTGGCGGAAACCACGAGGATTTCCTTACCATTCACGACGAGGACGTCGTCTTCCAGCTTATCCGGGGAGGACTTCTTGGAGGAAACGGTGCCGTTGAAGCGACCCTGCGTGGAGTCGTACTTCAGGAGGTAGGCGAGGTTGTCCGCAGGGACGATATCGCCGACGGCTACGACGTCAAAGGTCGTGCCGAGGTGGCCCTGTTCGACGAGGGCGCGGAAGACGAGACGGCCGATGCGGCCGAATCCGTTGATAGCTACTTTGGTGGCCATGGTGTGTTGAGAAGATTGGATTTTGCGCGGGAGCGGAAAGGGATGAAAAAGGGTGACCCACCCGCCATTGGCAAGCGGAGAATGCGTTTAGGCCTTAACAACCCAAACTCCGCACCCCAAAGCCGGAAGTGAAAGCATGCCGGACTGGATTTGCGGGGCCTCCGCAGAGGCATGGCGGGTGCCCCGACGGGGCGAAAGGACGACGGGCTGCCAAGCGGCAAGGGCCGGCAAGGGTAACTCGACGGGCGAGCCCTGTGGATTACAGGCGACGAGGATACGCTCAGGCCCGAGTTGTCCATCGGCGTTGAAGACGGCGACAAAAGCCTCCCCGCCCGACTGCAGGCTAGCGTTCATCCAGCCAGGCGAGACGGCCTGCCGCGGGCGTAAGCCGGCTCCTTGGGGAGACAAGCGGAAGCGGATCAGTTGCGCCACGAACTCGTGCTCGTCCCGGAAGAGTTCCAAACGCGCTGGGTCCAAGCGGTTCAGGTCGCCCCGCCGCCAGGTATTGGCCACGCCGCGCTTAGTCATCAGGAAGTCCTGGCCCGCAGCGAGCATCGGGATGCCTGCCGAGCAGAGGAGGATCACGTGCATCAAACGGGTGCGCAGAATATCGGAGGCGGTTGGCTCCAAGGCATCAGCACCAGGTTGCTCGGTGATGCGATCCAACCAAGCCATGTCATCATGCGACTGCGCATACCGCAAGCGGGCCGCTGGTCGGAAAGCACAGGCCGCCATTTGGTGGAGGAGGTCGGAGGCATGCGCATGGCCGCGGACATAGGACGGCAAAAACTCGCGGAAGGCATCGTCCCAGCTCGTCCAGGTGGTATGGTCCAGGTCCCGAGCGATGTACCCACGAAAGCTCCAAGGCTCAGCGATGAGAATCTTCTCGGGCCGCTGCGCCCGGAAGTCTTCCTCGATCTCGCGGAGCAAAGGCGTGCCCAGCAACTCCGCTAAATCGAGGCGGACCCCATCGACGCCCAGCGTCTGGGTCCAATGCTGCAGCGAAGCGAGGACGAGCCGACGGAACATCGGAGCCTCGGCTCGGACGTCATTACCGCAACCGCTCCAGTTCGAGAGTTTGCCCTCCGCATCGACGCGGTAATAATAACTCGGGTCAATAGCCTGCAAAGCGTTCGGTGCACCGAAATGATTCAGCACGAGATCCATGATGACCGCGAGGCCCGCCTCATGGCAGGCCCGCACTAAATCACGGAAAGCCTCGGTGGCATTCACGGACTTGGCATCGTCCCAAGCATACGGCATCGCGGGGGCAAAAGCGGAGATAGGCATGTAGCCCCAGTGGTATTCCTCGGGGCCATCGCGCTCGTAATCCGTGCAAGGTAGGAGCTCCAAAGCGTTCACACCCAAGGACCGCAGGTAAGCGCCATCGCGGCGAATCCATTGGGCTAAGTCACGAAAACCCGGGAGGCCGGCGGTCTCCGTTAGCCCCAGCAGGTCGCGCACGTGGGCCTCTACAATGACGAGATCCTCCGCGGCGGGGGTGACGAATCCGTCCTTAAAATCAGCCAATTCAGCGGGGCCGCAAACCACGCCCGCATCGAAGTTAAGTCGCTTGGCCCAAGGATCGAACGTGCGGCGGCCATCAATATCCAAAAGGTAAATCGCGTCCGTGAGGTCTTCAGTGACGACACCTTCCCACGCCCCTTGACCGGCGGGTTTTAATTCTAGATACCCCGGCAGCGGTGCCACGGCGAGGTCGGTTGAGACCTGGCGCGAGTAGCCGACACTGACCGCCCGGGCCCGCGGCGCGAAGACGCGGAAAGTCGTGCCCTGGGGGGAGACGGTCGCACCGAACGGACCCGGCGGTTCGAGGACATCGAGTGGATCGGAGGCCAGGACTTCGCAAAACTCCACGAGGTCATCATGCTCAAAGAGTACCCGGACGGGGTGTTGCTCGGGGACCGCGCCGGTCGCGGTGAAGCGGAAGACGTGCAGGTTCGTCCGGGCAGGGTCGACGGTCAGGTTACGGTTACCGTGGGCATCGCGCTGCACATTGTCAGCGTCATGCGGGGGCTCCAACCAGCGTCCGTCCGTGCGGATAAACTTGAACGCCATCGAAGGGGCGTCCCCCAACACTGCTGCGACCGGCGCGCTTACCTCGAACCCTTCAGCGCCGAGTAAGCAGACCGCATGCAAAGTCCACGGCGCCATGTCGGCGACGTTCCCCCAGTCGTTGAACGGCCCCAGCACCCGCAGGCTGGCGTCGGTCGCTTCGGGACAGAGGGGCTTCCACAGAAAAAAGTGCACCTGACCGTCCTCGATCCAGCAGCCGGAACGGGTCGCCCAGGCTTGGGCCTCGGCCCGCTCCAAAGTCACCAACACCGCTGGCTCGTTTAAGAGCAACGGCGGGGGCGTCTCCGACCGCCAATCACTGGCCAAGGCGACCAAGCCCGAGGCCTTGGTCTCCCAGCGCGCGCTGGCGAGCAGACGGTTCATGGCGTCCTTGATGCGGCCGAAGAAATCCATGGCGAGCAAAAGCGGGCTTCACTCCGAGCGAAACAAGGCTCACATTGCCGAGGTGAACATCCAAGTTCTAGTCAGCGATTGGGAAGGCCACCGCCTTCTGGACACCGGCGACGGCCTCAAGCTCGAGGAAATCGGTGGCGTCCGCATGGTCCGCAGCGAACCCAAAGCCTGGTGGCGCCAAAGCCTGCCACGGACCGAATGGGCTAAAGCCGTCGCGGTGCACGAAGAAGGCGGTCGCGAAGGCCGCTGGAAGCTCAACGGCAATTGCCCCCGCGACTGGGAAACGAAGTTGGGGAAACTGAAGCTGCAGCTGCGCTTCATGGATAATTCCAAGCAATTTGGCGTCTTCGCCGAACAGTCGCCCCACTGGAAGTGGCTGGCCGAGCAAAAGGCCACTGGCGCGAACCGCCCCCGCTTGCTCAACCTTTTCGGCTACACCGGGGCTGCTTCGCTAATCGCCGCCCAAGCCGGCTGGCACGTGACGCACGTCGATGCCTCCAAGCCCGCGGTCGCCTGGGGTCGACGTAACCAAGAGGCCTCTGGCCTAACCGAGGAGCCCATCCGCTGGATTATCGAAGACGCCCCGACTTTCGTGAAGCGCGAGATCAAGCGCGGCAACCAGTACGAAGCCGTCCTCATGGACCCGCCGGCTTTCGGTCGCGGCCCGACGGGCGAATTCTGGAAGGTCGAACAAGACCTCGCTCCCCTCCTCCGTTCCTGTCGCGAACTCCTTTCCCCGCAGGCGCAGTTCATGATCCTTACGGTCTACACCATCGATGCGTCGTCGATTCTCTGTCACAACCTGCTGGAGGAATGTACCAGCGGCCTCGGTGGCAAAATCGACATCGGCGAACTCGCCTTGAAACAGGAAGGTAACGGTCGCTTACTCCCGCTTTCACTCTGGGGTCGCTGGCAGGCTAATTCGAAAGGTTAGACGCCCTTCTGAGCCGAGTTTTGGCCTTGGGCTTGGTTATTAAGTTTCCTCCCTCCAAGGAATCCCTCTAGTTTCAGCCCGTGAGCCTAGTGCCTGACCAAGCTGCCTTCCGAGAGTTCGCCCGCACTTGTGATATCGTGCCCGTCTGCCTAGACTTGATGGCCGATTTGGAGACGCCCGTTTCGGTCTACGCCCGCTTGCGCAGCCAAGGTGCGAGCTTTCTCTTTGAATCCGTCACTGGCGGCGAACACATCGGCCGCTATAGCTTCTGTGGCGCTGGCCCCGCCCTCACAATCACCTCGTGGGAAGACCGCACCGAGAAAGTCTACCGCGATGGCCGCAAGGAATCCTTCCCCACCCCGGCCGACCCGCTCGAACTCGTTAAAAAGGAAGTCGCTGGCCTCCGCGTCGCCCAAGTCCCTGGCCTGCCCCCTTTCGTCGGCGGGATGGTCGGCATGGTCGGCTACGAATACGTCCACCGCACCGAGCCCACGGTCCCTCGTCCCGCCAAGGACCCCGCGGGCACGCCGTTAACCCACTTCATGCTCGTCGACCGGGTCGTCGCCTTCGACAACGCCCGCCAGACCCTGCGTCTCATCGTCAATACCCGCATCACGTCGCCTGAACAGGCCGATGCCATCTGGCTAGCCGCCAAGCAGGACCTCGAGGCCCTCAAGGCTATCGTCACAGGTCCCCGCGCCGCCCAAGCCGCCGAGTTACCCGATGCCGCTGGCTTCGCCGTCGGCCAGTCGAACGTCAGCCAGCCCGGCTTCGAAGCCGCCGTCCGCCGCGCCCAGGAATATGTCCGCGCTGGCGATTGCGTCCAAGTCGTGCTCTCGCGCCGCACCGATATCCCCTTCAAGGGCGAGCCCCTTGCCCTCTACCGCGTCCTCCGCCACGTTAACCCGTCGCCCTATATGTTCGTCATCGAGACGGGCTTGGGCTTCGACGTCGTGGGCGCCTCGCCCGAAGTGAATGTCCGTCTCACGGGCCGACGCTGCGAGATCCGGCCCATCGCTGGCACCCGCCCGCGCGGGATTGACGAAGCCGCTGACCGCAAACTGGAAGCCGAACTCTTGGCCGACCCGAAGGAACGCGCCGAGCACCTCATGTTGGTCGACCTGGCCCGCAACGACCTTGGCCGCGTCTGCGTGCCTGGCACCGTAACGGTCCCGTCCTATGCCATCATCGAGCGCTACTCGCACGTGATGCACATCGTCTCCCAGGTGGAAGGCGACCTCTCCCCGAAGCATGATGCCTTCGATCTTTTCCGCGCGACCTTCCCAGCGGGCACGCTCTCGGGTGCCCCGAAGGTACGTGCGATGCAGATCATCTCGGAACTCGAAGGCGAGCGCCGCGGCGTCTACGGCGGTGCCGTGGGTTATTTCGGCTTCGATGGCGGGCACGACTCGTGCATCGTCATCCGCACGGCCTCCCTACGGAACGGCGTAGCCAGCATGCAAGCGGGGGCCGGCGTCGTCGCGGATTCGGTCCCCTCGGCCGAATACGAAGAAACGGTCAATAAGTCCAAAGGCGTACTCCGCGCCCTCGGGCTGGCCGCTGGCCTGAAGTCCTGACCGCCATGGCCAAAGCAAAGCCCACGAAGAAGGACAAGGGGCTGAAGCCATTGCCTGTCGTGACGCCGCCACCACCGGCCCCGGTGAATCTCGACCCGACCGAGCCCGGCGAGGCCTGGGAAAAACTCTCGCCGGATGAACGCTCGCCGATCCGGAGCTACCTCGACCAAATCGGTAAGACCCCCCTGCTCACGCTGGAACAAGAAACCGCGCTCGCCCGCCGGGTCCTCAAAGGCGACGAAGCTGCTCGCCAGCACATGATCCAGGCGAACCTCCGCCTCGTGGTCCGCATCGCCAAGGACTACGATAACTTCGGCCTACCGCTGATGGACCTCATCAGCGAAGGTAACTTCGGGCTTATCAAGGCAGTGGAACGCTTCGACCCCGACAAAGGCGGCAAACTCAGTACCTACGCGGCGTGGTGGATCAAGCAGGCCATCAAGCGGGCGCTAGCTTCGGATGGGAAAACCATCCGCCTACCCGTGCACATGGTCGACCGCATCGCCCAGATGCGTCGGATTTCCAACCTACTCACCAAGGAATTGGAACGGGAACCCACTAACGATGAAATCGCGCAGGCGATGGACATCCCCCTCTCCAAGATCGTGCATATGAAGTCGGTCGCCAACCGGGCTGCCTCCCTCGATCAACCGGTCGGCGAAGACGGCGATGCGACCCTCGGTGACTTGGTAAAGGATGAAACGGCCCGTTCGCCTTTCGAAAACCTTCGCGGGAAGTCCGACCTCACGGAAATCGCCGAAATGCTCGCCCACCTCGAGCCGCGCGAGGCCGAGGTCATCACGCTACGCTTTGGCTTGAATGGCGAAAGCCCCCTGACACTCGAGGAAGTCGGTGAACTCTTTAAACTCACGCGCGAACGGGTCCGCCAACTGCAGCAGTCTGCCTTGATGCAGCTCCGCCGGATGATGACTGAGCGGCAGAAGCTCCTAACGCCCGAAGACGTCCGCAAGAACCGCATGGCGGATGCCCGCGCCGAGGTCCTCCGCGAGTTCTTCCGCTCCAAAGGCGCGAAAGTACCGGATCGCCGCCTCTCCGACCGCGAAGGCCTTTAAGGCTCGTGGGCAGGATTAGGCTGCCCTGCACGACCCCTGGTCAATATCCCTTGGCGGATGGCCTCCGCTGCGGGCGACGGCACAGGCGGCGGGTGCAGCTAGCCTCAGTAAGAGCCATTAGCTCCCGCATGCAAAAGGCGTCCCATAAGGGGCCTAGCCGGGATCAAAAATAAACAAAAAGGGCCCCGTTTCCGGGGCCCTTAGGTTTAACCTCTAATCCTAAGATTAGAAGTTGTAGCGAACCGAAACCGTCTTGAGGTTCGAACCAGCACCAGCAACGTCGGTGATGCCGTAAGCAACCGAGAACTGCTTGTTGATGTTGTAAGCGAGCTCGTAGGTGTACTCCTTGGTCGAAGCGGAAGCGCCTGCACCGGGGTTATAGGCAACACCCGCAGCGATTTCGAGACCAGAGACGAGTTCCGAGAGGGAGCGGCGGAGGTTCAGGCCAACGGTGGAGTTAGCGGTTGCGTTACCAGCACCAACCGAGACGGTGGCGTCGATGCCAGCGCCAACGCCCTTGAAGACGTAGCCGAGGGCGTAAGACGTACCTGCGGTCGAGGAGCCGATCGTCGCGAGGACGTTCGAGCTACCCAAGAAGGCCGAAGCCGATAGGTTGGTGTTCTGGCCCTGGCGGGAGACCGTAACGCGGTTGTAGGAAAGACCAGCGGGAGCAGCAGCGGTCTGGGCAGACGCGGCAGCAGCGAGGGTCGTGATGGTGATGATAGGTAGGATATGCTTCATAGCGGTGACACTATTGCTACAGGCCCGAAACAAAATCAAGCACAAATTGTCGATTTCCAATCAGGGGCTAAAACCCCCATATTATGCACAGTTCATTCACACCCCATGTGAATAAGACTGGGGAGCCATGATGGTGATGCCTTTACGAAACTACCTTCCGGCCGTCCGGGGACGGCTTCGACCTATTTTAGGCAGTAAAATGAGGGCCTAGCCCATACAGCCCTCCCCATCCCAGCGCCTAAAAGGCGCCACGGAGGGCCTCGCCTTTTGAAACCTAGCCCTGCCCTTAGCTCCCTCCTTCTATAGGGAGGAGGTATCCCCAAAACCTAGCCAACAAAAAACCCGCCAGGCGAACCGGGCGGGCTTTGGGACAGTCGCCGTGGGGCGACTTACTTGCGGCGGAACTTCGAGTTGAACTTCTCGACGCGGCCAGCGGAGTCGACGAAACGCTTCTCGCCGGTGTAGGCCGGGTGGGAATCCATGGTCACTTCGCGGCGGATCACAAAGTGCTCCACGCCGTCGATGACCTTGGTTTCCTTCGACTTGAGAGTCGAACGGGTAGTGAACTCGCGGTTCGTGGAGACGTCCACAAAGACCACAGGGTTGTATTCAGGATGACCTTCCTTCTTCATATAAATCAGGGGTTTGCTAGGGGTTAACCTTGGCGGGCTTTATAGCGAGGGTGCGTCTTGTTGATCACATAAATGCGACCTTTGCGACGGACGACCTGGCAATTTGGGTGGCGCTTCTTGAGCGACTTGAGGGAGGAGGAGACTTTCATGGTCTTGGGCCGAGGAATACGGCAGGTCGGCCAACAAAGCCCTCCCGCACACGGCTGTCAACGGGATTTCCTTGGCTGGACGCATTAGCTTAAAATCGACAGGATTGGCGGCCATGGAAGCTCGCATCCGCTTGGCCGAAGAGGCCGACGCCCAGGCCATTAATTCGGTCTATAATCACTATGTCCGGACCAGTACGTGCACTTGGCACCTCACTGAAGAGACCGTAGAGGGCCGTATTCATTGGCTCAAAGGGCGTTCGCGGGTCCACCCCGTGCTGGTGGTCGAGGTTGAAGGCAAGGTCGTGGGTTGGGGCTCCCTCTCGACTTATAATAGCCGCCAAGGCTGGTCTGCGACGGTCGAGGATTCGATCTTCATCCACCACGAATACCACGGCAAGGGCCTCGGGAAGCGCGTCCTACGTGAACTCCTCACCCGAGCCGAGGCTCTAGGGCATAAATCCGTCATCGCCCGTATCTCCGGCGAACAGGCCGCCAGTTTAAAGCTTCACGAAGCCTGCGGGTTCACGCATGCCGGCCTGCTTAAAGGCGTCGGCCACAAGTTCGGCCAAGACCTTGATTGCGCCTACATGCTTAAATCGCTGCGGAAGCCCTAACCTTGACACCCGCAGAGCAAGCCCTTTGCTCGACCTCTTGTTAGTCGCTCAGGTGGTGGAATGGCAGACACGCTAGATTCAGGTTCTAGTGCCCATAAAGCGTAAGGGTTCAAGTCCCTTCCTGAGCACCCTTTTCTCCACCCGTCCTCCTCCCGAGGCGGGTGCGAGAGGGCCTACCCGCCCCGCTCGTTTAGATGCAAGCGGTGCAGGATACGATGCAGGATCGGCGCGATGAGGATTGAAAAGGTCGTCAGGAAAGCCACGCCGCTGAAGACTGCATAGGCCGAAGCAAAGACCTTCGCCCCATCGCTCGGCATCGGCGAAACGGGCCCCATGCCCGTGAGAATCATGCTGGCGTTCAACAAGGCGTCGACCCCGTCCAAGGCCGCCCAAACTAGGGCTACGCCCTGACACTAGGTATTCTTCCTCATAACGATTGTTGTATCCAATAATCCTCAGGGCATCTTAGTTAAACACGTATGGCGGATCTTTCGACGCTGCCGGACCTTCTTCCTTGGCCCTTCTTGGTCTGTAACCGCCAAGGCTTGGTGCTGTACGCCAATGAACTGGTGACACGGGCACTGGGCCGCCGCGTCAAAGCGGGTACGCACGTCGACCACCTCTTCCTTGAACTCGACGACGGGCGGGCCGCCTCCACCCTGCTCTTCTCCGCCGCCCGCTGGTCCGCTTGGAGCGGTATCCTCGAGACCCGTGACCCGCAACGAATCCGGGAAATTAAATCGGTCCGCGTCATCCTCCAGCCCGACCCCAAGCACGCCGACCAAGTCTGGCTGATCTTCTCCGACGACGCCCAAGTCAACGGTTCCGCCTTACTGACCCCGCGTTCCGAAATGAGCCTCGCGCGGACGCTCATCGATAACTCGCCAGACTTCATCATCCTGCGCGACCTCAGCGGCCGCATCCTCCACACGAGCCGAAACCTCGATGAATTCATTGCCCTGCCACACCGCGGCGCCGCCGTGGATCTCACCCTCGAAGACATCCTCGCTCCTGAAACGGTCGCCCGCTTCAAGGCCCTCGACGCCGAAGTTATCCAGCACGGCCAAAGCGTCCGCCATCAAGGCATGGACTTTACCAACCTCCAAGGCACGACGCGCCACATCAGCGTGGTCCACGAACGCATCAAGGGTGGTAACGGCTTGCCCGCCGGTCTCCTGACCTTCGCCAGTAATATCACGGACTCGACCAAGGAACAGAACCGTCTCCGCATCGCGCTCGAGAGAGCCGAGGAACTCGGTGCCGCTAAATCGCAGTTCGTCGCGAACATCACCCACGAGATTCGTAATCCTATCAACGCCATCCAAGGGCTTTGTGAAACGGCCCTAGAATCGCCGGCCCACGCCACCGAAGAAACGTTCCAAAAAATCCAGCGGTGCGCCGTAGACCTCGAAGAGATGATCAAGGACGTCCTCGACTTCGCCCGCCTCGATCGCGGACACATCACCATCGAGCAGATTCCCTTCAACCCCATCCGGGCGCTCGAAGAAACGATGGCCCAGTTCCATCAGCTGGCCCGCCGTAAGGGGATTGAGTTTGCCGCCCTGACTGCGCCCGATGCGCCCCACAGCGTGCTGGGCGACCCAGTGAAATTTCGCCGTATCCTGTCCAATCTCATCGGCAACGCGGTCAAGTTCACTGAAAACGGCCACGTCCACTGCCACCTTGAATTCGAGCCGCGGAGCGAGGGTCTCCGCACCCGCATCATCGTCGATGACACCGGGATTGGCATTCCGATTAACCGCCTCGAAAGTATCTTCGACCCGTTCACCCAAGCAGACGCCTCGACCACACGGCGCTTCGGTGGCACGGGCTTGGGCCTGACGATTGTCCGAAACCTCGCCCAAGCGATGGATGGTTATGTCAAGGTGCAGAGCGAACCAAGCAAGGGTAGCCGCTTCACGGCCGCTCTCATGTTCGCCACCGACCCGACAGAAAGAGCCCGAACCTTACCCTCCCTGCGCGAAGAGCGCGTGCTCATCGCCGGAGGGAGCCCGGCGATGCGCCAATGGCTCTTACAATGCATCCGCCATCGGGAAGGCCATGGCCTCAGCGTGGCGACCAATGAAGAGGCTGAAAACGCCTGGCAGGCCGCCGCCGCCAGCGGCGAACCTTTTACCCGGGCCCTGCTGGACCTCCCCGATGATATCAACCCGAAGCTGCCGGCCATCCCGCGGGAATTGGTAATCCTCCTGACCTCCCCTGACCTCGAGCTCCGTGGCTTTAAGCAGCTACATAAACCACTGACGCTCACTTCCCTCTGGTCCGAACTCGGGCACCACCAACCCAGCCCGGAAGACCAACCGGCGACACCGCAAGCAGCGACGCCCCGCCGACACCTGCGAATTCTCGTCGCCGAGGATAATGAAGTGAATCGCGAGGTGACGGTCTCCCGCCTCAAGCGGGCCGGTCATGAGGTGAGCGCGACCGTCGATGGTGCCGCGGCTCTAGAGCTCTGGGGTATCAAGGAATTTGATGTGGCCGTGCTCGATATTCAAATGCCCCTGGTCGACGGCATCGGGGTCGCGGAGGGTATCCGTTCCGCCGAGTTCCAAACGGGACGCCGACGCACGATCATCCTCGCGCTCACCGCCATGACCCAAGAGAGCGACCGCGTCCGCTGTGAGCAAGCCGGGTTCGATGGCTACCTGTCTAAGCCGATGCGCGGCGCCGACTTAATTACTAAAATCGATCAACTGGTCGGCGAATCCGCGGACCCCACGAACACCAACGAATTCCAAGCGGCCTTGGGCGAACTCGACGAAGAAGAGGCTGAAGACCTTCGCTGCGCGGCTCGCTCCTTCCTCCGCCATGGCCCCCAAATGGTCGCTGACCTTGAGGCTGCCCTCAATCAGGGAGACCCCGAAACGGTCATGCGCCAAGCCCACGGAGTCAAAGGCATGCTGGCCCTCATGGGATGTATCGAGCTCTCCCGGGTCGCCGCTCAACTCGAACGTACGCCGGGCTTACCCCCCGCCGCAGAAACTTGCCAAAGACTCATCGGTGGCTTGCGAAGTCTGCTTCTGTCCCTTAGTTCTGACGTGAAGCTGACTCCCCATGGGCAAACCCAAGATCAAGCCGGAGATCAAAACTGAGACGGTCCCCGCCCTAGCGTCCAAGTGGAACGTGGTCGTGCTCAACGACCCCATCAACCTCACGGGCTACGTAGTGATGGTTTTCATGAATGTGCTCCGCATCCAGCGAGCCCTTGCCCGCAAATACATGCTGCAGGTGCACGAAGAGGGCCGCGCCACCGTCTGGACGGGTGAACGCGAACGGGCCGAGATGCTCGCCCTCGAGCTCCAGCAGTGGCACCTCAACGCCTTACTCGAAAAAGATGGCTGAGCTCCGCCTCACGATGACAGCGGAAGCACGTAATGTGCTGACCGACCTACTCCGCCTCATCGCGCCAGCAGCCGCCCGCGTTTCGGTGAACCGCGCGAAGATTCCTGGCAACGACGCCGAGATCGCCTCCTTCTGGACAGAAACGCTGAGTGCCCAGGCAGCCGAAGAGGCCCGCCTCCTCGCCACCGCCTTCGCTAACGCTAAAGGGGAACCGGCGGTCATCCTACTCAAGAACGATGGCCAAGCGTTCGCCTTCCTCCGCGCCTTGTCCGCCGTCCGCATCGCCTTGCGTGAGCTGGTCTTTGCCGACGTCCCCGACGCGGCGCTCGAAAGCTCCGAGTTGCTGGACGACGAGTCACTGCCGACCGAGAAGCGCCATGCCTTGGCCTGCTACTCCTGCTTTGGGCTTCTGCAACAGTCGCTAATACAACAGCTCGACCCCGAAGCGTTCGACTGAAGGTCAACGAAATCGGTTGAAGCCGAGGCTAGGATGGCAACAACAGGGCCGTGCTTCGGGGCCTCCAAAACTTCCTTTCTCTGCTCGTCCAAGGCTGGCGAACGCTCGCTGCCCTGCCCCGCCCCCGCTTACTGCCAATCCGCTCCGCGGTGCAGCAGATCGATGGCCCGACCTTCAAGGCGGACCTCATCGCCGGACTGAACGTCGCGCTGCTGGCCTTCCCGATGTCGATGGCCTTCGCGATGAAGGCCGGCCTGCCCGTCTGGTGCGGCCTCATCGGCTGTGGATTCGCCGCCTTGATCGCGCCTATCTTCACGGGCTCCGCCAACCTCTCCGCCGGACCGACCAACGCCTCGGCGGCGTTACTGCTCGGTGCCTTCGCCACGCTCGGCGTCCTCTCGCCCGACCAACGCGCAGTGGCATTACCGACTTTAGTGCTCATGGCCGGCGTCTTCCTGCTACTGGCCTCGTGGCTCCGCCTCAGCAGCTTCGCCGACTTCGTCCCGCGCACGGTGATCTCCGCCTACATCGCGGCCGCCGCCCTCCGCGTCATCGCGCTACAGCTGCCATTCACCATCGGCATGCCGGGCGAACATGGTGCTGAAAGTCTGCCCGAAGTTCTCTGGGCAGCCATCAAGCTCGGCAAAGGCCTGATCAACCCGGACATGGGTTTGGCCATCATCACAGGCATCACCTACGGGCTCATGCGTAAGCCCTATGGCGTCGGTAAGGCCATCCTCGCCGCCATCACCGTGGCAACACTCGGGGCGGCTCTCGCCCAGTCAGTGGCTATGAACCAAGGCTCGCAGGGCCAAGTGGTGAAATCTGTCGGCGATGCCGCCCGCGCCGCCACCAGCCTACACCTGCCCGACTTCTCGGCCCGCATGTTGGCGACGCTATTCTCACCGGCCTTGGCTCTCGCAGTGCTGATCATCATCGAAGGCACGGCCAACGCGCGCGCCTCCGCGCTCAAGACGGGCCGGCCCTCGGATCTTCACCAAGAGGTCTTCGGCCTGGGCATGGCCAACCTAGCGTGCGCCTTCACGGGCGGCATGGCGGCTTCCGGCTCCATCAGTCGCTCCGCCCTCAACGTCGCCAGCGGCGCACGGACGGCGTTTGCGTCGCTCTTCGCCGGGCTTTTCATCCTCGCGGCGGCTTTCCTCGTGAGCCATTGGGTCGCGCTCGTCCCGCTCGCGACGCTCGGCATCTTGGTCATCCTCGCCGAAATCGAACTGGCCAATCTTTCAGCGATTAAATTGATCCTCAAGTCGAGCGCTCAAGACCGCACAGTTTTCTTGGCGACGTTCATTACGGCGCTCTTAGCCCCGCTCGATATCGCCATCTTCTTCGGTACGGCGGTGGCCATCGCGTTCTACTTACGCAAGACCTCGGAGCCGGAAGTCGTGGAATACGATTTCTCCGAAACAGGCGAGCTGCGCGAACGTCCCAAGGGTCAGGCATCGACGGGAATCTCCATCCTCCACGTGGAAGGCAGCCTCCACTTCGGCGCGACCCAAGCTTTCCACGAACACCTCCGCCGAGCCTCAGCTGACCCGAACCTGAAGGTGCTGGTGCTGAAGTTCCGCGAAGCGCATCACTTGGACGCCAATGGCGTGCTGCTGCTGCGCGACCTCGCCGAGGCCCTGAAGTCCGATGGTCGTCACTTGATCCTCTGCGAGGCCAAGCCCGACACGATGCGGATCTTCCTGAACGCTGGCCTCGTCGACGCAGTCGGCACCGAGAACGTCATCCCCTGGGACGACACTAACCCCACGGCAGCGCTCGCCCAGGCGGTCCGCCGGGCCCGCGAACTCGCCGGTGGCGGTGAGGCCGTCTTGCGCATCGTGACCGCCCCGCATCCGGGCCTGCCACTGCCTGCCTCGGCCTCCGGCAACGACTGGCAAATTTAGCCACGGACCGCCCTTTTTCGGCCACGGCTGAGCCTTCCCGCTGGCTTTTATGGCGGATTATGAATTCTGGCTTGATGCCCGCCCTCGGACTCGCCCTTTTGAGGGGGTTCGTTCGTATAAACGGACCCTCCCACTTCCTAGCACCATGAGCAACTACAGCGAAATCCAGAAACTCCTCGGTAACGATGCCGAATCCCTCCTCGGATTCAGCAACCCGAAGATCAAGAAGGAGCAGATTCACCTGCCCCGCGCCGATTGGGTCGAACACGCCTTCACGGCGTCTGACCGCAATAACCGCGTGCTCGCCAACCTGCAGCGCCTCTACGGCTCCGGCCGCCTCGCTAATACCGGCTACGTCTCCATCCTCCCGGTTGACCAGGGTATCGAGCACTCTGCCGGCGCTTCGTTCGCCAAGAACCCGATCTACTTCGACGGTGAAAACATCGTGAAGCTCGCCATCGAAGGCGGTTGCAATGCAGTCTGCTCGACCTTCGGCGTCCTCAGCAGCGTCTCCCGCCGCTACGCGCACAAGATTCCGTTCATGGTGAAGATCAACCACAACCAGTTGCTCACCTACCCCAACGTCGGTGACCAAGTGATGTACGGCACCCTGAAGCAGGCCGCCGATATGGGCTGCGCCGCTGTCGGTGCCACGATTTACTTCGGCTCCGCCGAGACCAACCGCCAGATCATCGAAGTCTCCCACGCCTTCCAGCAGGCCCACGAACTCGGCATGGCCACCGTCCTCTGGTGCTACACCCGCAACAACGCCTTCAAGACGAAGGACAAGGATTACCACGTGTCCGCTGACCTCACCGGCCAGGCCAACCACCTCGGCGTCACCATCTGTGCCGACATCATCAAGCAGAAGCTGCCGGAGAACAACGGCGGCTACCTCGCGATCCAGGCCACCGAGTCCTCGTACGGCAAGATCGACAAGCGCATGTACACCGACCTCTCGACCGATCACCCGATCGACCTCACCCGCTACCAAGTCGCCAACTGCTACATGGGCCGCATCGGTCTCATCAACTCTGGTGGCCCTTCCGGCAGCAACGACTTCGCCGAAGCCGTCAAGACGGCCGTCATCAATAAGCGCGCCGGTGGTCAGGGCCTCATCTCGGGCCGCAAGGCTTTCCAGCGTCCGATCGAAGAAGGCGCCAAGCTCCTGCACACCATTCAGGACGTCTACCTGAACAAGGAAGTCACGGTCGCCTAAGGCGTCCGCCACCTCCCGAACGAAGCCCCGGCACCCGCCGGGGCTTTTTATTGTCGGAAGAGGCAACGAAGTAGCGGTTAGGGGATGGCGGTTAGCGGTTGGCAGAGGAATGAAAACGTCGCGACCAAGAGATTGCTGAATCGAACGCAAAAACCCAGTAGCTCTTCTGAGATCGCCCCCAACCGCCATCCGCTTCCCGCCATCCGCCAACCCCCTACCCCCTTCCCCCTCTCCCCTAAATCCCCTTCCCCCCTTCCCCCATCCCCGTTAACCTTCCCCCCATGTCCCTCCCCAAAGGTTTCCGCGAATGGCTGGCCAAGGAATCCGCCGCCTGGAACTCCGACGGCCTCATCGGCGCCGAGCAACGCGAACGGATTCTCGCCAGATACCCAGAAGATGCCACCGACTCCGGTGCCCTCGCCTTCGCGCTGCGCACGCTGGCGGTCATGCTCTTCGGGGCATCCATCTTCCTCGTCATCAGCCATAATTGGGCCGACTTCTCCCGCGAGGGCCAGTTGACCATCGTGTTCACCGCCCTCGCCGTCATTCAAGGCGCCGGCCTCTACTTCTTCCTGAAAGGCCAAGAACGCAGCACCATCATCGGCCACCTGCTGGGCTGCCTAATGTATGGCGGCGGCATCGCGCTCATCGGGCAGATCTACCACCTCGACGCCCATAGCCCTGATGCCTTGCTGGCTTGGTGCATCTTCACGATACCCTTCGCCCTCCTGCTCGACGCGACCGTTCTTCACTTGGTCGTCATCGTGCTGGCGGGGACTTGGCTGAACATGGAGACCGACCACTACGCCTGGCGGGAAAGGGCCCTCCACCATGGCGAGCGCCTGGTCTTCCTGCTTTTAATCGCACCGACCGCGATGGCCGCCTACCGACGGGCCCGGCCGGCACTCGCCGGGGCCTTGGCGTGGTCGACGCTGTTCTTATGGTTCATGTTTGGCGGACACACGCCCGCCCACGTCTTCGTACTCCCGCTGGTCATCGCAGCCCTGCACCCCACGGGCGACCCGCGTGGTCGCGGCTTCCGTTTTATCGGGGCCTTAGGCGTCGCGTTCGTCACGCTGGCGCTCGGCAGCATGGACAGCGCGAGCCACAACCGGATGGCCGGAAACTTCCTGCGGCACGACTTAATCTTCTCCGCCGTGACCGCAGGCTTAGCCATCTGGGCCATCGTCCGTGCCCGCCAACGCCAAGACAGCCATGCAGCTTGGCTCGGCCTCGTGGCCGTACTCGCTCTCAGCACGAGCCTACTCGGCAGCCTGAACGTCGACAACTTCAGGCAACGCGACCAACTCTGGGTGCTCATCGTGGCGATCGCCAACGTGACGACGCTACTGCTCGCCGTGACGCTCATTCGCCAAGGGCTCGGCGAGAAACGCCTGCGTCCCTACGTCTACGGGGCCCTAGTCTTCCTCGGTTGGCTCACTTGGCGCTACGTCGACATCGAGAAGGAGCTGGGGTACCTCGGCATGGCGGGCATCTTCCTGTTCATCGGATTGGTGCTGTTCGGACTCGCCATGGTCTGGCGCCAACCACGCGAGGCAGAGATTGCCGAAGAGATGCCTGACTTCCGTCCGTCCTGGCTCGAAGCCATGGTGGCGAAACTCATGCCCATGCGCACTCGCCTGCTCGTCGGAGCCTTGGCGCTACAGTTCGGCGTGCTTGGCTGGATGGTCTATGATCACAGCCGACCGCTGGCCTCGGGTGAACGTTTCTTACTGGTCTGCGAGCCCGTCGATCCGCGTGACCTCACCAAGGGCGACTACGTGATTCTCAGCTACGGCTTCCAGGCATTCAACTCCACCCAGAAGGAAAACCTGCTGAAGGAATGGAATCAGCTGCATCCCGGCCCAACCGATTTAAACGCGTCCTTCAGTTATACGATCAAAGACGACGCCCCCATCTACATCCCCTTAAAGAAAGGGGCGGACGGTGTTGCCAGCTACGGTGAGCCAACCTTGACCAAGCCGTCCAGCGTTCCGTTCCTGCTGACCCGTAAGGGGCAAGGCCGGTGGAACTGGAATAACGGCGACGTCCGAGCGGGTATCGAGTCCTACTACGTCGCCGAAGGCACAGGGCTGGCATGGGAAAAACTCCGCAATACCGGTAAACTGTTTGCGGAAGTCGGCGTGCTACCCAACGGCAAGGCCGGCCTCGTCGCCCTCAAACCCGCCCCCTTTGCCACGCTCCAGGCTTTCACCCACCAACCTTTAGAGCGCTTCTTCGTGACGTTAAAGTCAGCTAAGCCCGTGACCAAACTGATCAGCACGGAAGCGGATTTTGCGGCGACTTTCCACCCCGCCCCCGTGAATGGACAGAATGCGGTGACGCCGAAGTTCCCGAACGAGTTCGTCCTGCTGCATACGCTTCCCGAAACGGACGTGGCTACGACGATTGAGTTCAAGAATGTGCGACTAAACAATGGCTACCTTAACGCGGAAGTTCAGGTTATCCGCGGCGAGAAACAGACCTTCACGACCCGTCCGCAGGCCGCCATCGTCATCTCGGCCAAAGACCTGCTTGGCGTGAGCGTCCGGGACGATAAACGCGCGAGTCTCCTCGAGGTCAGGATCAGGAAGTAGGCTGAGCTGACGGCAACGAAAAGGCCGGGCGGAGTTTCCTCCGTCCGGCCTTTTACTTTACCCATGCTGCGGCTTACTTCGCCGGGACGAGGTCGGCCTCGGTCAGCGGAGGCTTACCGACTTCGCCACGCAGGGCTTTGACCTGCTCGGGCTTCACCGGTGAAGCGTCATTGCCGAAGGTATTACGGACATAGGTCAGGACGGCCGCAATCTGCTCGTCGGTCTGATAGGCCTGCGCGGGCATTGGACCAGGGAGCTTATACTCCTTACCCGAGACGGTGATCGGACCCTGCAGGCCGCGGAGCTGGATGCGGATGAGGTTCTCGACGGGACCATTCACCCAGTTCGACTTAGCGAGGGGCGGAGCGATGGGGCCACCTTCAGCGTTCGGGCCGTGACAGGCCGAGCACATCGCAAACATCTGCTTACCCAAGGCCATTACGTCTGGATCGACACCAGCAGCATGGACGACGGGCTTGATGGTCGAGATATCGAGCGGCTTAGGCTCAGGGGCCTTGGTCGCGGCGACACCCTTCTCGAGCGTGGCCATCCAGGCGACGAGGTCACGGACTTCATTGAGTGACAGGACGCTATCCATGGCGGGCATGCCAGAAACCGGCGCGGTCATGGCCTTCACGTCCTTACGAGCGACACGCCAGCGATTGCCAGCGACGTCCACATCGACGAAGTCAGGCTTCTCCTGCAGCAGCGTACCAGTGAGCGCGCCACCATTGGCGAGGTCGATATTCACGGTGCCATAACCAGAGACAACGACGGCCGAGGACTGGACGACCGACTCAAGGAGGTAACGGCGATCACCACGCTTAGCGATGCCCGCAAGGTTCGGGCCGGCTTCACCGCCAGCGGCATGGGAGTCGGCCGAGGCGCGGTGACAACGGAGGCACTGGCCGGCAGGCAAGGCTTGGAAGAGCGCAAAGCCATTAGTGGCGTCGCCGCCTTCGAGGGCTGGTAACCACTTGGCCAAGGCGTTACTCGGGTCAGCCAAAGCGGTCTTCAGCTTAGCCAAGGCATCCTTGACGGAGGCCTCGGGACGAGCCGCAGCGGCTTCCAATAACTCAATCGCAGCCGGTGACACGCCCTTAGCGGCACCGAGGGCCGAGAGCTGTTCGACGAACAGGGCTTCGACGCCCGAAGCCTGCAACTTGGCGAGAGCCTTCCAGGCACCTTGGCGGCGGGCAGGAGAGCCTGTCTTGGCCGCATTAGAGAGTTCGCCGAGGCCTTGAGCCGGATTGCGCTGCGCGAGTTCGCCAATCGCGACCATGGCTACTTCGTCCTTAGCGTCCTTGGCATATTTGTCGGCGAGTTCGACGGCGTTCGCAGGCTTACGGGCGAGGAGCATCGCCAGCGCCTTAGCCCGGGCGGAACCACTGAGCTTCTGGTTAGCAGCCAACGTGGTGAGCGTATCGACAGGCAAGGAAGCCACATCGAGTTGGAACAGCGTCACGAGTTCTAAGGCGGACTTCAAAGTATCCGAATTGCCCTTGAGGAGCTGTGGCAGCGCGGCGGTTAGGCTGGTGCGGACTTCCTTGGGATCGCGCGGAGGCAGCGGCAACCAATGGCCGGTCGACTGGTCGACGGGATAAGGATTGGCCCACTGGGCGAGGAGACGTAGGGCCTCATTGCGGACTTCGTCAGGTAGCTTCTCGTCGACGGCGACACCGACCACGCGGGCAGCGTTCTGCTCACCACCGAGGCGGAAGGCACTGTAGACGAGACGACGCAGCATGAAAGGCGTCCAAGCACGCTTATCGCGCGCGTCAAGGAGTGCGGCCACCGCCGGACGGCCGGGCTCGAGGCCAAGGTCATGGACGGCACGGATTGCTTCATCAGCAACCACCGTGGACTTATCGTTCACGAAGCGGGCAGCTGATGGGTCGAGGCGACGGCGAAGGGCAATCACCGCGGCGAGGCGCACGGAGGCGTTGTCATCCTTGGCCACGGCATCGAAGGACGCCGGAGTCTGGCAGATGAGGTCGATGGCGAATGACCCTGCATGGCGAAGCACCGGATCCTTATCGGCGTTTTCACGGAGCATTGTCAGGACTTCGGGTAGGTGCTTAGCGGCAGCGAGGCGGCCCGCGGCAATGGCGGCGAACGAACGCACGCGGAGTGAGGGATCGAGAATCAGCTTACCGAGCGGGAGGTCGTTACCCTTCAGCGGGCTTTCCTGGAGGACACGGACCGCTTGCGCGCGGACTTCGGCGTCAGCGTGGCTCAGCAAGGGTACGAGGCGATTGGCGGCGGCGACGCGGTCAGCCAACGGGGCGACCGGCGTGGACTTGCCGTTGAAGGCCTCGCTCGGAGCGATGGCGGCGCCACGACGGGCGAGGATACCGAGGCCCCAAATACCGTGGACGCGCTCGAGGGGATTAGCGGACTTCGTCGCGGCTTCAAAGCGATCAGCGGCGTCGGGGCGACGGGTCAATTCAATCTGGGCACGGAGACGGATGCGCTGGTCATCATGCGCCAGCAGCTTGGATAATTCAGCCGAGCCACGCTTGCCGAAACCATCTTTGATGAGGCTGGCCACCGTGGACGCAGACTCGGGCTTCATCATCTTCTCAGCGGACAGGGTGATAATACGGCCCGCGTTGTGCGATTGCCAGCCGGTGATAAAGTCGGAAACCACCAAGCGGCCCTTCCAGTCGTACTCGACATCGGTCGCGGCAACGCCCCAGAGCAGTTGGTGCGAGCTGGTCATCTTCATGCCCGCGCCGGCAGGCTCAACCTTGAACGACCAAATGCCAGACGCGCCCGCGGACCCACGGTAATCGCAAATATGGAAGTGCTTAGCCTCGGCCTCGAGGTAACCAGCGCCCGGGTGGTAAGTCAGGCCGGAAGGACCCGAACTCAGGTAAGCGGTGGGTGGGATAATGAAGGCCGGCTGCACCGGGTTCTGAAGCTCCCAGACCTTTTCGGTCATCCAGCGGGAAGGCGGACGCTGCTCGAGGCCAATCTCACGGTGGAAGGTGTGCATCGCTTGGTGTTCCATTTCCCAACCGGAGTCGGCGCCTTCGACAACGTAGACGACGCGGGCTTGGTCGCCTTGGTCGGAATTGTTATCCACCGAGATGCCGTTACCGAAATCGTCGAAGGCGATTTCCTTCGGATTACGCAGGCCGAAGTGCACGACTTCGAAATTGGATCCATCTGGCTCAAAGCGGAAGACAGCGCCGCGATTACGCGAGTCGTATTTCTTGCCTTCCTTCGTGACGATGTTGAAACCACGGTCGCCGATGGTACCCCACACGCGGCCGTCGTAGCCGATGGCGAAGCCGTTCATGTCGTGCCCCGAAAGGGAAATACGCACGCCAAAACCGTCCTGGAGGACCTTGCGCTGGCCTTCATTGCCATCCTGCTTCGGATCCTGCAGCATCCAGATGCGCGGGATACAAGCGAAGTAGACGTTATCGTCCCACGCCATCACCCCGGCACCCGTGCCGTCGAGGACGTCATTAAACTTGTCGTCGAACATCTTCGATTTAGCGAAGACGCCGTCACCCTGCTCATCGGTGAGGAAGCGAATCTTTTCGGACTTGTCCGTCATCCACTCAATGGACCTCTTGCCGACCCACTTCTGGTGAAGGGCTAAGCGATCCGCCGTGGTCTTGGCCGCCAAGTCGTCATGATACCAGAAGAGGTTGTTACGGTCGTCCTCGACGCCAAAGCGAAAGCGATGCGTCTCCGCGACATAGAGGCTACCATCGTTGGCGAAAGCGATCGCCGTCGGCGAGGTCACGCCGGTTTCCTTGTGACCACCAGTGACCTTGAACGTCGCACCGGGCTCGAGGGCCGCGCTGCCTTCGCCCGCCACGCGCACGAGGTTGTTGGCGGCCTTGGGCTTCGGACGGCCACCCGATGAGAACTTCGGCTTGTTGTCGGACGAAAACAGAAAGTGGTCAGCGGCGATGAAGCCCCAAGCACCCACTTCGCTGTCGACCATGCGGACAACGCCTTTCTTCCCCTTGAACTCAGCGATGTCCCAGATGACCTCGGCGAGGGTCAGGCCGTTCTTGCCGACGGCTTCGCGGACAACCTTGCCGTTGATGAGCAGCTGCACCGCCGTCTTGCCAGAATGATTTCCGCCAGCGACGAGGAAACCGAGGAAAGGGTGCGTGAGCAGAATGTCGGGGGAGGTCAACGTGCCGGTCGCGGCATCACCGCCATGGCCCGAGACAACTAACGCGTTGCCGCCGTAATTACGGAACTCGCCATTCACGCCAGTGACCTTGCCTGCCACCGGAGCGAGGCCGAAGGCCGTGCCCGTAGTCTGCCAGCTATCAAAGCCGTCGCCTTCGAAGGCTTGGATGACCTTCACGTCGGCCTGCAGGGTAGCGGCGCCGATAAAAAGGGATGCGAATAAGAATGCTATGGACCTCATGGGTATAATGGGGAGTCACCCTAGGAAAAGGGTTGTTCCCCCGAGGTCGAGGATGGCTTCAAGAAACTTGGCCTCCCCGCCGACGAATCAGCGAATTCCCGAGAGGACTTGAAATTTAGCCCCGAAATGGGCCGGGTGCGTCAAAGCCCGCAGACGCCCAGTGGCCTCATTGTCCCCGGAGGTCATAATCCGCTCCATGGCCGAGGCCGCATGCTTCACGAAAAAGGCCTCCTGACGTTCCAGGCGCACCGAGCGGAAACCTTGGGCAACGAGGATCGGCTCCAGTCGATCCCAGAGGACGTGGCACGTCAGGTCCTGCGAGCCAAGGTTCTCCAGGATCGCTCCCGAGAGCTGGTGACTACGGTACGCACGGGCCGTCCCGGCCGGCGACCCTTCGAGGCACTGCGCCAGGGTCTTACCGTAATCCAACAAGATGACTGCCCCACTCCAGCCACCGCCGAGCAAACGCTCGAGCAGGGTCTCCGCTGCCAAGGGCGCATCGAGTAACCAACCATCGGACGCCAAGGGTAACGAGGCAGCGAAGGCGGCCGCGGAAGCAGACGAGAAATCCGGCAGAGCCTCGACCGTGAGTTCAGCACCATCGACCCGGACGCCGAGTTCGCGCCAGCCGTCGCCTTGAAAGACGAAGCGATGGAAAGGCTGCGCATCGAGTAGTTCGTTGGCGACCAGCACCGTGCGCGTGGGGAGTGCGGGCTTTTCGCCGACCCGGAAAACACGTGTCCCGGCAAACAACGGCACCACGCTCGCGAAATGCGCTTGGCCAGGTTCGGCGCCCACCTCAACGAGCGTATGTGTCGAGAGGTCACCGACCAAGGTCTGCGCCGCGGCAGCGATGAGTTCACCGAACATCGGGCCCAGCGCCGCGGCCGTGGTGAAATCGGTGCCAGCTACCTTCCCAACGCGCGGGCGGTCACTCACGTAATAACCTAGGCCGGGCGCATACAACGCTGCTTCCACCAAACGAACAAACGGCATCACCCCGCCACGGGCTTCGCGACGAAGCACGTCCACAATCGCGGCATGGCGGGCTGGGGCGTCCATGCCTCCAGCGTGGGAGGCTCTTTTCGTCAGCGCCAGACGAAACGAGGTTGAGCCAGCCCCAGAAATGGACTGACTCCACCCCAATGATCCTCGCGATCGAAAGCTCCTGCGATGAATCCGCACTCGCCTTGTTCGAGCCGGCCGCGGGACTCCGCCGGGAAGTCATTAGTTCACAGGCCGAAGCCCACGTCCGCTTCGGCGGCGTCGTGCCTGAACTAGCGAGCCGGATGCACCTGTCGGCCCTGCCGTTGTTGCTCGAAGATTACCGCGCTGAACTGGCGGCCGTCTCGCTGATTGCGGTGACCCGCGGGCCAGGCCTCCTGCCCTGCCTCTCGATGGGCGTCAGCTTCGCGCGCGCCTTGGCCCTCGCCACGGGCAAGCCGCTCGTTGGCGTGAACCACCTCCGCGGGCACGTCCACTCGCCCTTCATCGGCCTGCACGCCCAAGCACCCGCTAACTTTCTCGCCGCCAGGAAAGCCCTGCTCCCGCACCTCGGTATCATCATCTCCGGCGGTAATACCTTGCTCGTGCGCCTCGATACGGACCTGAGTATCACGGTCATCGCCCGCACCGTCGACGACGCCGCTGGCGAAGCCTTCGATAAAGGGGCAAAACTCCTCGGCCTCCCTTACCCCGGCGGCGCCCTCATCGAGCAACACGCTGCCCGTGGCGACATACGTAAATACGTCTTCCCGCGCGGTATCCCCGAGAAAGCCGACCTGCGCATGAGTTTCTCCGGGCTGAAGACGGCCCTGCGTTACCAGCTTGAAAAGATATCCGACGCTGAGCTCGCCGCCGACTTACCGGACCTCTGTGCGGGCTATCAACACGCGATCATCGAGCAACTGGTCTCCAAGGCCGGCGCAGCCCTCGACCGCGGCGAGTATAACTCCGTCGGCCTCTCTGGTGGTGTGGCCAATAACCAGACGCTCCGGCAACGGCTCACTCATGTCGCACTCCAACGTGACTTACCGATGCTCATCGCTGAGCCGAAACATTGCGGCGACAATGCTGGCATGATTGCCTTCGCCGCTTGGGCCGACCTTGGCTTGCCCACGGGGACCGCAGCGACGCCCGCCCCTTCGCTAACGGTTGAAGAAACCTAAGCCAGTCCGGCTTAGCCCTGTTTCACCAGTTCGGTGAACGCCCGGAAATGCGGGGACTGTGCATCGCGCACCATCGCGTAGAACACCGACTCCACTGGGAGGATGGTGACGCCATGCGAGCGCAGCATCGCGAAACAGGTTTCTTGGTCGGCCGGACGACGGGCCGTGATGGCGTCGGCTAGTAACGTCACACCCATCTCCTGCCGGAGTGCATCGACCGCCGTCTGATAGACGCAGACCGGGCCCTCCAGTCCACAGATCAAAAGATTGTTAATCCCCTGACTAGCCAAGGCCGTCGCAAGTTCGTCGCCCGCCAACGCGGAAAAGGCCGTTTTGCTAACGACGACGGCATCAGGGCCAGCGGCCTGCAGGAGATCGGGGTGCGTGCCGCCGAGCTTGGCCGGGACTTGCTCGGTAAAGAACACGGGAATACCTAACAGCCGAGCCGCCCCGACCGCCAAGGCGCACCGACGCAGGAAGGCCTCGGCATCCGGCAGCGCCTTGAGGAAGGTCGGCTGGACATCGACGACGAGCAGGGCCAAGTGCGGGACGGGGCTTTCAGACATGGGTTCACCTTGCCCGAGTCGCCCCCTAAGTCAGCCGCAAAGAGGTGCCCCGCCCTCCCGCCAAAGGGCCAGAATGTGAGGGGAATGGGATTGCCCCGCCCTCCCGCCTAGCCTCATTTTGAAGGCATGGATTGGCAGGTTAAACCTATTGCTCGTACCTGCGCCGCCTCCGGCCAGGAACTTCACGTCGGCGACTCCGTCGTGTGCGTCGTCTTCAAGCCGCTGGGCGGAAATATCGAGCGCGCCGATGTCCTCAAGGACCATGCCACCCACTTCACCCCGAATGGGCTTCTGCTGGGCCGCTGGACTCGGGAGGTCAAGGAACGCAACGAAGAGGAACAGGCGCACCGCGCTCAGTTACTGGCTTCGCGCGAGGAGCTCTTCCTCTCGCTCTACGACGACGACGCGGACCCAAGTGGAGATAAGGGCGTGCTCAAGCACATCCTTGCCATGCTCCTCGAACGCAAGCGCATCATCCGCGCCATGGGACCGGCGGACAAGGGCTTCATTTCCTATCAGCACGCTTCCTCCAAGCAGACCTTTCTCGTCCCCGCCTTAGACCTCCAACCCAGCCACCTCCTACAAGTGGGCACGGCCTTGGAAATGCTCGTTGGCTAATTTTATGTCATTCCTCCGTCCCGCTAGCCTCCTGCTGGCCGTCCTCGCCCTCGTCGGTTGCAACACCGACAAGGTCACGCACATCGCCTCCATCTTCGTCGAAGCCCCACCCTCGTCGACCTTGACGATGCGGAAGAACGTCCAGCTTCCCGTCAGCGGCCTCACCATTCCGATCATGACGAAGGAGCTCACCCTCGCGGAAGAACTCCTGAGTACGACCGTCATCGAAGCCGGCCCCAGCGACCTGCGCCAAGTCTACCTGCTCGTCCACGTGAACACCTCCGCGGCCCGGACTATCATGGATATCACGCGCGAGGCCCGCGGGAAAAACCTCGTACTTATCGTCAACGAGGCCGCCGTGGGCATCATGCATATCGACCACCAAATTAATGACGGGAAACTCATGTTCGCCGTGGAGCAGAAAGGAATGAGTAGCCGCGAAGCCGCCCTTTTCCTGAGCGATAATCTGAACGCCTCGATGGTCATCATCCGCAAGGAACTCGAGCAAAAGTGAACCGCGGACTTAGCACGCTCGTCTGCCTGCTCCTCGCCGGCCCACTCGCGGCCACCGAAATCGTCTGGCCCACCTCGATGGACCGAACGACTATCCGTTCCTACGAGGACTACGCCCAGCCCACCGTTTCAGGCAAGCCAGAGTCCGCACTGTTCGGTATGGTCCGCGACGAGCAGCGTCGCTTCCACGAAGGGGTCGACATCCGCCCGATTTCCCGAGGCCCGAACGGTGAGCCGCTCGACCGGATATTCACGGCCATGAAAGGGAGCGTCGCCTACCTCAATCAGCAGCTTAACGGCCCGTACGGCAAGTATATCATCCTCCACCACCCCGAGGCTGAAATTCACGTCTACACGCTCTACGCCCACCTCGCCTCCATCGATAAGAACCTCAAGGTGGGCGACCAGTTGCCCAAGGGGGCGGTCATCGCGACGATGGGCCACACGTCCATCAGTGCGACCGCCATCCCCAAGGAGCGCGCGCACCTCCATTTCGAAATCGGTTTGGTGCTCTCGGCCAACTTTGGTAATTGGTATAACCAGCAGCCCGACCTCCGCGCCACGCCGAATCAACATGGTATCTGGAATGGACAGAACCTGGCCGGCTTTGACCCCATGCCGGTCTTGGCACGCTCATCCGTGAACCTACTCGAAAGCGTCCGGCAATTACCGACCGCGCTCGCCGTGACGATGCGGACTAAGCGTCCGCCAGACTTCATCCAACGCTACCCTGGACTGATGGCGCCTGGCAGTGACCCAGCGAAGGCGGCGGGTTGGTACGTCGAATTCACCTGGCATGGCCTACCGAAACGCTGGACGGCCCTCCCTCCGGAGAGCAAGCAATTACCCAAAGGTTCCTGGAGCTACGTCGCCCTCGACCAGAAATTTCGCCCGCAATTAGTCCAGCGCAAGATGATCACTGCCGACGCTAAGCTGCCCGCCGAAACCCTGATTCGGAACGTCGACATCCTGCTGACGGGGACGCGCTGATTAATTATTGCCCGGATTCTCAGGCGAATCGAGGACCAGCCGGAGGTCGGGACGATGCCGTGCCAACAACCCCTTCCAAAAAGCCTGCTCCTTCAGCTGGGCGGTGGCGCGTTCAAAAGGACAAACGACCCAAGCATTGAGGCGGAGTTCATTCTCGAGCTGTCCAGGCGACCAGCCCGCATACCCAACATAAGCGAATAAACGGTACTCGCCGATATCGGCCAAGACCTCGGCCTCCTCACGGCTGATACCAAAGCGAATCGCCGCTGGCCCGCGTGCCGCGAATTTCCACCCACCCAAGGCCATCCGGTCCGCCGAACAAGGCCCGCCAACATGCAGGGGCACGCCCGACAACGGCCCAGCGCCGAACTCTTCCTGCACTTGGCCGAGATACTGCCCTAGGGGGCGATTCAATATAACCCCCATCGCGCCGTCGGCCTTGGTATGCGTATGAATGAGAACGACGGTCTCACAGAAGTTCTCGTCGCGCTGCAACGGGTGCGAGACCAGCACGCGTCCCGCCATGGACTGGAACTTGCTGGCCATTAGCCCACCAACTTCGTGACGATCAAGCCTGCCTGCGCAAACAGCTCCGCGACCAACGGGTCGTTCTTATAGTCATGCCGGTAACGCACCTCGATGATGCCGGCGGCCGCGAGAATCTTGGCGCAGTTCACGCACGGAAAATGGGTGACGTAACAGACCGTGCCCTGGAGGGAGACACCACGCTTGGCGGCGTCGGCCACGGCATTCTGCTCCGCATGCACGGTGGCCTGCTCGTGCCCATCGCGAATCTTGGAGTCATGGGGCGTGCCCGGCAGGAAACCATTATAGCCCGCGGCGACGAGTCGATTGGGGTGCTTCCCCGTGGACACGACAACGCAGCCAACGTGCAAACGTTCGCAGCTGGAGCGCGAGCTGACCAAGACGGCGGTCGCCATGAAATATTCGTCCCACGAGGGTCGGGTGCCCGCGTTGACGAGAGCCTCGAGCTGGCTGGCGAGTGACTCGGGTGCATTCATCGCGACAGCCAGAATTCCTTAGGGGTCAGGCCAAGGCAAGCGGCAGTTACGCACAGGGCGCCGGCCACCAGCAACAACCCGGCCGCTTGGGCGAGGAAAGGCACGAAATCCCCCGCGTGTTGCGCCTGCCGGAAACCGCGGTGCTGCCAGACGGCCCAAGGTAGAACGAGCAGTGGCAGCCAACCGAAGACCAAGCCCAGGCAGGCCAGTCCAGCGGCCAAGTTGAGAGCGTGAAGGCCACGCGCGAAGCCCCGGCCGAAACGCACGACAGTGGTTCGCTTGCCGGCGTCGAGGTCGGTCTCGTAATCGCGGGCGTTGTTCGCGACGAGGATGTTATCGGCCAAGAGGCCTAAACCGAGTCCCGCAACCAGAGCCGGCACCCACGGCATGCCTCCGTGCAGGCCACATTGGCAAGTCGTGGCCAAGAAAGCCGCCCAAGCGGTCAGCGCCGTCGCTTGCACGCCGAAGCAGGCGGTGACAAAGACATCCCCGAGCCCATTGTAGGCCAAAGGATACGGACCTAAGGTGTAGCCTAAGGCGCAGGCAATCGCCAGCACGCCCGCCAAGGCCAGCCACGGCGAAAGCAGGCCAACCGGGCTACCGACAACGAGTGCCAGCACACAGGCTATCCAGATGCCGCGCTGCATCTGCGCCGGCGTGATGTCTCCATTGGCGACGGCCCGACGTGGCCCGACACGCGCGGAGGTGTCGGCCCCGCGCAGCGTATCTCCGAGGTCGTTGGCGAAGTTACAGGCGACCTGCACGCAGAGAGCGAAGGCCAGGCAGTACGCCAGCGCAAGGCTCGGATCATCCGACCCGTCCACCCGTTTTCCATGAGACCACATAACCGCACCACCGACTGCAACGGGCACGGCCGCCGCGACCAAAGTCTTCGGCCGACAAGCGTCGATCCATGTGTGCTGGGCGGCCATGCTAAGCAAACAATGCCTATCGGGTAGGTTCCGAAAACAAAAAAGCCCCGGTGGCCCGGGGCTTTTCGCAGAAACCAAAGTCGCTTACTTGGACTTCAGTTCGGTCACCGTGCCAACCGAGACGGCGTCCTGCCAGTTGGCAGTCATCGTACCAGCGTTCTTCTTGGAGACGAACTTGGTGTCGTCAGTCGCGGTGTCTTGGAACCAGGTGACGTGCGAGTCACCGAAAGCGATGTGGCCGCCTTCAGCACCCCAGACGCCGTTGGTGGCGTCCCACTTGCCGGCGGTGGTCAGACCACGAGCCCAGAAGAGGGGAATCTTTTCGTCAATGTTGCGGGGGGTCGGGACGAAGGTCGTCCAGGAGTGGTAGCCGTACTGGACGGAGCCGGTAAGGAAGTTCGGGTCGACCTGCTGGGCGCCGGTGGCACCGAGGAGGACCTGCTTCGGGAAGGAAGCAGATTCGTTCAGCTGGTCGGCGTCTACATACCAGAGTTCGGCGGCGCCCAGGTTGGCGTTGTAGGCGAGCACGGCGCCGAAATCGGCGACCGAGTTGGCTTGGGTCGGGGCGGTGAGGCTCCAGGCACCCTGCTTGACGAACTTGTTGCCCGTCGAGGCGAAGGAGATGTAGGCCTGGGCGATATTCCGGACCTTGGTCTGGGCCGTGGACTTCTTGGCTTGGCGCATAACGCCCTGAACGCCGGGGAAGAGGACGGCGGCAAGGATGCCGATGATCGCGATAACGGTCAGCAGCTCGATGAGCGTGAAGCCTTTGCGGTTACGAATAGGGGTATTCATGGGGTTAGTGGGGTAGATAATTAGAATAGGGGGTATAAAAAGGAATGAAAGCGAAAAAGTGCGGAACAAACTCAATAGGGCAAGGGGAAACGGGCACACAGGGCCGAGGCGATGGCCTTACCTTCCTCGATTTTCGCCGGATTGGAGGGATCCGAGAGCACCACAGCGATGGCTTGGGCAATTTGGCACATTTCCGACTCCTTCATGCCACGAGAGGTCACCGCAGCCGTGCCGACGCGGATGCCACTGGCCTGAAAGGGGCTTCGGGTCTCGTCCGGCACCGTATTCTTGTTGGTGGTGATGTGGGCGGCATCGAGCGCGAGCTGGGCATCCTTACCGGAGACATTAGGATGGCTCTTACGCAAGTCAATGAGGCTCAAGTGGTTATCTGTACCACCGCTGATTAAACCAAAGCCGAGACCGACGAGGGCGTCGGCGAGCGCCTTCGAATTAGCCACCACCTGGCGGGCGTATTCCTTAAAGCCTGGAGTCGCACACTGGGCAAAGCAGACGGCCTTGGCGGCAATAACATGCTCCAAGGGGCCGCCTTGGGCACCCGGGAAGACCGCAGAGTCGACGGCTTTAGCATGCTCAGCCTTGCACAGGATCAAGCCGCCACGCGGACCGCGCAGGGTCTTGTGCGTGGTCGTGGTGACGAAATCAGCATACGGCACGGGCGAAGGATGCACGCCAGCGGCGACGAGGCCAGCGATGTGCGCGATGTCAGCGAGCAGGAGCGCACCGTTCTCCTTGGCAATTTGACCGAAGCGCGCGAAGTCGATTTCACGAGCGTATGCAGACGCACCAACCGTGATCATCTTCGGCTTTTCACGCGCAGCCATCTCGGCGACTTCGTCGTAATTGATGCGGCCATCAGCGCCGACGCCGTAGTGGACAGCGGTGTGTAAAGCTTGCCCGAGAAGTTAGCGGAGTTGCCGTGCGTGAGGTGCCCGCCGTGCGACAGGTTCATCGTCAGAATCTTATCACCAGGCTTGATGCTCGCAAAGTAAACGGCGGCGTTGGCTTGGCTGCCCGAGTGCGGCTGGACGTTGGCATGGTCAGCACCGAAGAGAGCCTTCGCACGGTCAATCGCCAACTGCTCGATTTTGTCGACCTGTTCGCAACCACCATACCAGCGCTTACCAGGATAGCCTTCGGCATACTTGTTGGTGAGCACGCTGCCCTGCGCTTCCATGATCGCAGGCAAGGTGAAGTTCTCCGAGGCAATCAGTTCGAGGTGCGTCTGCTGACGGTTGAGCTCGGCCTTGATGAGGGCGTCGATTTCTGGGTCGAGCTGGGCGAGCGGAGTGCGGCTGATGGCAGTCATGAGAATAGGGAGATAGGTGAAAGATGCGGAAGCAAGCGTGACAACGGAAAAGGCGGGCAATTATCCACAAGTCTCTATCTTGGCGACGCGACGGTCATGGCGCCCACCCTCGAACTGGGCCGCCAAGAAGGCTTCGGCACAGGCCAAAGCCAAAGGGAAGTCGACATATTTAGCCCCCAAACACAGGACGTTCGCGTCATTATGCCGACGGCTCAGCTCGGCAGCGTCGGCGCTCTGCACCAAGGCGGCCCGGATGCCGGGGACCTTATTGGCAGCAATCGAAATGCCGATGCCGGTCGTGCAGACAAGGAACCCAAACTGGGCACGTCCGGAAGTCACGTCCGCGCCGACAGCGTGGGCGTAGTCGGGATAATCACAGGAGGCCTCGGTCTCGGTTCCGCGGTCGAGGATGGTGTAGCCTTTGGCACGCAAGGCAGCCATGAGGTCCCGGCGCAGGGCCAAGCCTCCATGGTCGCTACCAAAGGAGAAGGTCAAAGGGGTGGTCATGGTCGGATAAAATGGTGCTTCAGCAAGGCCAGTAAGGCGGGGATGGCTTCCACCATCGAGTCGCGGCATTCTTCGTAGTCGCGGTAACCGCCGCCAAAGGGATCGGGAATATTACGGTCCGCGCCTTCGGGGAGGACGTCCCGGAGGAGGAGGACGTGTTCCGGTAAGGAGTCGAAACGTTGCCGGAGCGCCGCGAGGTGCGATTCCGTCATCCCAAAGACGACGAGGCTACAATCCAGGTCGGCCTGCGACAGGAGACGGCTCCGGTGCGCCCGAAGGTCCTGCCCAATGCGCTGCATCGTCTTCACCGAGTTCGGTGAGGCCGAATCGCCCGGTTGCGCCGCTAAGCCGAACGAAGCGACTTTCAATTTCTCCAGTCCCCCTGCCCGCTTCGCCAAAGCCGCGCGCAACAATGCCTCCGCCATCGGACTGCGACAGGTATTCCCTGTGCAGACAAACGTCACGGTATCGCGTTCGACTGGCATGGACGAGAGAGTGTCGAGGCGGTGGGGCGGTTCAACCCGTAATCAGACCGCGCCGTCGCGGCGGAGCTGGCGGTAGCCGATGTCCCGACGATAATGGCAACCGGCAAACTGGATTTGCGGCACCACCGCGTAGGCCTTTTGAGCGGCTTCCGCCAAAGTGGCGCCATGAGCGACGACGCCGAGCACGCGCCCACCCGAGGTCACAACTTGGCCATCGGGCAAGCGCTTGGTGCCACCGTGGACGATATCCACGCCCGCCGGGAGCTGCGGCGGCAAAGTGATGACGTCGCCTTTACGGATTTCACCGGGATACCCGCCCGCAGCGAGGACGACGATGATTGTCGAACCCGGACGCAGCCGCACGGAAGCCGAACGGAAGGTGCCAGCGGCGATGGCCTCCATGATTTCGACCGGGTCGGTCTCTAATGAGGGCATGAGCACTTGGCATTCGGGGTCTCCAAAACGGACATTGAATTCGACCACGCGCGGGCCAATCGAAGTCACCATGATACCGACGTAGAGTGTCCCGCGGTAATCAATGCCATCGGCCTTTAAACCACGCAAGGTAGGCACGATGATCTCCGTGCGTAAGCGGCGCTCGACTTCGGGCGTGACGACCGTCGTCGGCGCATAGGCACCCATGCCGCCCGTATTCAGGCCGGTATCGCCTTCGCCCACGCGCTTATGGTCCTGACTCGGCGGCAGCATAAGATACTCTTCGCCGCAGACCATGAGCATGATCGAGGCTTCCTCGCCCTGCATGAATTCCTCGATGACGACTTCATCGCCCGAACTCCCGAAGACCTTCGCTTCCATCATATCGCGTAAAGCGGCTTCAGCCTCGGCGTGATTCATCGCAATGACGACACCCTTCCCGGCCGCCAAGCCCGAGGCTTTGATGACAATGGGGACAGGTTGCTGACGGACGTAGGCCAGGGCTGGTTCCAAGGATCGAAAGGTCTCAGCAGCCGCGGTGGGAATCTTGTGACGGAACAGGAAGTCCTTGCTGAAGGCCTTACTGGCTTCGAGCCGCGCTCCCGCCTGTAAAGGGCCGTACGCCTTGACGCCCGCCGCTTCGAGGACATCGACCACCCCATGGGCCAACGGTACCTCTGGGCCGACGATGACGAACTGCGTCCCCGTGCGGCGGACGAGGTCAAGGACCGCGGCGCCGCTGTTGATGTCGACTTCTAGGCATTCGGCTTCGAGTGCCATGCCGCCGTTACCGGGAGCCACGCGGACCTGGCCGACGCGGGGACTGCGGAGGCAGGCCTTGAGCAGCGCGTGCTCACGGCCGCCTGAACCAAGGATGAGAACGTCGATCTTGTCCTGCGGAGCCATGCCCCTATTCCTGCCGCAGAGCCGCCTTAAGGGAATAAAAAAGAGGCCCGGCTCAAAATTGAACCGGGCCAGCTTCAAATTGGTGCTCAGGCCGGGACTTGAACCCGGACACCTTACGGCACATGCACCTCAAGCATGCGTGTCTGCCATTCCACCACCTGAGCAATCTAAGGAAGGTGGAAAGTGGAACACCCGGGCATCAGTGCAAGAAAAAAGCGTTTGTGCCCACGCTTGCCAAGCGAGGCATCTTTGCCAACTCTCGACCCGCAATGTCTCCCGATCCGGCCGATTCGTCCCGCCCCCCCGAAGATTCTATCAAACCGATAGACCTTTCTTCGCTGGGTTTTGGCCCCTCTTGGGTCGACGGACCGAACGAAAATATTGGCGCGAGTCGGGGTCCCCGCCGCGAAGGCGGCGATCGTCCTTCTTTCCGTGATGGTGGCAACCGTGGCCCCGGCGGACCCTCGCGCGGTCCGGGTGGTCCTCGCGCGGTCCGGGTGGTCGCTTCCGGGTGGTCCTTCGCGGTCCGGGTGGTCCTTCGCGTGGTCCCGGCGGTCCTGGTGGTCCTTCGCGCGGTCCACGCGATGACCGTCGTGGTCCTAGTCGCGATGACCGCGGTGATCGCTTCGAATCCGAACCGGCCATCCCGCAGATGGTGGTGACGACCGGCTTCTTCCCCGACGACGCCAAGTTCGAGTTGCTCGGTGATGCGATGAAGAAGAGCCAGATTACCTACGAGCTCTTCAGCGTCGCGTTGTTAATTTTGGACAAGGAAGATCGTCTTTCGATCGTCATCAAGCCAGCCGATGCGGAGAAGCGCACCGATGCGACGCTCTCGATTTCCGTCCCAGATAGCGTGCCGTTCCTCACCGAAGCCGAAGCGGTCAGCCACGTGCTCAACCGCCACCTCGATAAGTTCTTCGATACGGTCGAGGTCGAAACCGAAGCCCCGAAGGGGTCCTTCTTAATGGTCGCCCGATGCAAGCGCACAGGGGCCATCCTTGGCTCGCCGACCCACCACAGCTACCAGAAGACCCTGCGCGACCACCACGCCCGGACCTGCCCTAACGCCCCGTTTGACCGCTTTAAGGCCGACCTCGAGATGGTCCGCGAACCCGAAGCCATTGAGGCCTGGAAGAAGTCCATGTCCACCCGTACGGAATACGCCCCGAAGGACCGTCAGGAAGGCGAGCCCGAGCGCCTGGAAAGTATGGACGCCGCCCGCGGCTTCTTGCTGGCCTTCCGCCGCGAAGCCACCGTCATCTCCCGCAACCAAGTTCGCTTTCCCGGCCGTCTCCTCGCCGAGATGCCGCCCGGCCCGCTCCGTGATTGCGTCCGCTACGCGCTCGATCGCCAGCGCGACTTCCCCCTCGATACCGCTAACGGCATCCGCGGCCGTCTCCGCAAGGAAGGCTTCCACCTCTACAAGAAGGGCTCCAAGGGCATCACCTACGCTTGTGGCGTGCGCCGAAAGTGCCGCGACCCGAAGTCCAGCTTCAGCGATGCGATGCAGAAAATCTTCGACTGCCTCGACAAGACTTCCGGCATCCAAGGCAAGGACGTCACCCTCGCCGTCGCCGGCGAAACCGCCGATGATGCCGCCAAGGCACGCGTGCTCGCCGACCTCAACTTCCTCATCGGCGAAGGCTATATCGCCAAGCTGCACGACAGTCGCCTCTTCGCCCAGCCCGTGCTCAGCACCCAGGCTCAGGCCAAGGAAGAAGCGGCCAACGAGGACGCCACCGAAGAGAAGTAAGCGAAAGCGCTTTTGCTTAAGGTAGGGGCAGCACCGCGTGCTGCCCTTCTTTATTTGGTAGGGCGGCCATTGCCATGGCCGCCGTTCGCATCGTCACGTGCGACGAGCCGGGCAGATCGTCTGACCATTCGAACTCCGTCCGCCTACGAACGCGACGTAGTCGCGCCCCTACCTTTAAACCAGATGCGACTAGGTTAGCACGCGGTGCTACCCCTACCTAAAAGCCATTCCAACCGCTAACCGCCAACCGCTTGCACCGGTGCCGCCTACTTCCAGTTATCCGCGATCCAAGGGGTCGGCAGGACCCGACGATACCACTTACCACTCCGACCGACCAAGGCGTCCGGCGGATTGGGCACGCCATGGAAGACAACTATCTTGGCGCCTGCAGGAATCGCGGGCGTCTGAAAGAAGGAGAAGGGGAAATACTTCACGCAATGGCGCTTGAAACTGCGGCACCAGGTCTCGGGCCAATAGCCGACCTTCCCCTGCCCACTTAAGTGCGCAGTGAGGAACTCCTGTTCGTTGCGATGGCGCTTCCGAACGGCTTCCAGATTCGAGCGGAAATACTCCAGCACGTCGGGGTGCGCGCCCGCAGTCCAGCGGTAGACAGAGGAGTTGCCAGTGATATCGCCCTTCTGCCAGTCGCGGATGATCAAGAACTCTCCCGGCTGCTGGAAGAAGGCATCCATGTTGCCGACGATGACGATGTCGATATCGAGGAAGAGGATTTCACCCTTTAGTTCCGGACCGCCTAGAGCGCTGAGATCGGGCGAAAAGGAGACGAGCTTAGTCCAGCCGCGTTCCGGGGCACCCGCCGGCAACTTGAGGCTCGGGATCGGGAAGGTCTCGATACCCGGATTCAGGCCATCCTTGTTATCAGTGAGACACACGAAGCGATGCGGGATCGTGAGATGCCGCTGCACCATCGAATGGAGGCGGTTGACGTATTCGGGACCATACTTGGTGCCCCACTTCATGCAAAGGACGGTAGCCATGCGAGGTTCCCATCGTGGGCGAGGAATCGCTAAGCCTCCAGAGTAAACCGCACCTTGTAGCGACCTTTCCACCCCTTGCAGAACCTCAGATTTTGGGCAGAGTCCTAGGCATGCGCGACAACGACGATACCCCAGACGACGATGACTTCACCCCGGACGACAACGACGATACCCCGGACGACGGCGGCGACCACGATAACGACCATGACCGCGCAGACGGGAGCTTCTACGAAGAACAGTCTGCCTGGGATAAGGCCGATCAAGACGCCCAGGACGCGCGCCGTGGGAGCTGCCTACTCGTGCTCTTAGCGGTCCCCGCCGCCAGCCTCCTGGCCATACTCTGGTAACAGCCGCCGGCTCAGTGGACGTCTTTATAGAAGTCCGGCCGCCAGCTCCAACGTGGATCGTGGAGGACTTTTAACGATTCTTCCACCGTCAGGCCGGTCGCCGCGCGCCCTCGATTGCTCGCTCGCTGACTTGCCCACCACTGTCGCTCCGCTGGCGTCAGCCGGTCCATCCGCTCATGGGGCACACCCATCGCCACGAGGTGGAGCCAGAATCCTTCCAATTGAAAGATGCTCTGGGCGGGGGCTAGCAACTCGACCTCCAGGCAGAAGGTGGGGCCGTTCTCGCGATAAAAGTCGACCATACGCTGGGCGCCATGCAACGCCACATGCGCGCGACAATGCCGCCAGAAGGGGGTATCCGCGCGTTGGTTGAAACGGTAATGGACGGCTAGGAAGTCACGAATCTCATCCCAGAGGCGACCACACAAGTGGTCCGTGGTTTCGCGCATACTGTAGTTCTTCTTCAAACCGCCCTCCGCGAGCGCAATCGTCAGGAAGCGACACTCGTGCGCAATGCATAGTAACGAGGTCGCCTCGAGGGGCTCGACGAAACCAGCCGCGTTACCGACCGCGAAGACATTGCCGACCCATTGGTGCGCGTAACGTCCAGGCACGAAGGGGACGATACGCGTGGGCCCCACCTTGGGATTCTTCGCTCGGAACTCCGCCTCGGCGTCTGCATCCGAAATAAACTTCGAGCAATAGACATAACCGCGGTTGATACGTCCCGGATGCTCAATCTGCCAAGCCCAACCCGCCGCCATCGTCTCCGCGGTCGTATAGGGCAGGATGGGTTCAGATGTGCGCGCCCAACCACCGACGACGGCCTTGTCGCAGAAGAGTGAGTCCGCGTAGCTGATGAAAGGCGTGCCGAGGGCTTTGCCAATCAACTCCGCACGGAAGCCCGAGGCATCGACGAAGAAGTCTGCCGCGAGGCGCTGGCCATCCTTGAGGTGCAAGGCCTGGATCTCGCCTTCGGCTTGCTCGACCGCGGCCAAGTCGCCGTCAATCACTTCGATACCCAGTTTAGCGGCGTGGCTTTCCAACCACGCGACGAGTTCGGCGTTCTCGATATGATAACCCACGGTGGGGTTCACCAACGGCCAAGGGCCATCGGGACTCCGCGGGAAGACCTTCCCCGCTGCCATCAAAGAGGTATGAATGTCGACATCGGCCAAGGTCTCATCGCAAGCAAAGCCAATCGGCACCCCCGAGGGTTCGAACTTCTGCCGCAAGGCCCCGGTGAAGGTGTAGTGATAGTCTTCTTTTCCCCAGAGGAACTTGATGCCGAGTTTGAGCGAAGGCTTCACCGCCCGATAAAACTCGCTGGGAGGGACGCGTAAGAACCCATGGATAAACCGCAGTAGATCAGTGGTACTGCCCTCGCCCACTCCAATGATGCCGAGCGTCGGACTACGCACGACCCGCACCCGCAAGCATGGGTGGTGCGTCTTCAGGCTGGCAGCCATGAAGAAGCCTGCGGTTCCTCCGCCAAGGATGAGAACATCCTGAATCATAGGGGTTATCGCGGGGTGGCGACGTTCCCGAAATTATCCAACCCACCCGACAGGTCAAGCCCCTCGTATTGTAGACTCTTACAGTATTTAGCCTTACCGCAGCGACCGCAACCAAGCGACGAGGTCAGCCAACTCGGCGGGCGTGAAAGCAGCGTCCAGCCCACCGGGCATCAAGCTGGTCTCTAACTGGGTCTCACTCACCACCGTGGTGGTCGGTAAAGTCAGTAGTTGGCCAGCCGCATCCATCAGCACGAGCCCGTCGGCGCCACGGGACTTAATCAGGCCGACGTGGTTACGCCCGTCAGAGGTGACGACGGCATGGAGCTCATAATCGCGCGCGATAGTGTTACTGGGGAAAAGGATGCTCTCGATGAGTTCTCGCTCGGTGCGGATAGCGCCGATGCGGGAGAGGTCGGGACCGAGGGCTCGCCCGACCGCGCCCACTTGGTGACAGGCCAGGCAGGCGCCCTTCCCCGCGGCGAAGTGCTTGGCGCCCGCTTCCGGCCGGCCACTGCGGGCCGCTTCTTGGGCCCAGGCATCGAGCTTGGACTTCTTGGCCTCAGTAGCGGCCATCGCCGCGTTGAACGCCGGCTCCATGACTTCAAAAACGGAGCGCGGGCCACTTGGCGAAGGCCACGCGCACTTCATCGGGACGAAGGGTCCCGAGTTGTGACGACTGGGCGAATGCGGCGGCAATGCGTTTACCTTGTCCGGGCGTATATTTCTTGAGGTGCTGCAGGAAGTCACCCTGCTCAATCGGCCCAGCTCGCATGAGTACGGGAAGGAAGCGGTCGAGTTGCGCGTCGGAGAGCTGGGCTTCAGCGAGGCGGCGACTGGCTTCAATCCGCGGGCCAGCTTGGCCAGTGTCGGCGAGTAGTTCTAGGAGTAAGTCAAACGCCGCGGGGCTCAGCTGGCTTCCCGCCTCCGATAGGGCTAAGAGCGACCGTAGCCGCAAGGTAACAGCGCGCGACTTATCCGCAGCTAAAACGCTCAGACGTTCGTCGAAGCTGCGATGCTTCACGCGGGCGATGGCCTCAAAGAGCACGGGGCTCACCTCCGTATCGAGGAGACCGAGTAAGGCCGGCCGCCACTGCTGGTCCGGTAATTTGCCAGTGGAGTTTGCGATGGCCTTCAGGGCCACCTGTCGCACCGGCCCTTGCTTGGTCAGTGCCGTCGCCAAGGCCTTCGATACCTCGGGGCGACTGGCCAGAGCGGTCCCAAGTCGTTCAAAAGCCAATAGGCGGCGCTCCGATAGCACAGGCTCCGTCAACCAGCTCGCAAAGACTTTGGCCACTCGGGTATCGGCATTCGCAGCCTTGCCAAGGGCAGTGGCCGCATTCGTAGCCAAGGCTGGCTCTGCGGCATCCAAGCTAGTCGCAGCAAAATCATAGACCGCTGCGAGGTCGGCCGGCTTCGTGGCGACTTGTGAAAGAATCCGCAGAAGGCGGGCCTGTTGCCGCGGTGCGGTCGAGGCTTGGAGTTCCTTCACACTAAAGGCCTGCGTCTTCATGGCTGCATATTCGGCTGCATGCTCAAGGAAGGGATCCAGCGGCTTGTCTAGCAGCGTCAGTAAAGCGGCCCGCGCGGCGGTTGTGCCGACCAGGCGGAAGGTGAGCTGCTCGCAAGCTCGCCGGGCCACCGCCGAATCGGCCGAGCCGAGGTCGCGGGCAATATCCTCGTCGGTCAGCTCGCGATAAGGGGAAGGCTTCGCTGGAGCCAAGGCCACGGGCTTGATGGGGCGAACGCGATAAATGCCGCCCGGCACGTTCGCCGAGTTCAGCAGAGTGGAGGGGCAATGGGGATACCAGGTGCCGGTATCCAGCACGAGGAGCGAACCGTCCGGAGCTTCGACAACATCGGTGAGGTGGGCGCCCGTCTTGGTGAGGCTAAGAAATTCGTGTTCGGAGGCGCGGTAACCAGCGCCTTCCTTCTGGAGTTCAAGACGGATGACCTTCTGCGAGTTATAGAGCGAGACCATGAGGTGGAGATTTTCAGCGAAGCAGCGAGCGTGGGAGCAAGCTCATTAGCCCGTGACCACAAGGCACAACCGCTGGGAACAATATGGCCCAGGTTGGCGACTAAGGGCATCTTCTCGTGCGTGCGGAGCTGATCAGCGACGATTTGCAACCAATCGGGGCGGGTGTAGATGCCGCCGAGCTGCCACTGGCCGATGGTGTCGTGACGGGGCACACCGTTATAAAGATTACAGGTCCCAAAGATCTCGCCGGTGGGGGCGAACGCTAGGCCAGTCGGGTTGTCCCGCAGATGAGCGAGTTGCCAGCGCACGTCCGATCCATCGAGGCGCATTGACCATACTCCACTGGCCAAGCCTTTGTGCACCAAGGTGCCATCCTGCTGCTTCACTTCATGCCCTTTGCGACCATGCGTCCAATAGAGGCGACCATCTGGGTGTAACCACGGGCCATGCACATCCGCGCCGTTGGCACTCCACTGAAAGCCGCCGACAAGGAGCTCACGCTTCTCCGCGACGCCATCGCTATTCGCGTCCGTGAACTTCCAAATACCTGGTGGCGAAGCGACATAAAGCGCACCGTTAGCCCAGCACGCGCCTTTGGGGACAGTCAGGCGATCGGCAAAGACCGTGCTCCGGTCGAAGACGCCATCGCCGTCGCGGTCTTCCAGCATAACAATGCGACCCGCCTGCTCTTTCTCGTGCTGACCGACACCCCAAGCCACGCCCGGAGAGTCTCCGACAAAGAGCCGGCCCTGGGCATCCACGCAACCGAGGGTCGGGTGAGCAACCATCCCGGCCGGGACGGCGTTGATGAGCTCAAAGCCCGCAGGAAGCTTGGCGGCCGGAGCCGCCCCAGCGCCCTGCCCCTTCGCCAAGGTCATCTCGACCGGACGAGCCACATAGGCCGGTACGCCTTTGGCACGCACCGGTTCAGCGACGGGCGCCGCGGTGGTCTTCTTCGGCGCCGCGGGGGCGGGCGTCCACTTTTCAGTGAACGTTCCGAGCGGATGCAGCTCGTAACGACGGACGAACATCTCGGCGGCTTCGGTCTGCAGCAGGATGCGGCCACCGCTGGGCTTGCACTCAAAGGCGCGGTTCACGAGGACACCGTTGGTGTAATACTCCAACGTGTCGCCCTTGGCGATGATCTCTAAACGTGTCCATTCACCGAAAGGCGATTCGACATCGGCACGTCCGCGGTAACCTAAGTTGTCCTTCCAATCGACGTCGCGGTGCTGCCAGTTAAGGCGGCCGCCCGTCATGGTCACGCGCGGTGCGCCGGGAGTCCAAATCGCTTCCTTATCGCGATCACGGCCCAATTCGGCACTGATCGAAACTGGCAAGGGAATCCCGTCGGCGGTTCGGGCGCTGAGTACGAGGATATCGCCCACGCCGCCTTCGATGATCTGGGCTTCAATGCTCGCCATCCAAGAGCCGCCCTGGGCACCGATCGGCCCGAAGCAGTGCACGAGGATGCCGTTATCACGGGAGCGCTTCGTGCGGCTACCCACAGGTCTTCTCACCCCACTTGAATCACAGACGAGGGTGATAATCCTTAAAGGCGCCTTTCGTGACCATGCTGCCGTAGCCTTCCCCGCTGACGCGAAGCGCGCCATCTGGCTGCAGCTTGTAGACTTCCTTGGGGTCACCATGGATGTCGGCCTTCGGGTTGATATGGTAGTCCATCTTACCGTCACGGACATGGTCGAGGAGGTTGACGACCTTGATGACGGCCTCTTGTGGAGGCTCGGGTGGCAGGACTGGGACAGGCTTAGCGGGCGGGGGCGTCTGCGCCCACGCGGTGAGCGCGTAGAGCAGAACCGAAACCGTACGCTAGCCAACGGGTGTTGGTGGTAGGACTCATGGGTTATAGAGGACTAAAGCCCGGGCTAGATTGTTCCAGCCGGTTCCGCCCTGAGCCTGAAAAAACTTAGGCCACTTGTCAGTCAATTAGCCACTACCTACAGCACCTAGCATCCGCCGCCGCAGCTCGGCGGTCTCTGCGCGGGCGTCGACACCCGTCACTTGGTAAGGCTCACCCAAGG